>NZ_LR962863.1:1891682-2206962 GCF_900458895.1 Staphylococcus schleiferi
AGACCGCCCAGATTTAAGCGAAGATCAAATCAACGAAATCAATCAAATGCTGCATTTTAAAATTGCTAAAAACGCCTTCACTCAAATTAGCTATTGGCGTTCCGGACAGATTCATACCATTCAAGGTTACATTGCAAGCATTAACACATTAGAAAATACATTGGTCATTGCGAATGAACGACGTACCGATCAACTCACAATTGGCTTAAATGAACTTTATGGTGTCGAATAATATAGAATAAAAATAATCCTATCGTTAAGAAAACCATCACGATAGTTCTGACACTCATACATTAAAACGCACGTCATCTCGCGTGTCTTACATTCATATACCCGAAATTTTGACAATTATTTTATTTTCTACATATTTATTACAATAAAAAAAGAAAACATGAAGTACTATATTTGATATCAGGCAGTAGGAAACGCGCACACTATTTTTATAACGCATCTAAAGATAATTTGTATCTTTTAAATGCATTGAAAGATACGATATCGCTAAGTCTTCGTGTAAGAGTGACTAAAAATAGATTTAAAACACTGATAAAACGATTGATTGCTTTTAAATTAACACGTAAAACCCCTATTCTCTTATAAATGTAAAATAGTTTTTCTGGGAAACGATTCAAAAAAACCGTTCATATGTATATGATCGTTTTTTTCGTTAGGCCAAAAGGGACTTCAATTTTTATAATGCCCCTTATACTTTGAATAGCAATATTGTTGTAATAGGTAAGTTTGATAGGTTGTAAGGATTGGACACCTGCATTTAGTCTTATCCTAGCTAAAAACGGCTGTACACTTTATATGGTGGTTATGTGTCTATAATAATTAAGTCGCAAACTTCCGATTGCTTCTTCGAGTCTCGCTTTCCCAGGCGCCTTACCTCAACTAATTTTGGCTTTTATTGTAGCTCATAAGAAGCCAAAATGGATTTTCGGTTTCGGCTCTATGCCTCGGGAGTCTCGACTCGGTACGCAATCTATTTAAGCAATTTCACTATTGAAAAGTGGCATTGCTTTTTTCTTTGGTCTTTTATACAGTCTAAAAATAATAAAAATGCGATTTTTGAAGTTATAAAAGTTGCGATAGCCATATGAAACTCTTTTAATCAGTTTAACTTTTTGATTAATTCCTTCAATCGCTCCATTATTGAATTGAGGGGTTCCAATCGTATAAGCAATGATATCCTCATACTTTCTGTAGAAGCGTAACACTTTCCATCCATACATTTAAAACATTGTTTTAACAGTTTTAAATACACTGCTATCTCTTGGAATCTTAAAAAAGTAATTCGCGATAAACGTTTTCCGTGTTTGTGTATTCGGTTTGGATTCGAATGATAACAGTGAGGACAAGTCATAGGCTTGTATGAAAGGGTACCAAAGATGACGTTAGATTTCTTACCTCTAATAACTACATCTTCTTCAACTTTAGTGATTTTAATATTATTATCTTTAATTTTTAGTAACTTTAATATATCATTACACATAGGCGCAATATGTCTCCTTTATTTTTGGTTTAGTCACTTAAAATTATAGAGGCATTTGCGCTATTTTTGTACAAAAAAGCAGGATGACTTATGTCATCCCACCATAAAAAATGAAGAACCCTAAAAACGAGGTCTAAAATCGGTACATTGAGTTTCCGAAGAGATTAAGTGATGCATGTCAATCTCTTGATATGACTGGTTTTCAATCAAATAAAAAAGTGTCAAAAAAGTAACTTACACTTTTTTGACACTTGCTTTTCAAAAAGCCTATTAAATTAAGGACTTTGAAGTATAATTTACGGAAACGGAGGGATTCGAACCCTCGCGCCGCTTTCGCGACCTACACCCTTAGCAGGGGCGCCTCTTCAGCCAACTTGAGTACGTTTCCATGGCTCCACAGGTAGGACTCGAACCTACGACCGATCGGTTAACAGCCGATAGCTCTACCACTGAGCTACTGTGGATTAATTTTCAATCACAAATACAATTATAGCAACATCAATGAAGAAATCAAGAGAAATTTGTAAAAAAGTTAATAGAACATTTACACTATGCGGATAGATATTCTGTAATCTTTACACTTTGTTTAAAAAGTCTCACCCTAATGCACTTTAGCTTAACTTTCCACTTCTAATCAAGCGCTGTTGAAATGCTTAATTTAATCTATTTATTGCGATAACGCTAAAAATCCTGCGTGTTGCTATATAACATGAGTTTAGGCTACTCGGCCACAGTCATTCAGGTTCAAGCAGCCTAAACGAAAAACTATGAGATATGTTCTAAAGATTTAAAAAATGACTATCATTGTCTTTCTTTTCGCTCATTTCTTTTTTTGCTTTTTCTAATAATGCATATTGGGACAAAGCTTCAAAAATATTAAAGCGCTCTTGACTATAATCAATGGGTTTCTCTGGATTATGCGTTTGGACTTGATTCGATCTTCCCATCAAATAAGCGAAATAAATACAATTTAAAAATTGATGCTTAATGCTATGATGAGAAACATTTAAAATAATGGATTGTTCATTCGCAAAAGTAACTTTGCAGCGAGATCCTTTCATCGATTTTAATTTAACTACATAATGCATGTTAATCCAGCAGTTTTCGGGAACTCTATCGGAATGTGTGGGAAAAAAATAAGTTTGATAAATGGGAGTGAGTAAAATCGGTGTTTTATTGGAGATACTTGCAATACGTTTCGCTTGGCCTTTTCTTCCTGCATAGGTTTCACCATAATGCCTACAACTTCTTTCCATGATACGTTGCGTACGATCATGAACAACAAACTGTTCACCATCATATCTGAAAACCTCTGTGCTCATGAGAATACCGTCAGGTCCATCGACAGGTCTAAGAAACATATCTCCTTTACAAATGGCGTAGGCTGAATTAAATTTATGGTTCATACTAGAACCCCTCCTATTCGTCAAAAGGTGTAGGTTCTCTCTTTCTAATACTTATTATATGTTTATCTTAAGGTAAGTCAATGAGAATTCGTTACTAAAAATGTTTTATTACACAAATATGTTAAAATTCTGTCTTAATTACTTTAAAAATTCAGAAAACTTATTGCGTTTTATGTGTTCATTCGTTATACTGTTTAATAACTTAATTCATACTCAATACACAAAGGAGTGACACATCATGGAAAACCAAACAGATGTAAAAAGACATTTTATTGTAAATTCTGTACACACAATTAACCAGCTTGGTGTTGAACTTGTCATTGAAGAAGCTTTAAAAAATCAAAGAAAGCGAGAACTTCAACAATTAATTGACGCTGCACTAATTGATAGAAATGAACAGGCATTTAATATGTATACTCAGGAATATTTGAAGTTGGAGGAAGTTAACGTTGAGTAATTCCATCACACATTCACTTCCAAATTAAACAGGACTATCCATGATTTATCAATGAATAGTCCTGTTATTTTTATACCATTAACTCAATTAATGCTTCTCGTGGAATATCCCCAAAATAATGGTACATATCATAATCTTTTAGCGCCTCTTCAATTGCATCTTTATGATGAGAAACACCTTCAAGCGCATTTTCTAAATCTGTGACGTCTCCCTCACCAAAGAAATCACCAAATATTTTGGCATGCGCAATGCGCCCTTTTTTCACATCTAACTTCAATTGAACAAACCCTTTATCAAACTTATGTTCTCGCTCAAAGTTATATTTAGGATTTTTACCATAATTCCAGTCCCATGTTCGATATTTTTCATTACTTAATTTTTCAATATTTTTCCAATCTTTTTCAGTTAATGGATAGGATTCGACTTCGGCATCACCAAACAGCTTTTTCAAAATGATTGATTTGAACGTTTCAATATCTAATGGCTCATCTAAAAATTCTTGAATATTTGCCACACGTTTTCGAACAGATTTAACACCTTTAGACTGAATTTTAGCCGGATTAACACGCAATGCATTTTGAACTTCATCCAATTCACTGTTTAACATCAAGGTGCCATGACTAAACATGCGGTCCTTAACTTTGACCATTGCATTACCCGATATTTTCGCTTGCCCAACTTGAATATCATTACGCCCTGTTAACTCTGCTGCCACACCTAACTCATTTAATACTTCTACGATAGGCTGTGTAAATTTTTTAAAGTTATGAAAGCTATCTCCATCATCTTTAGTAATAAAACTAAAGTTTAAATTCCCAAAATCATGATAAACCGCGCCACCGCCTGAAATTCGTCTTACCACATCAATATGATGTGCGTCAATATAAGGTTGATGCACTTCTTCTATCGTATTTTGATTTTTCCCTACAATAATAGAAGGTCTATTGATATAAAATAAAAAATAACTGTCGTCTTCGTCCATCGGCACTGTTTTCAACACATACTCTTCCATAGCTAAATTTAAAGTTGGATCTGTATGATTGTTGTTACTAATAAATTTCATAATACGTACACTCCTTTCCCAAAATATGCCCTTATCTCAGTTATGCATGATTCCAATTATTTTTTCCAATAATTCACCTTAAAATTTCTCATAATGTAACTATTTTCGGAAAAATGACGTAAATTGTTTATTTAAAATGTAAATTTTAGTACAATAAATGCTAGTTAATTTCTAAAGGGGGCTACGATAATGACAATCGCTGAAATAGGAGATATTGTAGAATTCTATGATGGTATAAAAGGAAAAGTGGAAAAGATTAACGACAATTCTGTTATTGTTGACTTAACAATTATGGAAAACTTTAATCAATTAGATTTACCAGAAAAAACCGTTATTAACCATAAAAGATATAAAATTATTGAACACAAAGGATAAATTCGTATGAAAAAAATAAATAAGTCGCTACTTTGGTTTATACTCAGTTTTATTGCCTTTCACATTATATTATTTATTATGTGGGGTGAACATGAAGTTTATTGGCAGTTGTATACAGGCATTATGCTGATTGCTGGAATTAGTTATGTTTTTTACCAACGTGATTTTGAATCTAAGCGTTTAACGACGTCGATTATTACAGGACTTATTACAGGTGTTGTCCTTGTCCTAGTCCAAGTCATTTTTTCTTGGATTACAAGTGACTTATCCTATACGTCATTAATTCGACAGTTATCGCGGACAGGCGTTTACTTCAAATGGCAAATGCTCGTCACATTGCTTTTTGTTATGCCTTGCCACGAACTTTATATTCGCTCAATTCTGCAAAAGTCAATCACGCAGTTGACACATCGCGCTTGGCCTGCAATTTTGATAAGCGCATTACTTTCTAGTTCATTTTTTATCTACCTTGATCAATGGTGGATTGTCATCTTTATATTTATTTGTCAGTTAATCCTCAGTTTGAGTTATACGTATACACGCCGTATTGTCACAACGACAGTAGCCCAAATTGTAGCGGTTGTAATTTTGTTAATTTTTCATGGTTAATTTCAACAGCAAATGTTGCCGTTTTACAGGCCATTTGCTGTTTTTTTATACCCGTTTGCCCTATCACGTTCACCCCAAAAATATAGGAGACCATACCTCAATCTATCAAAAAGCCTTATAACATTACGTATATGAAATAAATATAACGCTCATTTCCATCCTTCAACGATTCCGTAAACCACCTATTTTTTAAATCTATTAATTCTGATAAATATATATTTTTTTATTATCAAAAATATCATTACAGTTGTTTAACGTCATTTTTTAAATATCATAAATTTCTATTTAAACATATACGTTTAATTAAAAGCTTTAATTTAAATCTTTGTAATTAACAATCTGTTGTGATAGAATTTTTACACGATTAATTAATCGATTAATCAATAAATTTGAATTTGGAGATGATAGTTTTATGAACAAGCATTACCCAACTAAGGCTAGAACACTTTCTCGTTTTTCGATTAGAAAATGTTCTGTAGGTACCGCCTCATTCTTAATAGGTACCGTTGCATTTTTTGGTATTCATCACGAAGCATTTGCGGCAGAAAATACGCAACAACCTGTGACCGTTAACCAGATACAGTCACAAGATAAAGAAGATGCATCTAGCACGCAAACCGAAACAAATAACGATAGTTCCTCAACTGATGAAAATGCAGCAAAAGAAGCGTCTGCATCACAACCGAAAGATAACGCAAATACTCAGAATGAAAATGCACAGTCTCCTGAAAATCAAGAATCTGTGTCAAAAACAAATCAAACAGAACAAGAAAGTCCAGAAAAAGCATCAACAGAAAGTGAGCAATCTACAAATACATCTTCAACAACAGATTCTGAAAACGCAACAACAGAGAATAAACAACCTACGAATTCAACTGAAAAACAACCTTCAACTGAACAACAGCAAACACAATCTAAAAAATCCCCAGCTTCAACATCTACTGAAAAAGAAGCAACAGATACTCAAAATGTGAAGGAACAACCTACAAATACTGAGACAACTAAAGATCAAAATACAGAGAATCAAAATATAGAGAATCAAACTGCAAAAGAACAAAATCCAAACACGCAAGCGTCTAGCAATCAAAATTCAACAGATCAAAATACAACACCTGAAGAAAACCTTTCAAATTCTAATACACCTCAAACGAATACGACACCATCTACTCAACCTGTTGAATCTTCAAACACAAACACTCAAAGCCCATCTACAGAAAGCTTACGTACCACACAATCACCTAATACATCTTCTGAATTAAAAAAAGTTAAAGGGACAACAAAATTACGTGCTGTAAGTAAAAATGAAGCACAACCAGTCGCAGCCGGTGGTTCAAATGTAAACGATAAAGTCCACGCTACAGACATTTCTACTTCTGAAACATATATTGAACCGAACAACTCAGGAAGTTATTATTTGAGAAGTAAATTTAACGTTGATGGCCAAGTAAAAAGCGGTGACTACTTTACTGTTGAAATGCCAAAAACAGTCAATGTCTATGGGGATACACGATTTGACCCAAATCATCAAGAGAAAATTAAAAATGAAGATGGTCAAGTGATTGCGCTTGGTGATTACGACGTTCAAAATCATCGTATGACCTATACTTTTACTGATGCTGTAAATAATTTAACGAACATCTCAGGTCAGTTTAATTTGACACAGTTTATGGATCGTAAAGTCGCAACAGACTCAAAAGTCTATCCTTTGAACTACAAAGTTGCGGGTGAAAGTTTAGATACACAAATCAATGTGAATTATGGTAAATATTATAACGTTGGCGATTCTAACCTTAAATCAATGATTACACTTGAAGATCCGGATAAAGGCGATTATGAACAATATATTTATGTCAATCCGATGAAACGTACAGCTAAGGGAACAGTTGTGGAACTGCAATCTTACCAAGATGATCCAGCTAAAAGTAATGGTCAATTAGATCCTAAAAATTCTAAAATCCAAATTTTCAAAGTCGGTCCTAATGACAAATTAAATGATAGTTTTGGTGTAGAAGATAGTCAGTATCAAGATGTTACAAACCAATTCAACATTAACTACTATAAAGATGGATTAGCTTATATCAATTTTGGTAATTTAAATGGTGCACGTTACATCGTTAAAGTGACAAGTAAAGAAAAACCTGATTCAAAAGCAGATCTTAACTTACGCTCAACAATGTACACGCAAAACCAATACAACCAATACGATCGTTTGACTTGGGATAATAATATTTTAAAAAGTAGCTCAAGTGGTACAGCAGATGGCTCACAAGCAGTCTACTCTCTCGGCGATAAAGTCTGGGATGATATCAATAAAGATGGTATTCAAGATAGCAATGAACCCGGCATTGCTGGCGTAAAAGTGACTTTGAAAGACAGTAACGGAAATGTCATTGATACGACAAAAACGAATGCAAACGGAAAATACTCTTTTGACAATTTACAAAACGGTAATTATAAAGTGAGTTTTGAAACACCTGCAGATTATACACCTACCAAGTCAGATGCTGGTAACGATGCCCTCGATTCTGACGGTCCAGTAGATGCGATGGCTATTATTAGCGATGGAAATAACTTAACAGTAGACCAAGGGTTCTATAGAACAGAAACACCTAAATATAATGTGGGTGATAAAGTTTGGGAAGACTCAAATAAAGATGGTATTCAAGATAATAACGAGCCTGGTATTGCCAACGTAACCGTTACACTTAAAGATGCAGATGGCAACATCATCGGTACACAAGTGACTGACGAAAATGGTAAATATTTATTTAAAGATGTCGCAGAAGGTGAATATACTATTGACTTTGAAACACCTAATGGTTATACACCAACGCTTACTGGTCAAGGCTTTTTAAATACAGACTCAAATGGTACAACAGCAAAAATTCTCGTTGATGCTGACGATTATACTATCGACAGTGGCTTCTATAAATCAACGCCTGACCAACCATCACCGGACAATCCAGATAATCCGGACCAACCGTCACCAGACAATCCAAATAATCCGGACCAACCATCACCAGACAATCCAAATAATCCGGATCAACCGTCTCCAAATCAACCGGACAACCCAAATCAACCATCACCGAATGAACCAAATCAACCTGGTAATCCGGACCAACCGTCACCGAATGAACCAAACCAACCTGGTAATCCGGATCAACCATCACCAAATGAACCGAACCAACCCGGTAATCCGGATCAACCATCGCCGAATGTACCAAGCCAACCTGGCAACCCAGACCAACCATCACCGAATGTACCAAGCCAACCTGGCAACCCAGATCAACCGTCACCGAATGTACCAAGCCAACCTGGCAACCCAGACCAACCATCACCGAATGTACCAAGCCAACCTGGCAACCCAGATCAACCGTCATCAAATATGCCAAATGAGCCTGGTAATCCGGACCAACCGTCTTCAAATATGCCAAACGAGCCTGGTATGCCAGGACAACACGAAACGTCTCAATCAAATGCTTCAAATCATGAAGCGATGACTGAACAACAAAAATCTAAAGCATTACCGAAATCTGGTCAAACTTCTTCAAATCAAGGTACGCTGTTTGGTACTTTATTAGCTGGATTAGGTAGCCTATTCTTATTACGTAAACGTCGTCATCGTCAAGATAAATAATCATCACGTTCTTCTGATATGATAACGAGATTTTGTAAATGAAACCTACTTTATTTCATTACAAAGTATCAAAGTTAACCTAAAGAAACCCCATAAGTTCTAAGCACTTTTGCTTAGTCTTATGGGGCTTTTATTATAAACCGATAATAGACATATTCGACTTAGGTCTTTTTATTTCTAACTGTTGTTTAAGAACTTTCGCAATCAGCTCTGGCATCGTTACTGGATAAGTTTGATGTAATGTCACATCTGGTAAAATATCCTTATAGTGACGATAAATATAATCCGTCATGACAATGCGATAACTATAATCTTCATGCAAACCAAACTGTGTCACACGATAATATGGCGGCTGATTGATATCAATTGTGAAATCAAAACCTGACCAAAATAAAAAGTGCGTCGGATCCATGTCACCCACAGTTAGATGGTTGCCGTCCCATTCAAGGTGGGCTGCACTTTCTTCAATGAGCTGTTTAATAACGCTTCCTTTCAGTGTCATATCCATTGGCTTATCAGGATGTGGATACATATTGTATATGTCTTCATTTTTCAAGCCCCCCTTTAAACCTGTCGCATTAGGTAAAGGCAAATTGACACATGTCATGGTTGCTTCCAATTCTTGAACGAGACTTTCATGTAACAATTGGATGTATGGATGAGGTCGAACAAGGAGTTCATGAAAATGCGAAAAGTACATATCTATATCGTGATGATGAATGGGTTCATTTTTCCAACTTCTGACCGCTTTTCGGTCATAATATGTTAAATCTAATAGCGACTGGTCTTCTTCGTATTCATTTAGAGACACAATTTCAGGCTCCATTTCGAGCAGTTCAAATGAATTCCGTCTTTTACGAAATTTAACATTTACATGCACTAAATTCTCAGCATTTTGACCCGCTTGAACAAATAGCGTGTCACCGTCATTTTCAATCACTGTCTCATGTTGATGCCCTGTAATCATTAAATCAATAATCCCCACTTGTTTCATAATCATTTCTGCTTGATTCTCACCTTGTGATTTCGAATCATGACTTAACTTAGATAATCCTCCATGATACAATACAATTAAAAATTCAGGTTCTACTGTTTCATAAATATAACGAATCCATCTTTTAGCTGCTACAGTGGCTTTCTCTACTGTCACATCTGATTCCATTTCTATATTTTCATTTTTCATTAGCCCTTCTGAAGTTAAACCCACAACCGCAATTTTTAAGCCGTTAATATTTTTCACCATATACGGCGTTGAAAAATAAGGTTCTCTTGTTCTTGAGTATTCAATATTAGCTGATAACCAAGGGAAACGTGCAAGTGCTATAGAGCGGTTTAAAAAGTCCAAGCCATACTTAAATTCATTCGAACTGATCCCGCTTGCATCATATGCCATTGCATTCATAAGTTTAATCATCGGATGGCGTTTATATGGTGCAATGATGGCATAATAAAACGCAGTGATACTTCCAGCTAGATTACCACCATTGTCCAATAAAACGACGTGGTCATGTTGACGTCTTACTTCATTAATATATGTACCTGCCCGATAAATATTTGAATGCTCACTTTCATTTAAAATATGACTATGCATATCAGACGTTGCAATAATCTGGATATTCATTTCATCATGCTGACTCATTGCTTTCACCCCAATCATTATGATTCAATTCGTATTTTACCATAATTTTCAAGCCTTTAACGATTGAATTAAAAAGAACTTATTCCGCTAATAAATCCAAACAAATTTAATAGACCTTGGTTAAACTGTACCATATTAATTATTTATCTATTTTCAGTTATTCATTTTACTATAAAAATATTTTTATTTATTTAACAAATTCTCATACATCTTCAGACCTATTTTCTTGTATTTTTATTCTTTTTTACAAGAAATGAATTGACTTTCAGAAAATATTAACTTAAATTAACTTTATCGGATTAAATTACTTTAACAAAACGTCATGAATCATTACACGAAAGGTGAATATTGTTTATGAATTTCAATCGCTCGTCTGTTAGATTCGTCGCCTTAACGTTACTTTATTTTGCTATTATGTTGACTTTGTACTTTATATATGGCAATGGAGATGCACATAACACATTTATTTATAATGATTTTTAATATTAAAGGAGCTAAAACATGAAAGATGTTTTAAAAATGATTGCACAGTACAGTCAGACACAGCCTAATGATATCGCCGTTCAACATCGTGGTGAGTCATTAAGTTATTTAGAGTTAGAAACATACTCGAACCGCTTAGCAGCACAACTCTCAAATAGCAGCGCACCAGTTGTTGTATACGGTCATATGTCACCATTTATGATTGTGGGTATGATTGCTGCACTTAAAGCAAGATGTGGTTATGTCCCAATTGATCAATCCATCCCTGCAAATCGTATTTCTCATATTTTAGAGAAAGTTGTCCCGCAATATATTATTAATACGACTGACGCAACAATAGGTCAACACGTATCAACTGAATATTTTATTCAAGATATTCAATCATTTACAGAAGAGACGCCTTTCACACCGATTAAAGGTGATGCAATTGCCTACACCATCTTTACATCTGGATCAACAGGTATGCCAAAAGGTGTCGAAATTTACTACGATAGTCTCGTTGAATTTGCAAACTGGGTAGATTCGCTTAATCAACATGAAACTAAAGACGTTTGGGTCAACCAAGCACCGTTTTCATTTGATTTATCAGTAATGGCCATCTATCCTTGTTTACTTTCAGGAGGCACACTGTTACTCATTGATAAAGAAATGATAGCTGCACCTAAATCTTTATATGAATTGTTCCAAAGTGAACGAATTAATGTTTGGGTCTCCACACCATCATTTATGGAAATCTGTTTGATGCTTCCTCAATTTGATGCTAATGGCATGGAAGGGCTTCGAACGTTTTTATTTTGTGGTGAAGTTTTGGCACATCGTACAGCTAAAACATTGTTAAATAAGTTCCCAGATTCTTATTTATACAACACATATGGTCCTACAGAAGCTACTGTTGCCATCACGAGTGTGAGAGTCACACAATCTTTATTAGAAGAATATGACACTGTACCTGTTGGTGTACCAAGACCAGGTACGACGTTAAGTGTAACTGATGAAGGCGAATTAATCATCAAAGGAAACTCGGTTAGTGCCGGTTATTTGAAAGATCCTGAAAAGACGGAAAAAGCATTCTTTAAAGAAGATGAACAACGCGCTTATTATTCAGGTGATCGCGCTGTACATCAAGATGAGATGTGGTTTATTAAAGGTCGTATCGATAACCAAATCAAATATAACGGTTATCGTATGGAACTTGAAGAAATCGAATCAAGAATGAACCTTTTACCGTTTATTAGCGCTTCAATGGTGGTCCCTATTTATAAAAGAGGTAAGATTGTTTATCTGACAGGGGTTGTAAAATTGAATGCTGAAGGCGTTCAATTAGTAGACATTAGCCATGAAATTAAGACGCGTCTAAAAAAAGAATTACCTGATTATATGATTCCTAAAAAAATCGAGATTGCTGATGAAATGCCATTGACAAACAATGGTAAATTAGACCGCAAACGAATTAATGAGGTATATCAATCATGACGCCATACACTAGTTTTCATTTCTTTGTGATTGCACTCATTGTTTTACTCCCTGTTATTATATTAGGGTTATTCGGAAAAAGGTCTAAAGTATACAATTTTATCAGTACAGCAATCATGATTGTCATTATATTTGCTGACAAAAAACACAACTTATTTGGAATTAGTTATATAAGTTATCCATTAATAAGTTTCATCGCATATATTTTATGGCAAACTTTGATTATTAAAGTTTATGAGCGGATGACTTCACAAAATCGCTCAACGTCTTACTATGTCTTAGCTTTAGTTTTATCGATTGCACCATTATTTATGGTCAAACTTTTACAAAGTTCATGGCTTGGTAAGGGCCAATTGCATATGCATAGTTCAAAACTTGTTGAATTATTTGCATTCCTTGGTATTTCATATATTACATTCAAAAGTGTTCAATTGATTATGGAAATTCATGACCACACACTAAAAGAAAAAGTAGACGTCAAAAAACTGATTCAGTTTATTTCATTCTTCCCTACGATTTCTTCGGGTCCAATTGATCGCTATCGTCGCTTTAAGAAAGATGATGATAAAGAACTGACAAAAGAGCGTTATCGTCAACTACTAGGCAAAGCCATTCATTTTATTATGCTTGGTTTTCTGTATAAATATATTATTGCCTATGTTATACAAAACTATGGAGTTAAGCCATACACAGGCCATCTAGAAACATTTGGGGATTACTGGTTCTATATGTATACTTACAGTTTCTATCTATTCTTTGATTTTGCTGGATACAGCTTATTTGCAATCGCATTAAGTTATATCTATGGTATCGAAACACCGATGAACTTTAATCAACCTTTCCGTGCTAAAAATATCAAAGACTTTTGGAATAGATGGCATATGACTTTATCTTTCTGGTTCCGTGACTGTATTTACATGCGTTTTGTATTCTTTATGGCTAAGAAAAAATACATTAAATCGACGTTCCATGTTTCTAATATCGCATTTTTACTTAACTTCGGTATTATGGGGCTGTGGCACGGATTTGAATGGTTTTACGTCGCGTATGGTCTCTATCACGCATTGCTATTTTTCCTTTATAACTACTATGAAAAATGGCGTAAAAAACGTTTTGGCAAATGGAATCACCCTGTCATCAATGTATTAAGCATTGTAATCACATTCCACTTTGTTGCATTCGGCTTTTTAATTTTCTCAGGCCAATTAATTTAATGATTAAAACTTAATTTACAAGGAGCGATATTTATGGATTTTAATGAAAAAGTTTTAGATATTATTGCGGAAGTTGCAGAAGACGATGTTGTAAAAACAAACCCTGACATTCAACTTTTCGATGAAGGTATTATGGATTCTTTACAGTCAGTTCAATTATTAGTTGCTTTTCAAGAGGAACTTGATATCGAAGTTTCAATTATGGACTTTAATAGAGAGGATTGGGCAACGCCAAATCAAATCATTAACGAATTGGCAAAATTACGATGAAATCAAAGCAACATTACATCATTGCATTTTTAACAAGTATCGTATTATTTGTTGTCTTTATATTGTTACCAGCAAAATGGTTTGTTCCACCTCACCTCTCAAGTCAATTACCTAAATATCAAGTTGCCAATGACAGCAACATGTTAAAAGGTGAATATTTACAAACTGACATGCTTAAAGACTCACATTATTACCCGGTATATGGTTCGAGTGAACTTACAAAAGACGATCCTTTTCAACCCGCATTATTACTTAAGGGACATACAAAAGATTTATTTTACATGGGTATCGGCGGCTCAACTGATCTTATTCAAGTGATGACTTTAGGCGCTCAATATGATCATTTGAAAGATAAAAAAAATGACAGTGATTGTTTCACCTCAATGGTTTACTAAACACGGATTAACTGAGTTAAACTATTTAGGGCGTTCTTCTAAGTTACAAATCAATAGTATTTTTGAAAATCCACGTATTCCAAATGATATTAAAGTGCGTTTCGCAAAACGCTTATTGCACTTTAAAGATAATAAGGATAATGAGTTTTTAAAAGATATGGCTACTCAACATCATTCAGATGGTCATTTCTTAAATCCTTTATATGAGAATCATTTGGAAAAAATGGAAGCGATACGTGCTTATTTACCTATTCATCACACGAATAAACTTCCACAACTGTTAGAAGAACACAAGAAACAACCATTAAACTGGAATAAATTAGACGAAAATGCTTTAAAATATGGAAAAAGTCAAAGTCAAACAAATCCATATCATATTAAAGATAAATATTGGAAAAAATTACAGAAGAAAAAATCTGTAAGCCGTCAACATGAATTCCATACAAATTCAGTTGAATATGACGACCTCGCTTTACTCGTAGATACGTTAAACCACTCAGGTGCAGATGTGCAGTACGTACTCTTACCTGTTAATGGTAAGTGGTATGACCATATCATTCTTCCAAAAGAAAGAAGATTGCCAGTTACTCAAAAAATAGTAAAAACTATTGAGTCGCATCATGGTCATGTCGTAGATTTATCAGATAAAGATTATGAGCCTTACTATATGAGTGATGCCGTTCACGTTGGTTGGCGTGGTTGGGTTGATGTGACACGTCACATTGACGAACATATTCATTCTAAAAATTAATCATACTTCCTTGAAAGTATGAAACATAAAAAGGACCTCCAAATGAGATGGAGGTCCTTTTTGTGTATTAAAATGGCTGTACACTTTATATGGTGGTTATGTGTCTATAATAATTAAGTCGCAAACTTCCGATTTCTTCTTCGAGTCTCGCTTTCCCAGGCGCCTTACCTCAACTAATTTTGGCTTTTATTGTAGCTCATAAGAAGCCAAAATGGATTTTCGGTTTCGGCTCTATGCCTCGGGAGTCTCGACTCGGTACGCAATCTATTTAAGCAATTTCACTATTGAAAAGTGGCATTGCTTTTTTCTTTGGTCTTTTATACAGTCTAAAAATAATAAAAATGCGATTTTTGAAGTTATAAAAGTTGCGATAGCCATATGAAACTCTTTTAATCAGTTTAACTTTTTGATTAATTCCTTCAATCGCTCCATTATTGAATTGAGGGGTTCCAATCGTATAAGCAATGATATCCTCATACTTTCTGTAGAAGCGTAACACTTTCCATCCATACATTTAAAACATTGTTTTAACAGTTTTAAATACACTGCTATCTCTTGGAATCTTAAAAAAGTAATTCGCGATAAACGTTTTCCGTGTTTGTGTATTCGGTTTGGATTCGTATGATAACAGTGAGGACAAGTCATAGGCTTGTATGAAAGGGTACCAAAGATGACGTTAGATTTCTTACCTCTAATAACTACATCTTCTTCAACTTTAGTGATTTTAATATTATTATCTTTAATTTTTAGTAACTTTAATATATCATTACACATAGGCGCAATATGTCTCCTTTATTTTTAGTTTAGTCACTTAAAATTATAGAGGCATTTGCGCTATTTTTGTACAAAAAAGCAGGATGACTTATGTCATCCCACCATAAAAAATGGAGAACCAAAATAGATGGCTACTTTCAGAGAAATAATGCCAAGTTAACATTTTAACCAATCTGAATTCTTTCTTTTGGATAATGATATTTTGACGGCTCGCGGTTACCACTTATCATGATGATAAATGAGATTAAGCCTACACGGCCGATAAACATTAAAACCATCAACACAACTTTTGAAACATTGCTTAACTGCGAAGTAATCCCCGTGGATAACCCACACGTACCAAAGGCAGACATAATTTCAAAATAAATTTTAACAAATTCAATATGACTTCCTTCTGACAGAATAATGATAAACATTCCTAAAAATGTAAGCATGATTGCGATACAAAACACTGCAAATGAGCGCTGAATATCTTGATTATGAATTTCTCGATTAAATACTTTTATTGATGATTTCTCAGCATTTGGCTTGTAATTAATCACAAACAAAATAATAATCGCAAAAGTCGTTGTCCGTATACCGCCACCAACTGAACTTGGAGAAGAGCCGATAAACATCAATGCACCCATTAATAAGTTAGTCGCATCTGAAAATTGAGCAACATCAAATGTCTCTAAACCCGCACTTCGCGTGGTCACAGACTGAAACATGGCATAAAACAAAGTTTTGTGCCAAGATTCGTGTGCAAAAACACCATGACCTTCAATCATTAAAATACCGAGTACACCCATGATTAGTATAACTAAGTAAGTGACAGTCGTAACTTTCGTAAATAAAGAGAATCTAAAATTAGGTATTCTATTTTTAATATAAGCTTTGATCTCCAATAACACAGGAAAACCAATTGAGCCTAATACGATCAGAAACATAACAATCGTTTGGACAAAATAATCATTCGCGTATGGAATGAGTGAATCTCCTGTTATATCGAGACCTCCGTTCGTTGTTGCTGAGATAGAAACAAACACGCCTTGTAAGATAGCCTCTTTGATGTTATGAATGTCACGATAAAAATAAAATGCTAACAGTGTTGCCCCTACTAACTCAATCACTAAAATTGCTCTTACAATATCTAAAATTAACTTGACCGTCCCACTCATCGATTCTCTATTATTATCCAACATAATGAGTTGACGCTCTCGAATACCAATATGTTTTCCTAATACAACCCATAATAATGTACCAATCGCCATTACACCGATACCGCCAATGTTAAGGATAACCAATAAGACGATGTAACCAAAGGCAGAATAGGTTTCTGATATGTTTATCGGTGTTAACCCCGTTACACTTACACCCGAAACAGCGACAAACAAAGTATCGATGGGTGCTACTTTGACGCCAGGCTTATGTACACCTGGCAAATTCAACAGTAAAAACGCACCAACGATAGCGACAAGGTAATATAAGACAATCCCTTGCTGTGGGCTTGATCTTTTCAATAAAAATTTGACTATGGACAACGCCATTCACCCCAAAGCTAATTCAATTTATATGAGATCTGCTTAACCTCACCTTCACGTATCACTTTTAATTTTAATGCTTCTTTCAAATCTGTATGTTCAAATAATTTTTGTCGATAGGCCAATTTATCTTTAATCGGCTTACCATCTAATTCTACTATGACATCGCCCTTTTTCAACCCTGAATTTTGGGCAGCGCTGTCATCGTCAATATCACTCACCATTACGCCTTCTTTTAAACTTTTATTCACGTTATAATCATCTTTTGTTGCATCTGTCACATCGATGACATTATCTAACTGAAGGTGTGTATTTGGATGCTTGATTTCACCATCTTTTTCAAGTAATTTTGCTGTATGTATCGCTTGATTAATAGGAATCGCGAAGCCCATACTTTGTACATTCGGCATACTGATTTTTAATGATGCGATCCCAATCAGTTCACCATTTTGATCAACAACGGCACCGCCAGAATCACCTGGATTAATTGGTGCATCCACTTGAAAGGCACTTAATAGTGTATCATATTCATTATCTTTATCGATGTCAACAGGTACATCTCTATTGAGCCCCGATACGATGCCTTCGCCAACTGTATTTTGAAAATCTAAACTTAAAGGATTTCCTACTACAATCACAGGTTCACCTAAGATTAAAGCACTTGAATCGCCTTGTTTAATCGGTTTTAATACATCGCCTTTAGGTGCATGAACGGTCATGACTGCAAGATCCGACCATTTGTCTTTTCCTATTACTTTACCCATTGCAGTTTGATGGTCGCCAAATGTTAATTCATGCTTTTCTCTATCACCGACGACATGGGCATTCGTTAATATATAAAGGGTGTCGTCCAATTTTTTGTAGACGACACCTGATCCGCTTTCTTTTTCTTCTTGCGTTTGTTGCTTAGCATCTTGAACTGTATCTGGTGTACTCTTACTATTATTTTCTATAGATACCACGGATTTAACTGCGAGATTCGCGTTTTCCATCGTTTTGGTAACTGTTTTATTTGTACCTTTTTGATGTTGCTGTTCTTGAATCGCTTGTTTGACATTGTCATTTTCACTTTTATTCACATTATTAAATATTGCAAATAATAAAATGACCACTAAAATAACCGCTAATATAATGAGGATTTTAGCCCATTCTCTAGAAAGAAATTGCGTGATTTTTTCAGTCCAATCGCGCTTCGTTGAGTACTGATGCTTCGGAGGATGTTCTTGTTGGTGTTTGTCAGGTGTTTCAATCATTGCGTCTTGGTGATCATCTTGATTTTCTTTGTGATCCACTTGTTTGGATGATTGCACCTGTTCTGACCTTTCTTGTTGTGTCTCTGCATCTTTATGATTGGATTGCTCTGCTTCACTGCCATTAATTGACACTGATGATGTTTCTTGAATCGGTCTTGAAGCCTCTTTGTTAGGTTCTGCTTCGTGCTTCACCTTGTTTTGTGACTTATCACCATCATCATGTGTGATTTTTTCAATGCGCGCTTTGCGTAGATTGTCTTTCACACGCTCTTCATTGTTTTTAACTTGAGCCTTTTCCTTTTCAGCTTTGAGCGCATTTTCTTCTTCTTCTGCCTTCAATCTGGCTTCACGCTCTTCATTATGAAAAAACTCACGTCTTTTTCTTTTATATAGATGTCTCGGAATCACATGTTTTTTATCCTGATCCATTGCACGCCCTCCTTATGTTGCTCTCACTCTATTATGACATATCAGCGCTTAAATTTCTGTAAAATTCACTTTTAAATATCAAAAATACTAAATCCGGCGTTACAAGATTCATCATCAAAACGGCATAAAACCAATTGCGTTTAAGACTCAAAAAGTAAATCTTAATCTCTCATAGCACAGTCTTTTTTAAGAAGAAAGGGTCCGAACAATCCTTTGTTCGAACCCTGTATGTCACGCTTTGATTTTAACATGTTAATGTTTTTGATCTTTTTTATTTTTAACCATTGATGTGAACCATCCGATAATGACAAGTCCAATCATCACTGTCCAGAATATAATTTGCCATGTAGCTGAGTGTGGGAAATCGTGTGGAATTAATCCGATGTCATCATGTGCAAGTACAAGGATGACAAGCTTAATACCAACCCAACCTACAATTGCGAAAGCCGCACCTTCTAAGCCAGGATATTTATTTAATAACTCAACAAAGAATGAGGCTGCAAAACGCATTAAGATGACACCAATTAATCCACCCACAAACATAACCGCAAATTGACCAGCATCCATACCACCGAAGTGAACACCAATTTTTGGCAATGTCACGGCAATTGCTAATGCTGCGAGCATTGAATCGATGGCAAACGCAATATCTGCAAATTCAACCTTAGCCACAGTTAACCAAAACTCTTTAGCGCTTACTTTTTTCTCTACACCCTCATCGTCATAATGATGATCATCATTGTCAGGGTACTCGTGGCCTTTATCTTTAGTTTTGAAAAACTCATATAGATTTTTAGTGGACATGTAAATTAAATAAGCTGCACCTAACGCTTGAATCCACCAGAAATTAGCTAAAATACTAATCAAGAATAAAGCAATAAAACGAAATACAAAAGCACCTAACAAACCATAGAAGAGGGCTTTTTTACGCTGTTCTGGTGGCAAGTGCTTAACCATAACAGCCATTACGATGGCGTTGTCAGCTGCTAATAAGCCTTCTAAAAAGACTAAAACCAATACAACCCATCCGTAGGTTAATAACAAACTTGGATCCATTGCAAGATCACTCCTTCGACTTTTATCAGTAATTGAAATATGACAAAAATTTTTTATAAACACTCAATATATCAATAGTCATTTGATTAAGCGTCTCTGTTACTGTCTTTATGTCACAGACATAATTAAAGAGACCCATGCTAAATCAATAGCAAAGGTCTCACTTAGCATAAACAGATGCCCGCTTCACCGGAAGAATCACTGTTCTTCGTAATGACGACAAAGCGTTATTAACGATCGACACGTTAATCAAGTTACTCCCCTCTGACCAAAGTCAGTCACAGGTATTTAATTATGATGTAAACATTATACCCAATTTTCTATCAAAATAACAATATAAAAAATAATTTTTTCACTTTTTAAAGTATACGTCCCACTTCTTACAATAAACTATACAGTTTAATTTCTGGGAACTTTTCTTCAAACCAGCGTGTCGCAAAATCATTTTCGAATAAAAAGACTTTATTGTCGTAACGATCATTAACAAGAATTGAGCGACTAGTACTCATCTTGTCTTGAACGTCTTCTTCATTTTCAATCCAACGTGCAATCTTTTTACCTACAGGTTCCATAACTACGTCGACATTGTATTCATTTTTCATACGATGCTCAAACACTTCAAATTGAAGTTGACCCACAGCACCTAAAATAATTTGATTGGTATGCGGGGATTTATAATATTGAATGGCCCCTTCTTGTACCAATTGTTCAATCCCTTTATGGAAATGTTTTTGTTTCATGACATTTTTCGGCGATACTTTCATAAATATTTCTGGTGTAAATTGCGGTAATGCTTTGAAATGGAACTTCTGATTACCCGCCACTAACGTATCTCCAATTTGGTAATTACCTGTATCATATAAACCGATAATGTCTCCTGCTACGGCATGGTTGACTGTCTCTTTGTCATCTGCCATAAAGCTTGTTGAACGTGTAATCTTTTGCTTTTTACCTGTTCTTTGGAGTGTGACATCCATACCTCTTTCAAAAGCACCACTCACTACGCGCATAAAAGCGATGCGGTCACGGTGTTTAGGATCCATATTAGCTTGAATTTTGAAAATAAATCCAGAAAATTGTGGGTCGAAAGGACTCACTTCAACTTCTTCTTCAGTTTGACGTGCATGAGGCATTGGCGCATGATCGACGTATGCATTTAAGAAGTTTTGTACACCAAAATTCGCAAGGGCAGAACCAAAAAATACTGGTGTTAAATCCCCTTTCATAAGTGCTTCTTCATCGAATGTTTCGCCTGCTTCATCCACTAACATGAGTTCTTCAATCGCTTGTTCAAATAAACTATCATTCGCGATAGCATGTGACTCTTCAAGTTCATAATCTTGATTGATGTGTAACACATTTTCTTCATCTCTGAAAGGCTCAATTGTACGTGTTGCACGGTCAATAATACCAAAGAAGCCTTGTCCCATACCGATTGGCCAATTCATTGGATAAGTTTCAATCCCTAGCGTCGTTTCAATTTCATCTAACAATTCAAAAGGCTCTTTCCCTACACGATCGAGCTTATTAATAAATGTAAAAATAGGAATGCCTCTCATTTTACAAACTTTAAAGAGTTTCAATGTTTGTGGCTCAATCCCTTTCGCACAGTCAATAACCATCACGGCACTATCCACGGCCATCAAAGTACGATAGGTATCTTCTGAAAAATCTTCGTGTCCGGGTGTATCGAGAATATTGATTTTAAAATCATCATAATCAAACTGCATAACTGAACTTGTTACAGAAATCCCACGTTCTTGTTCTACTTTCATCCAGTCACTTGTCGCAAATTTACCTGTTTTTTTACCTTTAACTGTCCCTGCTTCTCGAATAGCCCCACTAAAATATAATAACTTTTCTGTTAGTGTCGTTTTCCCAGCGTCCGGATGCGATATAATCGCAAAGGTCTTTCGAGATGTCACTTCTTCTTTAATACTCATCTTAAATCTCCTTTTAATTATACTTCTTGTATCCAACGTGTGATGCGTAAAGCTAAAACTTCCGCTTCTTGTTCATCAATAACATTAAATAAATGCATCAATAAGTGTTCCGTTAGCGTTTCACCAAACATTGTATCGTCAACTTGAATCGACCAATGTAAGTCTGGTATAGAAACGAGAATATAGTCTTCACCTTTGTTATGATAAAGCCATACTTTTACTGAAAGATGCTCACTATGACTTTCTCTAATCTTCACTTGGACCACCACCAAATTTTTGATAAGCTGCCTCTAATCCAATCAAGTCATCTCGGTGCGGTACTTTGATATGACCTGGCATAATTTGATAAGGCTCTCTTCCTTTCGAAGCAAGTACAACCGTGTCCCCAGGTTCAGCTACTGCAATCGCATGTCGAATGCCTTCAGCACGATCTGTAAATTCCACGTAATTATCATGTGTTGCGCCTTTTGCGAGCTCAGCTGTTAGCATTTTAGGATCATCATTTGCTGGATTGTCTGGCGTAAAGATGACATAATCCGCTCGAGATGCGACTCGTCCCATTTCAGGGGTCTTCGTCAAATCACGTTCTCCCGCCATACCGACTAGAAAGATTAATTTTTGTTTTACAAAAGGTTGCACAGCATCGATAAGTTTAGACATGCCGTCAGCTGTATGCGCGTAATCAATAATTAAATCGATAGGCAATGAAGGATCCAATACTTCTAATCGGCCTTCTACAGGTTCAAGGTCAGCAACAATTTTAGAAATCGTGTCGAGGTCTGTACCTTTAACCCAGACGCCTATCATCGCCGCCATTAAATTTGAGATATTAAAGCGTCCAACATAAGGTGATTTGACAGGATATGTACCGAATGGCGTTACAAAATCAAACGTCACCCCTTGCAATGTTTCTACAATATTTGTTGCCATAAATTGCGCCTCGTTGTCTATGCCATATGTCATACTTTCATATGGCGTTACCGATTTTAAATAGTTTGAAAAAGCGTCATCTGCATTAATAACAGCATATTTATCACGACTAAGGTCTTGACCGAGTTGACTAAATAATAATGATTTAGCATGTCCATATGCTTCCATCGTGCCATGAAAATCTAAATGATCTTGCGTTAAATTAGAAAAAATAGCAACATCAAATTCCACACCACTTAAACGCCCTAAACTTAAGCCATGTGAGGATACTTCTAAAGTCATTGCTTCAGCGCCAGCTTCAACAGCTTCGTGTATTTTCTTAGTAAGTACAACGGTTTCTGGCGTCGTGTTTTCACCTTTTGTTAATGTTTCATTAATTTGAAAGCCGTTCGTACCGAGATAGGCACTTCCTTTTCCAAGCTTTCTATAGATGTGATGAATCATTGTCGCAATTGAAGTCTTTCCATTTGTCCCTGTCACACCGATTGTTGTTAAATGTTGACTTGGAAAATCATAAATATGATGTACAAGATGACTCGCAACACGTAACGTATCCGGTACAATCACTTGTGTGACATTACCTTCTAGCTCTAATAATCTATTCACTACGACCACTTGACATCCTTGATCAACAACATTTTGCGCAAAACGATGGCTGTCAACAGTATAGCCCTTAGATGCTACAAAAATACTTCCGGCTTTCGCTGTCCGAGAATCAGTCGTAATATCATTTATGTCTCTATCTAAACTTCCTATGACTTGTTTTATTAATATATTTTCGAACAATTGTTGCGCGTTCACAGACATCTCTCCTTTTTTGATATACGCATATATTATACACTTTTCTCTCGTGAGAACGAGAATGAAAAGTTATTTTCATTTGAGATTTCTTCTTAGACAATACAAGGTTATCATTTCATACTCAACCGTTTTGAGTCCATACTCAGCGTACATGATGATTACAGCGCGTGAGTTAGTTCACATCACGTTAAACATTTTAAGCGATAAAAAAGATTACCTTCTACATTTTAAGGGTAAATAAAGTTAACTTTAGTCATTGATTTTAATACGTCCGTAGCCCTAAATCTTTAAATTACTATTGTGCCGAGTTTTGTTGTATATTAAGATAATATAATGAAATTGTCGCCAATTTTAGGTGTTATTTGTTTTTTCTTTCTATTATACTATGTATTAAAAAATAACATTAAATATTTTATGAACATATATACTGTTTATTTTAACATTTTAAGATTTTTGTAATAAATCTTTTAATTTTTTCACAAATAGCCCAAATTGCGATACACTTACATAGAAAAGTAATAAGTCTGAATATCTCGGAGGGTGGCTATCATGGTAGCTCAAAAGAAAAAAATATTGATTATCACGGGATCATTTGGTAATGGTCATATACAAGTGACAAATAGTATTATTGAAGAACTCAGTCATATGAATCTTGAACATCTTACAGTAATAGAGCATGATTTATTTTTAGAAGCACATCCTATTATGACATCAATCTGTAAGAAATGGTATATCAATAGTTTTAAATATTTTCGTCGTATGTATAAAGCATTTTATTATAGCCGCCTAGACCAGTTAGATAAATGTTTTTATAAATATTACGGTTTAAATAAATTATTAAACTTACTATTAAAAGAAAAACCAGATTTAATTTTGTTGACATTCCCAACGCCTGTCATGTCAGTTTTAACAGAACAATTCAATATGAACATCCCTATTGCCACTGTTATGACCGACTATCGCATGCATAAAAACTGGATTACACCATATTCTGCACGATACTATTTAGCAACAGAAGATTTAAAAGATGAATTTGCGAGTGTTGGCATTCCAAGAGAAACCCTCAAAGTCACTGGTATTCCTATTTCGGCACGGTTTGAAGACCGTATCGATCGAGAAGCATGGCTAACTCAACATCATTTAGATCCAAAAGCACAAACAATTTTAATGTCTGCGGGCGCCTTTGGTGTATCTAAAGGATTTGAACAAATGATTCAACGTATCATTGATGAAAGTCCAAATGCCCAAGTAGTCATGATTTGTGGTCGAAACAAAGAATTAAAACGTCAATTAAGTAAAGCATTTAAAGGGAATCGCCATGTTTTAATTTTAGGTTATACGAACAATATGAACGAGTGGATGGCGTCAAGTCACCTCATGATTACGAAACCGGGTGGTATTACAATTTCAGAAGCACTTACTCGAAAAGTGCCAATGATTTTCTTAAATCCTGCACCAGGTCAAGAACTCGAAAATGCTTTATACTTCGAACAAAAAGCATTTGGAAAAATTGCAGATACACCTTCTGAAGCAATTGATATCGTCACACATCTTACACGCCATCCTAATGAAATCAACGCGATGATTCAAAATATGGCAGAAGCACGTCAACCTAATGCAACACAACGTTTATGTCAAGATTTGCTCGACCTACTTTATAACGCATCACAATGTGAAACTGTTTATGGAAAGGTGCCTTTATATGCAAAACTACTCGTCAAATAAAATGACTATGAGAAATTTTTATATTCTCTTAGTTATTTTATTTTTGATGGAATTTGCGCGAGGAATGTACGTACTGAGTTATTTACCCCTATTGCCAACAGCAACATCGATTGCAGTCAGTATCACTTCAATTGCAATTTCCATACATTTTATATCAGATTCTATTAGTAACTTTTTTGTTGGCTTTGTTTTAAAACGGCTTGGACCAACCATTGTGCTCACTTTAGGTTTTATATTAGCCCTTGTGAGCCTGTTTTTAGTTATCTTTATGCCTACTTCACCTGTCGTACTCATTTTAAGTTCGGTTATGCTCGGCGTAGCTGTGTGTCCGATTTGGGTCATTATGCTAGCAAGTGTCGATGAACGGACACGAGGAAAACAAATGGGCTATGTCTATTTTTCTTGGCTTTCTGGGATGCTGGCCGGTATGATTACGATGAACCTAATATTCAAATCACATCCAACACATTTCAATTTTTTAATGTCGCTATGTGTCGCAATTGCGTTCATCTTGTATTGCTTTGTAAAGGTTAAGTTGACCGATTATAATACGAAAAATGTAAAGCAACAATTACGTCAAATTGTAAGTGTATCTAAACGTCATTTGATTTTATTTCCAGGTATCTTGTTGCAAGGGCTCGCAATCAGTGCATTAGTCCCTGTACTCCCGCAATATGCCCTGGATATCGTCGGAGTGACGACGCTTGAATACACACTTGCAATTGTTATTGGTGGTGTAGGCTGCACCATTTCGATGTTATTTTTATCAAAAATCATAGATGCCCATTCGACACGTTTCATGTACTTCGTTATCTTTTTAGGGTTTGTAATTTACGGTACTTCTATTTTTATTTTAACGTTCTTAACACATATTGTTGTCGTATGGATAATCGCCTTTTTCATTGGTGTGCTTTATGGTATCCTGTTGCCAGCTTGGAACACTTTCATGGCAAGTTTTATTCATCCAAGTGAACAAGAAGAAACTTGGGGCGTGATTAATAGTATACAAGGCTTCGGTGCCATGATAGGGCCTTTATTTGGTGGTCCATTGTCACAATTTTTTGGCAGTCCTATCTATACTTTTTATTTTGCAGCACTGATTATCTTTTTCTTAGCTATTTTTTATGGTGGCTATTTTGTAAAACGTCATCAGTCATAAAGTTTCAAGTCTTCTTTAAGCAATCGATTTTGACTTAAAAACGTTTATTAAAATGATGGAACGTGCTTGGGCTGGATTTAATCAAATAAAAACGGTTCTTCATTTTTTATGGTGGGATGACATAAGTCATCCTGCTTTTTTGTACAAAAATAGCGCAAATGCCTCTATAATTTTAAGTGACTAAACCAAAAATAAAGAAGACATATTGCGCCTATGTGTAATGATATATTAAAGTTACTAAAAATTAAAGATAATAATATTAAAATCACTAAAGTTGAAGAAGATGTAGTTATTAGAGGTAAGAAATCTAACGTCATCTTTGGTACCCTTTCATACAAGCCTATGACTTGTCCTCACTGTTATCATACGAATCCAAACCGAATACACAAACACGGAAAACGTTTATCGCGAATTACTTTTTTAAGATTCCAAGAGATAGCAGTGTATTTAAATCTGTTAAAACAATGTTTTAAATGTATGGTTTGTGATCGGACTTTTACTTCTAAAACAAATGTTGTTGAGGATAACTGTTTTATCTCAAACCATGTTCAGAAAGCCATTATAGATAAAGCAACACAAGTTCGCTCAGAAACTGATATCGCAAGTGATTGTAACGTTTCTGCATCTTCTGTAAAACGTGTGATTCATAAAGTAAGCAATGCCACTTTTCAATAGTGAAATTGCTTAAATAGATTGCGTACCGAGTCGAGACTCCCGAGGCATAGAGCCGAAACCGAAAATCCATTTTGGCTTCTTATGAGCTACAATAAAAGCCAAAATTAGTTGAGGTAAGGCGCCTGGGAAAGCGAGACTCGAAGAAGAAATCGGAAGTTTGCAACTTAATTATTATAGACACATAACCACCATATAAAGTGTACAGCCATAAAAACTGTCAATCGCCACATTAGAGGCAAATCGACAGGATGAAAAAAACCTTTTAAAGTGTCTGCTTTAAAAGGTTTTATTAATTAAGTATGCACGATGAAGGGCCATCTTCAAAAACGCTTATTACGCGTTCTACCCCAATGAATATGTTTCAATTTCTTTCCATTCATCTTCTGTGTCATCATATTTCATCAATGAAATTTGCTCAATTGTTTCTTTATGATCAACACCTGCTAAACGAACTTGACCATAAATGTCTTCAAATTCTTGGCTCGTTAAACCTTGAGCAATTGTAAAGTGCGGAACAAATGGATGCTCTGATTTCCCATAAAAATCGTCTCCATCAAAGCGGTTAAATAAATCCACTAACGCTTCTGTTTTTTCAACTTTGAAATAGATTACATTTGTAATTGGTGCAAAATTAGAAGCTTTTGTTGCATGAATATCAGCAACTTTAGCCCCTTCTAAACGTTTTTCAATATTAGCTTTTACACTGTCAAATTCTTGATCATCAATTTCAAAATGACTTTTAATAGTAATATGAGGTTTAATCTTTGTGTAGTGTTTATCATAACGTTTACGATAGGCATTAACCTCATTTTGGAAATCTTTTGATGGAATTAACGCTAACCCTAGAATCATTTCAATTCCTCCTTTGTTTTCACTTGCCTCTATTATAGCAAATTTTCTAATAATTAGTTACTTAAAAAGTGTGTGAGTATTTTTGGCAGTTCTTTTTGCCAAGTTTTCCAGTTATGTCCGCCATCCAATTCCTCATAATAATAAGTCACTTGCTCGCATTCTACTAAGTCTCTGAATGCGCGATTCGGGGTTAAGAAATCTGCTTGTTTCCCAGTAGTCGGTAATTTAAAATCACATTCTTCTTTGCCGATTGCATGCCAAATATTTAAATGTGATTTAAACTGACATCTTTCGAAAATCTGTTTCACAATGTCGTCATAATAAGGACTCAAAATCCCAATTTGACTCATCACACGCGGATAACTTAAGCCTGTTAAAAGTGCAATACTACCAGCTAAACTATCTCCTAATAATAAGCGCGCATTGCCAACCTTATACGTTGCAAACTGACGATCTATCCATGGAAGTAACTCTTTAACTACAGCTTGAACCGTCTTCGCTGCTTTTTCCCCTTGAGGATGAAATTCAGTACTTCTATCCTTCACTGATTCATAGTGAAACCCAATAATAATTGCACGCTCAACTTCGCCTTTTTTCCTCAGTTTTTCATATACACGATGGAGTTGACCATATCTAAAAAAGTCTTGGCCATCAAAACATATGATTACTTTTGATTTATATAAATCCGAATAATCTTTCGGTAAATAGACGGATAACGTGATTTCTCTATCTAAATAATCACTTTTAAATTGTGTTTCTGTTATTTGTCCTGGCGTAAATGATGTCATAAAAAGACGCCTCCTCATACGAATTAACCTCATTGTATCAGGAGACGTCTCATGTGTTAATCTAAAAAACTTAATTTTATTATATAATTTGAAGTTATCTATCAAATGCTGTACGACTCATTTGGTATGTTAGTATACGACTGACGATATCAGATATGATATTGTTTACTCGAATTGATCTTCTTTCAATCGCTTCGGATAATCTTCTAACCAAAATGTAGCTGTTGGAATCTCTTTCGGATCGGGTTGATATATGGCTGTTTTGCCTGTGCCCTTTTCTTTTTTCTGTCTTTCAAAATCTTTTAATGCATGCATTGCAGGTTTATGCAGAATCCAAATGGCAATAATATTTAACCAAGCCATCATACCCACACCTAAATCCCCCATTGCCCAAGCAGTATCAGCCGTTTTAACTGCACCATAGGCTGTCGCAGCAATGAGTACAAGACGTGTGACATTTTGCCAAAGCTTATTTTGATTTTTAGCAATTCGGTTCGTTAAGAAACTTACATTCGTCTCGGCAATGTAATAATAAGCGAGAATCGTTGTGAATGCGAAAAAGAACAGTGCAATCGCTATAAAGTATGAACCAAATCCTGAAAAACTTGGGTCAAAATGATAACTTGATCCTTGAATCGCCTTATCAATCCCTGCTTGTGCATACATCGCAGTTCCGGAATAATCTTTACTGCCATCAGGACTTTGTACGAAAATCCCACTATCTTTAATTAAATTCGGCATCCCATTTTTAGCCATTGATCCATCCGTTGTATTATATGTGCCAGAAATAAGAATGATTAATGCTGTTGCCGTACAAACGAATAACGTATCAACATAAACAGAGAACGCTTGAACCAGACCTTGTTTCGCTGGGTGAGAGACTTCTGCCGCAGCAGCTGCATGAGGTCCTGTCCCTTGACCCGCTTCGTTTGAATAAAGTCCTCGTTTCACACCAATTTCAATCATTGCACCGATAATGCCTCCAAATGCAGCTTCCATACCAAAAGCCGATTTAAAAATCAGTGCAAATAATGCCGGAACTTCTTGGATATTTAACAAAATAATCACTACAGCCATTAAAATATAAATAATTGCCATAAAAGGAACAACAGCTGTTGCTACATTGGCAATCCATTTAACACCACCAAAAATAATTAACGCTAAAATGACCGCTAGCACTATGGCGATAATCCATGATGGTATTCCAAATGCATTATGCATGGAACTTGCAATCGCATTGGATTGAACACCTGGTAGTAATAAGCCCACAGAAATAATCGTGACAATCGCGAAAATCAGTCCGTAAATTTTACCGAACTTCCCTTTGATGCCACGTTCGATATAGTAGGCCGGACCCCCACGATACTCGCCATCTTCTTCTTTCTTATAAATTTGTCCTAATGCTGATTCAACAAAAGCTGTACCTGCACCTAAAAATGCTGTAATCCACATCCAAAAAACGGCCCCGGGACCTCCAATAAAAATTGCAGTAGAAACACCCACGATGTTCCCTGTACCGACACGACCCGCTAAAGACAATGCTATTGCTTGAAAACTTGAAATCCCTGTCGGTGATTTTTCACCTTGAAACATTAAACGAATCATTTCTTTAAAATGTCTAACCTGTAAAAAACGTGTCATTAAACTAAAAGCGATACCAGTAAGTAACAAACCATAAACGAGCGGTTTACTCCACACCACTTCATTTAGCCATCCCACAATCACTTCTAACATACACATGCCCCCTATCATCCCGCTAAATTTTTAAATTTTCAGATAAATCTGCTGTCAGTATACACATTTAATAAATTCCGTGCAACTTATTATTAAAATTCACATACTAAATAAAAATTGAAAAGATTTATTGTCGATATTTCATTTTTTTCTTTTAACACGTATGTAGTTGGGCTATACTAAAATATAAGTGTTTACAAAAGGAGGAACAATTTATGACGAATAAAGTGTGGTTTCGTTCAGGCATCGCACTGTTGCTTTTATTTTTACTCATTAAATTATTTATAGATGTCAATCATATCTTTATGCCGATCGTTATCATTATTCAATCTATCATATTGCCCTTACTATTAAGTGGCTTTTTATTCTATATTTGTTTGCCTTTTCAAAAGATGTTAGAAAAACGGCATATTCCACGTTGGGCAAGTATTACCATTATTTTACTTGGACTTACAGCTCTTATTGGCGCTGTCATTGGTGTCATTGGACCTGTTATTGCAACACAAATTGAGAATCTCATTCACCAAATCCCATTTATACAACGTGAAGCTGAACGTCTTATTAATTTTGCATTAGACCAACGTGATCGACTTCCATCACAAGTAACTGACAAAATTAATGATATCGTTTCTTACATTAGTGAAATGGCATCAAATATTTTATCTAACTCACTCAATATTGTAACAAGTATTGTGTCCACACTTTTCTTGTTAATCTTAGTTCCGTTTTTCTTAATCTATATGTTGAAAGATCACGAACGTTTTATTCCAGCAGTTGCCCGCTTTTTTAATGGCGAGCGTAAAATATTTGTCGTTACACTTTTAAAAGATTTGAACCAAACATTAAAATCTTATATCCAAGGTCAAGTTACAGTGAGTTTAATACTCGGAACCATTTTATACATCGGCTATAGTATCATAGGTCTAGAATATACATTATTACTCGTCATGTTCGCCATTGTCGCAAATATGATTCCATTTTTAGGACCATGGATGGCATTTTTACCAGCGGGTATTTTAGGATTGATTCAAAGCCCTTCAACCTTTATATGGGTCTGTGTGGTCACTTTAGTTGCGCAACAATTAGAAGGTAACGTTATCACGCCTAACGTAATGGGTAAATCTTTAAACATTCACCCATTAACAATTATTATCGTTATTTTAGCTTCAGGTAGTTTAGGCGGTTTCATGCTCATCTTAGTAGCTGTTCCGTTATACGCTGTCCTTAAAACGATTGCACGAAATGTTTACAAATATCGTCACCAAATTTTACACAAAGCACAAAGTAATGTAGACGATAACAGCATTCTCTAAATCTTTTTAAAAGAACGATTAAAAACACGTCGAATATCAAGTTTTGAGATTCAACGCAAAAAAGCAATTTCCCTCTCAATGAGCGAAATTGCTTTTTTTAATCTCTTATTAGCTTAACACGCTAAAACTGTCAATTCGATTGCGTAAGAGAAGCTTGTTTAATCGCTTTTCTTTATCTTATCAATGACTTAGCGAATTGCATGGAAACCAGCGTCCACATGAATGTTTTCTCCAGTAACACCTGATGAAAAGTCACTTAATAAATAAGCCGCAGTTTTACCTACTTCTTCTTGATCAACATTACGTTTCAATGGTGCGCGTTCTTCAATCTCTTTTAAAATTGTTGTGAAGCTACCCACACCTCTCGCACTCAACGTACGAATAGGACCAGCAGATATCGCGTTGACACGAATATTATCCTGACCTAAATCTGCTGCTAAATATTTCACTGACGCTTCGAGGCTAGCTTTAGCAATACCCATCACATTATAATTAGGTACAGCAAACTCCCCACCAATATAAGTTGAAGTTACGATACTACCCACTTCATTCATAATTTTTCTTGCTTCACGCGCAACAATCGTGAGTGAGTATGCACTAATGTCTTGTGCAAGTAAAAAGCCATCACGAGATGTATCTGAAAAACGACCTCTTAACTCTTCTACACGGGCAAAAGCGATGGAATGGAAAACACCATCAATTTTACCCACATCTTGACCGATTTGTTCAAAGCCTTTTACGACATCTTCATCGCTTTGAACGTCGATTTGATAAACATGTTTTTCAGATTGATTTAATTGATCAATTAATTTATCTAGCTCTTTAAAGCTTCTTTCTTTTCTGTATGTAAATACTAACTTCGCCCCTAGTTGATCCAATACTTTTGCAACACCGAAACCGATGCTTCGTTTGTTTGCAATACCCATCACTACAAAAGTTTTACCTTCAAGATTCATCAATGTGATTACTCCTTTATCTTTTAATAACATGATACTTTTAATTTTACCATCTGGTCTTAAATTTTAAAACTATATCACATATTCTGCACTACTTTGTTGTCGAAAAATACGTGCTTCTACACGTATGAAATATAAGTACGTGACATAAAATCTTAGATAACCCTGCCTTCATGAATGCGCCTGCTTATGAGCTGAAGTCTCAACTCAATACCCTTCATTGCGATATACATAGCTTTTAAATAATAAACGTTATGGTGTGGACAAATTCATTTATCGTTAATTTAGTTTCTGTCGTTATTAATGAAACGACTTGTTTTTTAAACAATAATAGTAAATGATGCCATGCATAAACGAAGTATTGATGACGAGACTCCTGAGGGAACAGGACGAGCTGAAGACTGCAGGCTGAGGCTGTCCCCTCGGAAAGCGAAGTCATTCAATACGAGTTTTATCATAAAAAAGAAGCGCTAAGACAATTTTTATAATCCATCATCTTAGCCCTATTTATTTTAGAATTGATCTCAGTCTCAATGAAAATGAGACTGCGAAAACTGAATTGTGTATATGTTCGTAATTTAGAACATTTCCAATTCAATTTTAAGCTGATCAACGTACTCTTTCGTACCTGTAACAATAAGTCGATCGCCATATTGAAGTTGTGTATCCCCGTGCGGTACGATAGATTCATTATTGCGGATAATTCGTACAAAGATAATATCGCCACCAAATGGGAAGTTACGCAATTGCATTTGATCAAATGCATAATTGTACATTCCAATTTCATAAAGCGATGTTTCTACATTGCTTAATAAGTTCAGCATGTTTGGTGTTTCAATCATCCCTTTTAATAAAATCTGATTACTTTGGAAATTACTGAACAATTCAATACCTTTACTGCTTAATGCTTGTGCTTCATCACTCGCTTCAAGGCGACAAATGACACGCTCTACGCCATGATCTTTTGCCATTAACGCGACACGTCGGTTAATTTCATCATCATTAGTCGAACATACGACGATATCACTATCAAAAAGACCTAAACGCTCTAATATTGCAGGGTGATAATCTGCCATCTCAATCATCGTAATGTCATCTGATAATGTACGATGATCTGTTAAATCTTTGCGGTAATAAAGTGAAATTTGATATAACTGAGATCTTAAACCTTGTGCAATTGGAATAGAAAGTTGGTTTTTACCAATCATTGCAACTTTAATAGAACGTTGCATCTCATCTGGAATAGGTATCAGTTTTTTAAATACTATCGGTACGAAGACACATGTGATGACCGCACTTAAAACAAGGACACCCGATGTTTCTTTACTAATCGTACCCAGCTTTTCTGCGATTTTAGCTGCTGCAATGACAAGTGATAATGTTGAAGTCAGTAAAAAAGCAGATGCGATAGTTGTTTTCATATCAAACCATTTTTTAAGTAACAGCACAGGAATCAGTTTTGAAATAATAAAGGCCCCTATTAACACAGGAATAATTAATAGAATCATTGGATCCTTAATCAAGGATGGAATATTTAAATCGACACCGACCATGATAAAAAATATTGGAATAAAGAATCCGTAACCAAATGAATCTAACTTCTCAACAAGATCTTGTGTCGGCCCTAATAAAGAAACGACAACACCCGCTAAGAAAGCCCCTAAAATATTTTCTGCACCGACGCCTTCAGCAAGTGCCACGAGTAAAATAATAAGCGCAAACACGGCACGAATTCCAATTTGTGTCGTTCCATCCATCAGTTTTTGTAGAAATGGTGCTTTTTTGAACAATCCGCCTAAGAAGTAAAATACAACTGTAAAGACGACTAATATTCCTATAAGCCAAAGCGTTTCAGCACCTGATGCATGGACAGCCCCATAAACTGTGAGTAATAACATCGTCGCTAAATCTGCAAGCACAGCGACTAACAATATCAATTGCCCAATGGTTGTACTCATCAAGTTCATTTCTTTTAAAGTAGGCACGACAACACCAAGTGAAATGGTTGATATAATAATCACCATTAATAGCACATCATCAATAAGCCCCATCCATTTGAATGCGAATGCAAGACCTACCGAGATAATCATGATAAGCATAAACACGATCAAAGCGATGCGCAAATGATTCGGAACCTTTGCCTCTTCTTTCTTTTTATTCGATTTATCTTTTTTAAATGCATTGAAATCAATTTCTAACCCACTTAAAAACATTAGAAAAATAAAACCTAATGTGGATAGAATATTCAGTACTTCGTCACGATGAACAAGATTTAGAAATGAATTACCTATCACGATACCCATTAAAATTTCAGCTACGACGACAGGTAAAAATGAAATTTTCAATCTGTTAATCAATATTGGTGTAATCATAGCCGCAACTATGACAATGACTAGTGATACAAATTCCATGAGTACCCCCTTAGGTTAAAAATGACGTTGCTAATCCGAAATAGATTAACATACTTACTATATCATTGATTGTAGTAATAAAAGGTCCGCTTGCAACTGCAGGGTCAATGCCAATACGATTCATTACAAGTGGAATAACAGACCCAATCGTTGTCCCTACTGTCATCGCAATCGTTAAACTCGTTCCAACAATGAGAGCCAGATAAGGTTGTCCGTATAAAATGATAATAATAAAGCATAAACTCGTTGCGCAAGTAATACCGGTTAAAAAACCACTTCCGGATTCACGCAAGGCGAGTTTGAATTTACTTTTTTCTTTAATATCGCCCGTCGAGATATTACGTACAGCTACGGCTAATGACTGCGTTCCAGAATTCCCAGACATCCCGCTAATAATGGGTATAAAAGCAGCGAGCAAAGCCACTTTTTCAAGCGTTTCTTCAAAAGAACCTAAAATAGATGCCGTAATCATCCCTAAAACTGTTAAAATCAACAACCAAGGCAACCGTTTAAGTGCGGTTTGAAAAATCGAATCATCTGTAGAGTCAATGTCTGATACACCGGCTAAACGAGAGTAGTCTTCACTTGCCTCTTCATCCATAACGTCCACGATATCATCGATGGTAATAATCCCTAGTAAATGATTTTGATAGTCGAGTACGGGCATAGCAATAAAGTCATAGTCTCTCATTGTCTGTGCGACGTCTTCTTGGTCATCGGCAACATTAGCGCTAATGACACGCTCATTCATAATATCTTCAATATAAGTATCATTTTCAGCTATAATTAAATCCCTTAATGATAAGACACCGACAAGTTTTTTCTCTTCATCTACAACAAATATCACGTAAATGGTTTCCGCATCTGGCGCTTGTTCTTTTACCCTCATTAGCGCTTCGTGTACCGGTGTATTGATTGTCAAAGAGATAAATTCCGTTGTCATGATACCGCCGGCAGTATCTTCATCATAATGAAGTAACGCTTTAATTTCTTTAGCGTCCTCACGATTCATCAACATTAATAAGCTTGCTATTTTCTTTTTCGATAGCTGATTTAAAATATCTACCGCATTATCGTACGACATATGTTCAAGTACTTTACTCGCATAGGCCGCGTTCATTTCTTCAAATAAATCTTCATATTCTTCTTCATCAATTTCTAAACTCTCGAAAAACTCAGCCACTTCATCGGGAGATAAATATCGATACATTTTTTGACGTATGTCGTCATCACTCACTTCAAAGTATTCACTTTGTTCATATGAGTGCAATGCTAAAAATTCTTCTCTAAAACCATCAATATTCTCTTTAGCTATTAAGTCATCCAACAAGTCTTTGTCGAATATTTCTTCGTCATCTAAAATGATTTGTTCATTTTCATTAGCCACATTTGCCACCTCCATCAATCCGTATATCTACAAAGTGGTTAAAACTTGCTCGAAGTTTGGATGTTGATTCCTGATGTTGATTTCTTTATTTGTCAATGGATGTACAAACCTGACTTCTGCGCATTTCAATAATTGTGTTTGATAAGTAGGGTGTGCCCCTCCATATAATGTATCCCCTACTAATGGTGCATTGATGTATTCGAAATGAACGCGAATCTGATGCGTTCTACCCGTTTCAAGTTTAACACGACACCATGTATAAGTCTTGAAATTTTTAATAGGTGCATAATAGGTCAGAGCGGATTTACCGTCTTCTGAGACCCTACGTTTAATAATGCTTTGTGTATCCCGTGCAATGGGTACATCAATAAAACCGTCTTGTTCCAAAACCCCATGACAAATACACTCATAGTATTTTTCAATCTCAATACGACTCATTAAATGATGCACATGACGTGATTTCGCAATAATAACAATCCCCGTTGTATTGCGATCCAACCGTGTAACAACATGCGGGATGCCCCGTTCATTGCGCTGTTGCATATACGCTAACACCTGTTCAACTAAACTTTCATGAGGATGTTCTCGTGAAGGTGCCGTATTTTGTTGTTGTGGCTTCACGACAACAAGTAGCCATTCATCCTCATACAAAATATCCAGCGGTGCTAGAAAAGGCTGAAGATATGGACTCGGAAGCTCTTTAGGAAGATGAACTTCTAAACTATCATCACTTTGTAACGTATAACGCACAGTCTTCGGATCACCATTAACAAGTAAAGCGCCATTTTGTTTAATGGCGCTAATCGTCTTTTTAGAAAATTGTTGTTCATATAAGAATGACTTTAGTGTCATAGACGTTTGGATATGATATTTAAATATCACGATTCATCACCACTAGAAATAAATGAATCGTGAACACGTTTCCAGAATGGGAAAGGTCTAAAACGTGCAAAACGAATCTTTTCGTTAGCCACACGATATTGAATCGCATTGACATTTTTATGTTTAACACTTACATGATCAATGGTCGTTAAAATGCTATCATGATTGACCGGTTTCACATGACATGTATGATGTTTAGGCAACACTAAAGGAGAGCCGACCGTACGGAAAACGCGGTTATTGATTGAGGCAATTTCAGCAATCTGAATTGCTTCTAATGAAGGATGAATCAATGCCCCGCCTAATGCTTTGTTGTAAGCTGTCGAACCAGAGGGCGTAGAAATACATAACCCGTCTCCTCTAAATCGTTCAAAGTGTTGACCACGAATGTCTAAATCTACAACAAGCGTTGTTCCATTTTCGGTTTTCATAGTCGCTTCATTAAGCGCGAGGTAGCGTGTTTCATAACCTTTATCATTGTATCGAATCACAATCTCAAGCAGTGGATATTCAATGACTTGGAATTCAGAGTTATTAATCTCTATAATTAATTTTTCTACCTCATGTGGTAACCAATCCGCATAAAATCCGAGATGACCTGTATGTATCCCGACAAACGCACATCGAGACAGCATATGACTATAATGATGAAAAGCTTGTAATAAAGTTCCATCACCGCCTACTGAAATAACGATTTCAGGATTTTCTGGATCCTCAATCATTTTAAAATCTTCCATATGGCACATCATTTTATGCTTCAGCGCTTCAGATTTTGAATCTCCTTTAGATAATATAACGTAGCGCATCAATCCACCCCGCGATCCTCATGCTTGTTCGCACGTTTTTTCGAATAATATTTTTGAGCTTCTTGAATCTCTTCTTTAATTTCTGACATTTCTTCATCTAATAAGAAAGCGGCTTCCGCTGCACGTTCTAATCTCGTTTGAATTTCGGGTGGGTAATCCCCATCATATTTATATCGAAGCGTATGCTCAATCGTTGCCCAAAAATTCATGGCTAAAGTACGAATTTGAATCTCAGCTAAAATTGACTTTGAACCATCTAATGTTTCAATTGGGTATTCAATAATCACATGATATGAACGGTATCCACTTTGCTTAGTATTACTAATATAATCACGTTCTTCGATGACCTTAAAATCTTGACGTTGCCTTAGTAAATCAACCACAATGTCAATATCATCTACAAATTGACACATCATTCGTAAACCGGCAATATCATACATTTCTTCACGTAAACGATCAAATGGAATACCCCTTTTATTCGCTTTATCAATAATGCTCGTAATGGGTTTCACACGACCTGTTACGAATTCGATTGGTGAATTGTGTTCTGCAACTTCATATTGTTTTCTTAAGCCTTTCAGCTTTACTTTTAATTCATCAATCGCTTGTTGATATGGTGCTAGAAAAATTTCCCATTGGTTCATCTTACTTCACTCCGCTTCATACGAGTTCAAATGTTTCTTCTACGGCAGTCACAAATTCTTTTCCATAATTGGAATTACCTTCTATGTTTTCTAATAAGTAGTCCAACTCAGGAGAAAATTGCGTTAACGTTAATTCATCGTTAATCACTACTTCTTTGCCCCGATGTTCATGAAGCATTGGCCAAGTTTCCTGTACAAACATTAAGTACGAGAACGAAGACCCATCATCTAATAAATAAACAAAGGCGTGACGATCACTATCAGCAAGCATTTGTCCCGCTTCAGTAAAACCTTTCGTAGGTTCATCCGTATAACATAAGATACGGTTATCTTGAATTTTAACTTCGTTGACATAAATACGCATATCTTTTCCTCCTCATCACGTAACATTTTAACATAATTTAACGTGACACTCATCGTTCAAAACAAACTCAAGTGAATTACTTTCAAAACACCACATACTTCGGCATAATAAGTCAATAAGGAGTGATCATCAATGGCAATTGAACGTGAAATTGAATTTAAACAACGACTCGATAAAGCGCATTACGAGAAGATTAAAGCGCAATACTTTTCAAAGCAATCCCCTTTTAAGCAAGTTAATTATTATATTGATACACCAGACTTTCAAATTCAATCGCAGAAAATGGCTTTAAGAATAAGAGAAAAGCAAAACGCTTCTAATGAGATGACATTGAAAGTGCCAGATCAAGTTGGCTTATTAGAGCACAATGCACAAGTGACTTGGGCACCTAAACAAGAGGAACCTGTCCCTGTCGATATCATTGACACATCCATTCGAGAAGTTCTCGAACAACGTCACGTAGCGATGCAAGATCTGCTAGTTCTAGGTGCATTAACAACCTATCGCCTTGAAACTGAAACAGCACATGGTTTACTTGTCTTAGACCATAGTACGTATTTAGATACTGAAGATTACGAATTAGAGTTTGAAGTATCCGATTTTGAAACAGGAAAACATGCATTTCATCAATTATTAGACCAACTACAATTAGAGCCGGATACACCAAAAAATAAAGTACAACGCTTTTTTGAATACAAAAAAGCACAATCAAACCATAAATAAAAAGAAAAGATGATTGTGCACTATGCAAGCGTCGTTTCATTCAATTGATGAGGGATCCATTCATAAAATTCAATAGTATGACATGTAAACAGTTCATGTACAAGTGTTTTTGCTTTGAAATGTAAAAATTCATGTTATCATTTATATATAATACGAAACTTGAGCGGTGATGAAGATGGCACAGACACCTTATGAAGTGATTGGGCAAGAAAAGTTATACGCCTTAATTGATCATTTCTATAGACTAGTAGAACAAGATAATAGAATTAATCATTTGTTTCCTGGCGATTTTGCAGAGACGGCACGCAAACAAAAACAGTTTCTAACGCAATTTCTAGGTGGACCGGACTTATATACGCAAGAACATGGGCATCCGATGTTAAGAATGCGTCACATGTCTTTTCCGATAGACCATCAAGCAAAAGCCGCATGGTTGGAAAACATGCACATTGCTATTACAGAAGCACAACTTCCGTATGGCGTGGGCGATTACTTGTATGAAAGACTAAGTTTAACCGCAAATCATATGGTCAATATAGAAAATTAATTGTAGGTGAAATAACATGACGAAAGAATTGAGAGCTATCGTGAATACTTGTCGTGAAGATTCAAATCTTTCACCTGTAAGTAAGATTGAAATTTACTCTTTTTTTTGATCCATTTAGTATGGACAGCTTTAAACTTTCTGCGATTTTGTCAAAGTTACGCATTGAATACCATCAATATATCCGTATTCGTCATATATTAAACCCTTCTTTGCGTGTTTTAACTAAATGTCAGGCACAAAGCACTTCAGATCGGGATAACATTGCACTTGCATTTAAAGCTGCCGAATTACAAGGGCGTGCACGTGCACATCGTTTTATGCATTTAATTCAAAATGAGATCATCCCCAAGCCCGACATTGTTACAGAAGAAATGATACGTAAATGTATCATTAATGCAGGTTTAGATTTAGACGTTTACAAAGATGATTTAAAGAACGGACAGTTGCGTGAAAGTTTAAAAGTGGATCTCCATATCGCTCGAGAAATGGAAGTTGAACAAGCCCCTTCTCTTGTGTTTTTTAATGAAGATATTCAAGAAGAAGGTTTGAAAGTAGAAGGTCTATACCCATATCATATCTATACGTATATTATTAATGAAATGATGGGAAGCCCTATCGAAAAATCTTTACCACCGAATTTAGCTGATTATATTCAACAAAAACAGTTGGTGACAGAAGAAGAGTTATTGACAATTTATGAATGGCCAGAGAAAACTTTAAAAAAAGAATTAAAAAAATTAATGTTGCAACAGAAGATTACGAAGATGACTTATCCTGAGGGCGTCTTTTGGAAATCAAAGATGTAAATATGACGATTATAAATAAATGAAATAACACTAGATAAATTTGACGTATATAGCAACCAAGCTATTAGGCGACAATACTTGTCTAGTGTTTATTTTTTGTTTCACTTTATCAGTGTTGATGACGCTTCATTTTGTCGATTGTTATGGCAAGGCAGACTTTAACACTATAGGTGACGAACGCATGTATAACGTTAACACGACACGATTTTAGTTATTGAATATATTATAATGACATCGTATGGGATTTAGAATGTAGGTATAGCTAAAAATGGACAAATAAAAAACGCCGTGTTTCGACACGGCGCTAAACAAAGGGGATGGGAGAAATTTTTCACTTCAAACAAAGGGGTATGTTTGTTATGTGATTAATTTCATGCTCATAATATAACACGAGTGTTTTATGGTTTCAACCATTTAAGACTAAAAACTAAAATTTTCACAAAACCGTCATATTGTAAACGAATTCATACCCATCAAGCTTTCATTAATTTTTCAAAGGCATCCAATTTTTGTTCGAAGACTTTACATGCATCCTCAATTGGTTGTGGTGTTGTCATATCTACACCAGCATTTTTTAAGATTTCAATTGGATAATTTGAGCTTCCTTTTTTCAAAAATTCATTGATGTAACGTTCAACGGCTGGTTGGCCTTCAGTTAAAATTTGGTGACTTAAACTTTGTGCAGCACTATAACCTGTTGCATATTGATAGACATAATAGTTCATATAGAAATGAGGGATTCTAGACCACTCTTTACTAATGTTTTCATCTGTTTCTACTGTGTCACCAAAGTATTGACGATTCAATGCAGCGTATTCTTCATTCATACGATTCGCTGTTAATGGCTCGCCTGCTTCCTCGATTTTATGAATTTTATGCTCAAATTCTGCAAACATCGTTTGACGGAAAAGTGTAGCTCTAAAGCGTTCTAATTCTTGGTTTAATAATAATAGACGACGTTTATCATCAAGGTGTTTATCCATGTAATGGCTCATTAATGCTTCGTTACATGTTGAAGCAACTTCAGCTACGAAAATAGAATAATCACTCATGTTAGATGGTTGATTTTGGCGGCTAAAATAACTATGCGCCGAATGACCAAACTCATGGACTAACGTATATAAATCAGAAACAGTGTCAGACCAGTTCAATAAAATAAATGGATTCGTTTTATGTGCACCTGATGAATACGCACCTGAACGTTTTCCTTTATTTTCATATACGTCTACCCAGCGATTGTTTAAGCCCTCTTTAATCACATTTAAATATTCTTCGCCCATTGGTTCCAAACCTTTTAACATCCAATCAACCGCTTCATTGTATGGCATTTCGAATTTGATATCTTTAACCATTGGTGTATACATATCGTACATTTTTAAATCTTCTACACCTAACAATGATTTTCTTAATTTTATATATCGATGTAATAATGGCAAATATTCATGGACTGTTTTCACGAGATTATCATAAACTTCTTCAGGAATATTGTTATTTCCTAAAGCTTGTGCACGGGCACTCTCATAATGATGTGATCGCGCATTAAATACATGCTTCTTCACTTCACCTGCTAGCGTAGCACCTAACGTGTTGTTGTAGCTTCCATAAGCTTTATATACATTTTCAAAAGCAGATTTGCGTAGTACACGATCATCAGACTCTAAATATTTAATAAATGTACCTTGCGTTAATGGGTGTTTTTGACCATCCTTATCCGTTACATCTTCAAAAGTAAGGTCTGCATTATCAAACATACTAAATACATTGCCTGGTGTGGATAGTGCATCTTGTGCCTCAGTTAATAATTTTTTCCTGCTCAGCATCTAAAATGTGTGGTCGCTTTTCGTTGATTAATTGTAAATCGAACTCAAAACGTTTCAAACCTTCATGAGAGGCAACATATGATTCAATTGTTTTCTCATCTATTTGAAGTAATTCAGGTACTAAAAAGCTCCAAGCTGAACTTATTTTAATTGCTAATTGATGGGCACGTGCTTCAAACCCAGTATACTGATCGTTCGCTGTATCTTGGTCTTGTTTTAAATGTGCATAAACATATACAGATTCAAGTTCTGTTTCAATTTCATCTTCGAGTGATAGAGCTTGATATAACGTTTCTGCGTCATCACCTAAGCGACCTTTAAATTGAGCTTCTTTTCCTAAATAGCTTTCAACCGTTTTAAATGCTTCTTCCCAAGCTTCATCACTTTCAAAAATAGTTGTTAAATCCCATGAGTATTCAGGATATTTTTGTTCTTGTTGTTCTCTTGTAAGTTGTTGTGACATTATTTTTTCCTCCTCTTGGTGTTGATAATAATTCTATTTTCTCATTTTTCTCACAATAATGCACACTATTCACTTATAAATTTAAAAATTTAATATATCGCGCTACTATGGTGTTAATTAATTTTGATGCATTCACTTCTTTCACAGCAAACTGACGCAATTTTATATTTTTAGCTAGAAGTGCGTGGCTTGGTACCTGACTTTGTATGCTCTTCAATATCCATAACTGCCATAAAACAGGGTGGGTACGAATATAAATTTGTTCTGGAAATAAAAATCCCGTTAATTTAATAACTTGTTCATCTGTTAATTGTAATTGGTACAATAGCGATATTGTAGGTTCTCGCACATTGTTTTTTTGACGACATTGTCTTATATAACTTAAGATTGTCGCAGTCGATAATTTACGAACAATCATTTCTTCAGGCGTTTGATGACTTAAATAATGGCAAAGCTGTGCGACAGGAATCGCGGTCATTTCACCATAAAACTGTGTTGCTGTAAGCGGAACAAGTTGTGAAATTCGGTAAATACTATCTGTCTCCGTATTGATACAAAAAAGAGAATAAGACTCTGGTAAAATTGCTTGTTGATGAAGTTGTGTCAGAATGAAGCGGCCTTGTTTAATTTTAGGTAATGCTGTAAGCCATAAGACATAATAGCCTAGTTGCGTTAATCCCACCGTCCGTTGTCGCATTCGTTTACAAGAAATCATACTTAACTGAATTTCTAATGCCCAACGTCCTACAATCAGGTCTGGAATTTGATTAATTGCTTTCAAATAGGGTTCTAATTTTACATCAGCGTGGCTCTCTTTTAATTGAAGATATAAATGAGATTTGCAACGATGATGCTGTTCAGATTCACCTTTCATCTGACGTGCCGAATGGAGATTGGATTGATGGGCAAAATGGGCATTTTTAGTAGTCCCTTGTTTTAAAATGACAGCTGCTTTACAAATTGGACAAAAGTACTGCTCTTGTTTGGACGCATGTTGTGCGAAAACTTGCTCTAATTGCTCATTGTATGCTGTTAACATCTCGTCACCTCAATTACATACACGTACAAACGTAAAAGATTACTTCAAATTTTTTTTCAGTGCCCCTTTTTAAACACAACTCGTTAAAAACAATTGTGTTATCTTAGCTAGCTGATCATTACAAGTCATACAAGTTTGACTTAATATATTAAGCTTATCTTATAAACAAGTATACGACCTAAGTTTTAAATACGTTCAAAAAGGTAATTGAATTCATACTGTGGTTTAAAATTTTAAGTCAGGTGGATAAACATGCTTACATTTTTAGCAATTGCGATTTTCATTTTAACTTTAGTTTTTGTCATATGGCAGCCTAAAGGGTTAGACATTGGTATAACTGCTTTAATAGGTGCGGGTATTGCGCTACTTACAGGCGTTGTTCAATGGGCAGATGTAGGAGAAGTGACGCATATCGTTTGGAATGCGACTTTAGCTTTTATCGCGATTATGATCATTTCACTCATTTTAGATGAGATTGGCTTTTTCGAATGGGCAGCCATTCATATGGTAAAGGCTTCAAACGGCAATGGTTTAAAAATGTTTGTGTTCATCATGTTATTAGGTGCTGTTGTCGCTGCTTTCTTTGCAAATGATGGTGCAGCCTTAATTTTGACCCCCATTGTATTAGCGATGGTTAAACATTTAGGTTTTAAACCCAACACGATCTTTCCATTTATTATCGCCTGTGGCTTTGTCGCAGATACGACATCTTTGCCTTTAATTGTCAGCAATTTAGTGAATATTATTTCTGCTGATTACTTTGGCATAGATTTCTTACAATATTTAGGTCGAATGTTCATCCCTAATCTTTTCGCATTAATTGCAAGCATTTCTGTCCTATGGCTTTATTTTAGAAAGTCTATACCTCAAACTTTTAATATCTCTCATTTAAAAGCGCCCAAAGATGCCGTTAAAGATCCAAAATTGTTCATACTGTCATGGTTCATCTTAGTCGCATTGTTAGCTGGCTATCTCTTAGGTGGCCTTATCCATATTCCAGTATCCATCATCATCGGGATTATCGCACTCATATTTCTGGGTTGCGCACATCAATCTGAAGCTGTTCATACTAAGCAAATCGTTCTAGGCGCGCCTTGGAATATTGTACTGTTCTCAATAGGGATGTACCTGGTCGTATTCGGTTTAAAAAATGCCGGGATTACAGCCCTCTTAGCTCACGCGTTATCTTATATTTCAAATTATGGCTTATTCAGTAGTGTCATAGGTATGGGCTTTATAGCTGCATTTTTATCCTCAATCATGAACAATTTGCCGACGGTTTTAATAGATGCAATTGCTATAGGACAATCTGAAGTAACGGGTCTTATAAAGGAAGGCATGATTTATGCGAATGTTATCGGCTCAGATTTAGGGCCTAAAATTACGCCAATTGGTTCATTAGCGACTTTATTATGGTTGCATGTCCTCACTCAAAAAGGGATTAAAATTTCTTGGGGCACTTATTTTAAAATTGGCGTTGTCATTACGGTTCCTGTATTGTTTGTTACATTGCTTGGTTTATACTTCACACTCGTATTTTTTTAAGAAAAGAGGTTTTAAATATGAATAAAGAAACCATTTATTTTTTATGTACTGGTAACTCATGCCGTAGTTAAATGGCTGAGGGATGGGCGAAGAAAATATTAGGAGAAAAATGGAATGTTTTTTCTGCTGTTATTGAGAGTCATGGACTCAACCCTAAAGCGATAGAAGCCATGAAAGAAGTAAATATCGATTTATCAAACCATACATCAGATTTAATTGATAAAGATATCATAATTCAAGCTGATTTAGTCGTAACGCTGTGCAGTCATGCAGATGATAACTGCCCTACCTTACCACCAAATGTCAAAAAAGAGCATTGGTATTTTGATGATCCTGCAGGTAAAGAGTGGTCAGTTTTTCAACGAGTCAGAGATGAAATAGGTAAAAAAAATAAAGAATTCTACCAAATTTAAACAAAGAATAACTTAAAAAAAACAACGAGAGAGTCTGTTAAAATTTCACATCGGACTTTTCTATAAAGGATGAGTTTAACGGATGAAGTTTGACACAATCATTGCTCACTCTTAATATCTACTATCTTTTTAGTATTTAAAAACGAGTTCTCGAAAAAATCCGCGAGAACTCGTTTTATAGGCATAATTATTTTTTTGTCATTAATTAATCACTTAAAGGAAAATAACGTTTCACTTGTTCTGTTACATTATGACTCATTATAATTTTGCCATAATCATTTAGATAGTACGCTGTTCGATCACTTGGCATTGCAAATTCTAATATTTGACCATAGAAATCATGAATGTCTTCTTCTTGAACAGATTCATCAAAATGAACTGCATAATAATACGTTTGATCTATCATATAAAGTAAATCTTCAAAATCAGTCAATTGTTGATCGTTACGATGTGCATATTCAATGACATTCTCTAAATTTTCAAATTTAAAAATCGCAGTACGTGGTGTCGGTGCTTTAGTCTTATGCGTACGTTCTCTTTCATTTTGACTATCTGATGTTTGTTCATCTTTCAACGACTGTGATAATAATTCATTCAATTGGCTATCGAATTCATCAAAGGTACTATCTTCTTCAGACATTTGCATCAAATCATCATTTTTAGATTTTGAAATCGTTACTTCGACACCTTTTTCAAAGGCATGTACTTGTATCCATAACGGTCCTTCAACGACAAAATCTTCTTCTTCATTGATTTCTTCCATAACGGACCAGAAAAATTCTTCGCCTCGTTTACGGTTAGTCCAAAGATCTTCACGCTTAAATCCACGCGCCTCAATATCTGTATATGTGATAAAAAGTTTTTACAGTCATATCGTCTATACGTTCTATTCTCATATCATCTCACTCCTTACAGTCGATGAATAGTAACCCTATTGTATTAGACAACCAATAAAAACACAATCTATTTGACTGTATCAAATAAAATTGTGTACCTTAACACTTTCAGTATAACATATCTCCCTTACATGACACCCGTTAGGCACACACATTGAAAATGGAGAAATGTATGATGGTTTATGATTAGCTCTATCATTTGGCACTTCTCTGTCATCATAATTAAAAGGACTGGAAGTGATTTTCCAGTCCTTTTAATATGCTAACGCTCGTCTCACAATAGTGATTCAAAACGCTTATATTTAATCAACCATACGTTGTGCTTCTTGCAATTGGAACGTACGTACTTTACGTGGTAAGAAACGACGAATTTCGTCTTCGTTATAACCTACTTGTAATCGTTTATCGTCTAAAATAATTGGACGACGTAAAATACCAGGGTTGTCTTGAATAATTGTGTATAAATCTTGAAGTGGCAATGCATCAATGTCCACATTTAATTTTTGGTAAGTTTTAGAACGTGTAGAAATAATTTCGTCCGTTCCATCTTCAGTCATTTTCAAGATTTGTTTAATTTCATCTAAAGTTAAATGTTCAGAAAAAATATTACGCTCCGTATACGGAATGTCATGTTCTTGTAACCATGCTTTCGCTTTACGGCAAGATGTGCAACTTGGTGAAGTAAATAATGTTACCATACATCTCACTCTCCTAATTTAATGAATGTCATTCATTGTAATTTAACGCTTCAAGATCAACTGCTTAATCATATATAAACAATTCTAATCTTAATTTATCTTTGCTTCTAACGCTTATGTTTATATTATACACCTGAAACATTAAAATTAAATGAGAAATCTGTAAAATAATCAAATGATTGCAATAATCAGACTTTAGTATGATTTTTTTCAATTTGGTTACTTCCTTAATATTAACATAACTTACAAACAAAGAAAATACTGTTACAATAGTATTGAATAACCAAGAAAGAAAGTAGGCTAGTCATTATGAAAACATTATTTTCGGGAATTCAACCGAGTGGTATTCCGACAATCGGTAATTACATCGGGGCGCTTAAACAATTTGTCGATATACAAGACGATTATGAATGTTACTTTTGTATTGTCGATCAACACGCGATTACAGTTCCTCAAGATCGGTTGAAATTAAGAAAGCAAACACGTCAACTTGCTGCCATTTATCTTGCTTCCGGTCTCAATCCAGATAAAATCACTTTATTTATCCAATCAGAAGTGCCTGCACATGTACAAGCTGGCTGGATGTTAACAACCATTTCTTCAATTGGTGAATTGGAGCGTATGACTCAATTTAAAGACAAATCACAAAAACAAACGGAAGGTATTCCTGCAGGACTCTTAACTTATCCACCTCTTATGGCTGCAGATATTGTGCTATACAACACTGATATCGTTCCCGTGGGTGATGATCAAAAACAACATATGGAGTTAACACGTAATCTTGTCGATCGTTTTAACTATCGTTACAACGATATTTTAACTAAACCAGAAGTCCAAATGCCAAAAATAGGTGGACGTGTTATGAGTCTTCAAGATCCAACGAAAAAAATGAGTAAAAGTGATGACAATCAGAAAAACTTTATTTCGTTACTCGATGAACCTAAAGTCGCAGCTAAAAAAATCAAAAGTGCCGTTACAGATTCTGATGGTATTATTCAGTTTGATCCAGAACAAAAGCCAGGTATTTCTAATTTATTAACCATCTATTCTAGTTTGACTGGAGAATCTATTTCTAACCTAGAAAAACGCTATGCCAATGAAGGCTATGGGACATTTAAAGGCGATTTGGCAGAAGTGGTCGAAAACTTTTTAATCGACTTCCAAGAAAAATATCACCATTTCTTAGAATCAGACCGCTTAGATCAAATATTAGACGAAGGACGCGACAAAGCGCATCGTGTTTCTTCTAAAACATTGAAAAAAATGGAAAAAGCAATGGGACTAGGACGTAAACGCAAATAAGAAGTGAAACAATTAGCATTATTCTTAACGCAAAAGACGCCTGACAAACACTGAATTCACAGTCTGTCAGACGTCTTTTTCTATGCTATTTCTCTTTTTTCTTACCTGTTTTTCTATCAATATCTTTGTCGATGTATACATATTTCAATGTAGTATCTCCACCGATATTATGATATTCAAGGTTTTTAACTTGAGGGTTTGTTAAGTGTGCTTCCCCTTTTTGATATATTGGTGCGATTGGCGCATCGTTTAATAATAATTCTTCAGCTTTCACTAACGATTCATTACGTTTTTCTTCATCTTTCAATAATACGCCGTTTGCATCTTTCACCAATTTATCATACGTTTTGTTGCTCCATCCTGTTTTGTTCGATGCATTACCCGTTGTCATAATATTTAAGAATGTGAGTGCATCCGGATAATCAGGTCCCCAACCAGATAATGAAATCTCATAGTTCTGACTTTGTTCGCGAGCAACACGTTGTTTAAACGGTAACTGTTGAATTTTTATAGTCACACCTGGCAAGTTCTTTTCAATTTGTGCTTTAATAAATTCAGCTGATATTTTAGATGCAGGTGTGTCTTCTGTATTTAATTTAAATGTAAATTCACTTTGACCTAATGCTTTTTTCGCTTTGTCATAATGCTCTCGTGCTTTTTTAGGATTGTAACTTAATGGTGACTTAATTTGATCAGCAAAATCTTTGCCATGCGGTGTTTTAGCAGTTGCTTTAGCTGTAAACGCATCACTTGGTGCAGAACCGTTGTTTAAAACTGAATCTACGTAAGCCTTTTTATCAATGGCTTGTGAAAATGCAATCCGCATATCTTTATTTTTAAAAGCAGGTACTTTATCTTGATTCAACTTCAAGTAGAACGTTGAAGCGAGTAAACGTTTTTTCAATGCAGGAGAATCTTTATATTTATCTACTTGTTCAGATGAGATGCCTGTATCATCTACCGAACCTGTATCGTATAAAGATGCACCGGCTTGTCCATCTTTCAAAATTTTATAATTCACCTTATCAAGTTTAACAGCATCTTTATCCCAATAGTCGTTATTTTTAACTAATAAGATTTTATCTTCAACTGCCCATTCTTTTACTTTAAATGGACCGTTGTAGACTACCTTATCTGCTTTCGTACCGTATCGATCACCATACTTTTTAACGATTTTTTCGTTTTGTGGCATAAATGTACCAAAAGCTAACATTTCCTTGTAATAAGGAATTGGTTTAGTTAATTCAAATTGTAATGTATGATCGTCTAAAGCTTTCACACCTAATTCTTTCGGTTTCTTTTTGCTCATGTTAATTTCTTCAGCATTTTTCAAATCATACATAATATAAGCATATTCAGAAGCTGTATTTGGATCTAGAACACGACGCCATGCAAAGACGAAATCATGTGCCGTTACCGGATCACCATTGGACCATTTCGCATTTTCTCTTAACTTAATTGTCCAAGTCTTACCACCATTTGTAATTTTAGGTTCTCCTTTTGCAACACCAGGTACCGCTTCATCTTTACCATTTAAAGTGTAAAGCCCTTCATAAACTTGATTGAATTTATCAAAACTCACACTATCTGTAACTTTAGCGGTATCCAATGATGTCATATCCTGTGGTATGACTTTTCGAAATACTTGCCCTTCATCATCATAGACACTTCCAGCATTGCCACAGGCAGACAAAACAAGTACTGCTACAATAGCAGTCATTATTATTTTTAATGTGCTTTTAATATTCAATTGTCATTCCACCTTCCCACATTTATAAGCCGTGCGCTTCACGGTATTTTTCAAATTCTTCGTCTGTCGCAAAAACAAAATGACCTTCTGTGAATTCTTTTAACGTACGTTGATCATTTTTAGAAGCATCTTCTTTATACTCAACACGTTTTCTTGTACGTTCACTATCTGGGTCAGGTTGTGGAACAGCCGATAGTAGTGATTTTGTATATGGATGGATAGGGTGACTATAAATCTCGTCTGCAGTCCCCAACTCAACAATGCGCCCTAAGTGCATTACAGCAATACGATCTGAAATATATTTTACCATCGACAAATCATGGGCAATGAAGAGAAATGTGATGTTACGTTCACGTTGTAATTTTTGCATTAAGTTAACAACTTGTGCTTGAATCGATACGTCTAATGCTGAAATCGGTTCATCCGCAATGATAAATTCTGGTTCCACTGCAAGCGCACGCGCAATCCCAATACGTTGTCGTTGACCACCTGAAAACTCATGTGGATAACGATTCGCATGGCTTTTTCGCAGGCCTACTGTTTCTAACAAATCATAAACACGCTTTTTGCGATCTTTCCGATCTGATGCTAAACCATGAATATCTATCCCTTCAGCGACGATATCCATAACTTTAAGTCTTGGATTGAGTGAAGCATAAGGGTCTTGGAAAATCATCTGTATTTTCTTATTAAATTTAAGTAAGTCTTTATGCTTTTTAATATCTTGAATATTGATTCCTTCGTATAGCACCTGGCCATCAGTTACATCATTTAATTTAATTATTGCTTTACCTGTCGTTGACTTACCAGAGCCTGACTCTCCCACAAGGCCAAATGTTTCACCTTTAAATACTTTGAAAGAAATATCTTCAACAGCACGTACTTCATTACGCTTGCCATGGTTGAAATACTGTTTTAAGTTTTTAACTTCTAATAATACCTCTTTTTCAGCCATTAAAACGACACCCTTTCTACACGTTCTGGTTTATCAAAATTGTTCGGCATTGGACGTTGCTTACGTTTTACCATTTCTGGCGGGTCAACGTGAGGTGCACGTTCATCTAACAACCAAGAACGAACATAATGCGTCGGCGAAACTCTAAACCATGGAGGCGCTTCTTTAAAGTCAATCGCTAAAGCATATTCACTTCGTGGTGCAAATGCATCGCCTTTTGGTGGGTGAATTAGATCCGGTGGTGAACCAGGAATTGCTAATAATTCTGTGTCGTTCCCTGTTTCTAAATCTGGCATTGATGAAAGTAATCCCCATGTATAAGGGTGCTTAGGGTCATAGAATATTTCATCCACATTCCCTGTTTCAATCATTTGACCGCCATACATCACAGCCACACGATCTGCAACATTAGCAACAACCCCTAAATCATGTGTAATGAAAATGATAGACGTATCAATTTTTTGTTGTAATTCTTTCATCAAATCTAAAATTTGAGCCTGCATCGTCACATCTAATGCGGTAGTAGGTTCATCCGCGATTAACACTTTAGGTTCACAAGCAAGCGCCAATGCAATAACGATACGTTGTCGTTGACCACCTGAAAATTGATGTGGATATGCATTGAAGCGTTCTTCCACACGCTTTAAACCCACTAACTTTAATAATTCGATGGCACGTTTTTTCGCTTCTGATTTACTTAAACCAATATGTTTAATAATAGGCTCCATGACTTGCTTACCAATTTTCATAGTTGGATTAAGAGATGTCATAGGATCTTGGAAAATCATTGAAATCTCTTTACCGCGTAATTTCATTAACTCTTTTTCTGATTTTTGTGTGAGGTCTTCACCATTAAAAATAATACTTCCATTTTTAATTCTTCCAGATTTCCCTTGGAACAATTTTGTAATAGCTTTAGTAGAAACAGATTTCCCTGAACCTGATTTACCTACAATAGCAAGCGTTTCTCCTTTATTTAAATAAAAGTCAACGCCTCTTACCGCTTGCACTTCCCCTGCTTCAATATCGAAGGAAACATGCAAGTCATTAATTTCTAATACACGTTCAGACATTGTAAATTCCTCCTTTATTTACGCATTTTAGGGTCAAATGCATCACGTAATCCATCACTAAAGAGATAGAAGAATAAGATTAATAAACTTAAAATGATTGCCGGAATAAATAATTCATGCGGGTGAATAAGTAACATTGCACGCCCCTCATTTACAAGTGAACCGAGTGAAGTTCTAGGTGCAGGGACCCCGATACCGATAAAGCTTAAAAACGCTTCGAAGAATATCGCATTAGGCACTGTAAACATTGATGTTACAATGATCGCACCTAACGTGTTAGGCAAAATATGTTTAAAAATTAATCTGAAATCGGATGTTCCAAGTGTACGAGAAGCCAATACAAACTCTTGATTTTTCAATTTTAAGAATTCGCCACGTACAACACGGCTCATGCCTATCCATCCGGTAATGGTCATCGCTAAAATAATCGTCCAAATAGATGGTTCAAAGATTAATACGAATAAAATAACAACGATTAATGTTGGAATAGATGAAATAATTTCAATAAACCGTTGCATAATATAATCGACGCGGCCTCCAAAATAACCAGAAATCGCCCCGTATATGACACCAATAAAAATATCTAAAAAGGCAGCTACAAAACCAATAAATAATGAAACTTGAGCCCCTTGCCAAGTACGAGACCATAAGTCACGTCCTAATTGATCTGTACCGAACCAAAAATTTTCTTTAACATGTGCTTTATCATATGCGTTACCATCGACACCTTCACCAGTGAATGGTAAAAACGGCACTTTATCTAATACAGCAATTTTAGGTGGTAAGTTACGTCGTTGAACATCTTGTTCAGCAAAATCGTGGCTATTCAATAATGGACCTATTAATGCAAATAAAATAATAATGACTAGCCCAATCATACCGACTACAGCCAATTTATTTCGAGTCAGTTGCGACCAAGCGTCTTGCCAAAATGTGCGACCTTCTCTTTGAAACTCTTGCTCACTTCCGTCTGGCGCGCCAGTGCGAACGAAATCTTCATTCATAATCCCTGAAGTTTGAGCAACCGTTGCACCTGAATAATCGTCTTTTGGTAAATTGCGTTCTTCATTTGACATCATTTCTTACCTCCTTGCAAACGAATTCGTGGATCAATTAAGCCATATAAAACATCGACAATGAAAATAGAGACGATGAATAATGTACTAAATAATAATGTAATCGCCATAATGACAGAAAAGTCATTTGTCGTAATTGATCGAACGAATTGGTCCCCTAATCCAGGTACACCAAAATTATTTTCAATTGTTAATGTTCCTGTGAGAATACCCGCTAGCATCGGTACAAGAATAGTAATAACTGGAATCAATGCATTTCTTAATGCATGACCAAATAATACTCTTGAAGTTGAGTTCCCTTTTGCTCGGGCAAGTAATATGTAGTCTGAACTCAACACTTCTATCATTTCTGCTCGAATATAACGTGCGACTGTTGCTAAAACAACAGCTGATAAAGCCAACGACGGTAATATAGCTGTGGAAATACCTTCCCACCCCGCAACAGGAAACCATTGTAAACGTACGGCAAAGATATATTGTAGTAAGACTGCCAATACGAAAGATGGCACAGATATCGCAATAACCGAAATAAAGGTTGCTAAATAGTCAACCCACGTATTTTGCCGGGTGGCCGCTACAACCCCTAGGATGACACCTGCGATGACACCTATTACCATTGCAAAAAGCCCCATTTGCAATGAGGGCACTAATCTTGGTTTGATTAAATCCCAAACAGGCTGATTATCGTATTGGAAAGAGTTACCAAAATCTCCTTTGACAACATTTTTCATATAGTTCGCATATTGAACTGGTAATGGCTCATTAAGTCCATATTTTTCGTTCAATATTGTTTTTTGCTCGTCACTTAATTTTTCATCATTAAATGGAGAACCAGGCATTAATTTCATTAAGAAAAATGTAATGGTAATAATGATAAACAATGAAATGACCATATACAATAAACGTTTTAATGTATATCTAAGCATAAGCGTAATACCCCCTAATCTAAATTAACATTCCCTTCTAAATTTTCAGAAATATTAATGTCATTATAGACTTTTCGCAAAATTTAATCAATAACATTTTGATTTAACGCAATAAAAATTTATAGGCTATGCTCGATATTTCACTGTTTTATTTAAAGAAATTCACACTTTTAAAATAGATATATAGGTGTATATTGAGAGGATATAAGTTACAATAATTTGAGTAAATACTAAATGAGGAATGAAACTATGAGACGTATAAACAAAAATGCTTTAATTTATATCTTATTTACACCAATCGCAAGTTTGGTCATATGGCTTTTATCCACCCATACATGGACACACTTCATCAATATCTTCTTCACCATAACAATCATGGTCGCGATATTACTATTCACTTTTTTAATTATTCAAGAAGGCATACTCGATGTCACAAGTTATGGATTTAGAAAGTTCCGTTATCAAATGATGCGTAAAAAGAATCGCTCACGCTTTGAAGATGATGCTTTTTTTAATCCAAAGCATGCTAAAAAGTCGGAATACTTTGTATCACCTTGGATTATGCCTGCGCTTCTTATTCATGTCGTTTACTTTGTCATCGCTATTATACTCGCATATCTCGCATAATAAAAAATGAATAAATTTAAGGCGAGTGTTTTCCTAGGAAATACGATAATTTCAGATAATTCAATTATTTTACAATGGAAATTTCAGTTCAAATTGATCATTTATTCTGCAGTCAGTTTTATCTCCCGGAACAACTTTATGCTTTTACTTTAAAACGGTTTACTTTTGATTAATGATTAAAATTTTAAAAATACGTTTATTTGAAACGTTTTCAACCTTTTAAATAAACGTATCCAATCATTTAAAAAATATCTATAACTTGTTCAACTCTTATATATAGTCGTATAAAGATGTTATTTTTCTTAATTCTTATATTTTATTATTGTTAACAATATACCATATGTAAGTATATCTCTTTGACGTGTTTCTTCTATTATATATATGAACACTGTATTTGTAGAAAAAACATCTTTGAATAACTATTCGCTATCATTTTACGTTGCTTATTGCTTATTATATTCATAAATTGGACGGCACCAATAAGAGAGAAATCAAAAAAATGCGTTCACCCATCAATGATTTTGAGAGTGAACGCATTTTTAATTTAAATTCGCTATTTTATTCGCTATATTTTTTGAAAATGAGTACTGCGTTATGACCGCCAAAGCCAAGGCTATTACTCATCGCGTATTCAATTTCATGATCTACAGCTTCATTTGGCGTAATATCTAAATCAATTTCAGCATCCGGTGATACAGCGTGAATTGTCGGCGCAATTTTACCATCACGAATTGATAAAATTGAGAAAATCGCTTCAATACCGCCTGTTGCACCTAAAAGATGACCTGTCATTGATTTCGTCGAACTGATTTTCAGTGATTTTGCAGCGTCACCAAATGTGTTTTTAACAGCTTGGATTTCAGATAAGTCACCAACAGGGGTACTTGTCCCGTGTGCATTCAAGTATTGAATATCTTGAGGTTGAATGCCTGCATCTTGAATCGCTGCTTCCATTGCACGAGAACCGCCTTCACCTTCTGGCCCCGGTGCAGTAATATGATATGCATCTCCAGTAGCACCGTAACCAACAAGCTCAGCATAGATTCGAGCACCACGCGCTTGTGCTGACTCAAGTGATTCAAGTATTAAAATCCCTGCACCTTCACCCATTACAAAGCCATCGCGGCCTTCTTGGAAAGGTCGACAAGCTGTTTCAATATCATCATTCGTTGTTAACGCTCGACTCGCACTAAATCCAGCAATAGCCATATGTGTGATTGGTGCTTCTGTTCCACCAGCAATCATTGCATCAGCGTCACCGCGCTCGATAAATTTAAAAGCTTCACCGATAGAGTTTGTTGCTGTCGCACAGGCTGTAACAGTGGCACCATTTGGTCCTTTTGCGCCTGTATCTATTGAAACTTGACCAGAAGCCATATCCGGAATTAACATCGGTACAAAAAATGGACTCACACGACGTGGACCACGTGCTTTTAATTGATCGTAGGCTTGTTCAAAAGTTTCCATACCACCAATACCAGAACCAATCCATACACCTACACGATCTGCATTCTTTTCATCAATTGTTAAACCAGAATCTTGTAATGCTTCACGCGCCGCTACAATTGCATATTGTGTAAAACGTGCCATTTTACGTGCTTCTTTTTTAGGAATAAAATCTTCTACGTTAAAATCTTTTAATTCTCCACCAATATGCACTTGATAAGGTTCTGTATCAATTCTAGTGATTTTATCGATACCATTTACGCCTTTCAGGGCGCTGTCCCACATTGATGGGACATCATTTCCAATAGGTGACAAGGCACCAAGGCCTGTAACTACAACACGATGTTTTTTTGTCATGTTCATTTCCTCCTCTGTTATTTACCCCATCTGAGTACAATCGAACCCCAAGTGAGTCCGCCACCAAATCCAACAAATACAACAATATCATCATCTTTAATACGTCCATTTTCTAATTCCTGCTTCACACTGAGCGGAATAGACGCTGCAGAAGTATTCCCGTATTTATCAACTGAGACACTCATTTTTTCTTTTGGCAAATCCAAACGCTGACGCGCTGATTCCATAATGCGAATGTTTGCTTGATGTGGTATAAACATATTGATATCTTCCGCATTCAAATGTGCTTTTTCAACTGCGCGTTGTGAGGATTCTCCCATTACGCGTACAGCAAATTTAAAAACTTCACGCCCATTCATACGGATAAAATTCGTCTCTTGGTCTTGATAGAGGTATTTTCCTCCAATGCCATCAGAGCCTAATTCATAGCTCAGAATACCACGATTTCCGGATACTTCGCCAATAATAACTGCTCCAGCACCGTCACCAAATAAAATAGCTGTCGAACGGTCGTTTAAATCAGTAATTTTAGAGAGTTTGTCTGCACCCACAACAAGTACATTTTGATATTCTCCAGAAAGTACGAACGAACGTGCCGTCACAATACCGTACATGAATCCAGAACATGCTGCTAATTGATCCATAGAAGCCACTTTATTTAATCCTAAACGTTGTTGTAACATATTTGCTACTGTTGGGAATCGGTGATCGCCTGTAGATGTTGCAACAATAACCATGTCTATATCTTGCGCATTGATACCTGCATCTTTAATCGCCCTCACACTTGCCTCGTAAGCTAAATCAGAAGTATCTTGATCTTCATTAGCCCATCTACGTTCTTTAATCCCAGTCATTTGAGAAATCCATTCATCAGATGTATCTAGGTACGATTCAAAATATGCATTATCAACTACTCGATCAGGTGCATAAGCGCCAAATCCTTTAATACCTACATTCATGGTTTGAACACCTTCTTTTAAATTTTTTAATACCAGGTATTAATTTACCACAATATGATAAAAAAAGACAAGCGAGATGCTAGGATAGCTATACAAATCACTACAAGAATATTATAATGAAAATATCAATCATATGGAGGCAATATAAAATGAAATACTTCATCACATTGATTTGGGCTATTTTACTTTTAGAAATGGTCAATTTTGTTTTAAATAGTCTTAATGGTGGAGGGCCAATTAACCTTATCACACCAATTTTTCTTGCTGTAGTTATGGTTATTGTGATTGCACTCTTGGATGTCGCTGGTAGACCGAACCACGATTCGCATTAGCGAAAGCCTTATTGAGTAGGGCATTGAAATTGCCTTTACTATGCAAGAGACCCACGTTCTCAATCATCGATAAAGCCCGAGATTTTCGTATTCTATACGAATTCATCTCGGGCTTCGTTTTTATCTCTTTAATATTATGAAGTATGTTGAATTACTCAGTCTCCATCGCTTAACGGCTGGATCTTACAATCGTAATTTGTTTAAATATAAACCGAATAAAAATAGCCATGAAATCATTTATTCAAGATTTCTAATGGCTATTTCTTTTACTATACTTATTTCATATCAATTGTTTTAACTTTGTTTGTTTTTTGATCGAAATATTTAAGTGATTGTTTACGTTTTTCTAATTTTTGTTTCGCGCTGATACTGTAGTCATTGTTGTACAATGTCGCTTCCCAGCTACCATACATTGGGTTAGGGAAAATAATGTATTTGCTTCCAAAATCGTCTTCGTGTTGTCTTACAAGTTCTTCACGTGATTTTGCTGTCGGTTGTTTTGGCTCATCAAAATCAAGCAAGTTATCACCAAACAGCATCACTAAGTTGTAATCAGTGCGTACTTTATCACGGCGCTCTGTTTTACCCTTTTCGCCTTCTTTTTTCAACAATACGTGTTTTTTGTCAGCTTGTGGTAATTTTTCTTTTTTCAAGTTTTTAATCGTAGCGTCAAGATCTTTTTCATGTGAACGGTCAGAGACATAGAATATTTCTACATCATGCTTGTCCGCATATTTCAAGAAGTCTTTAGCACCATATACTGGTTTTGCTTGTGCGCTTTTTACCCACTCATGCCAACCTTCTGGGAATGTTTTACCATTTAAAACACTCGCAGCTTGGTAAGGTGAATTATCAAGTACTGTTTCATCAATATCAAGAACGATGGCTAATTTTTTACCACCTTTATGATTTTTAATTTTTTTGCTCAATGTTTCTTTAGCTGTATTATAACCTTGCGCATATAACGCTTTAGCTTCAGCAGAATTTTGATACCAAGAAACACTCATCATGTTTTGTTGTGCTAGTTCTTTTGTCGCTTGAGTTTCTGCTTGTGCTGTCGTTTGTTGTGCTTGAGTCGCTTGGCCACCTCCTGCATATGCTTGATAAGGTACGCTTGAAGAAGCAATACCTAAAGCTAAAAGTGCTGCAGTCGTCTTTGTCCATTTATTCATGTATTTTGTCACCTTTTTCCTATGTATTATGTGCGAAACAGAAATAAAAAGTCATTATCTTATCCACACATATATATTATATGCTTTTATAGTAAATCTCAATATTTCTATAAAATTTTTAACATTTTTTACAATACATCTGTGCACAATTGAAATAATAAGAGTAGGACACGAAAATACAATTGCTTTCAGTCCTACTCTTACGTTTCAGTTAATTTCAGTTATATTAGATGAAGCTTTAAACTTCTACTTCAGTCGTCGGTTTTTCGACTTTAAAGTGTATTTCATTGTCTTCTAAATAACCATACACTTTTGTACCTTCTGGAAGATGATCTTTAATCATCATTCTTGCTAAAGGTGTTTCGACATGTCTTTGAACAAAACGTTTTAATGGACGTGCACCAAACTGTGGTTCGTATGCTTCTTCACCCATCCATTTTTCAGCTTCATCACTCATTTCGAGTTGGATGCGTTGATCCATTAAGCGCATGTTTAAATTGTTGAGGATTTTATCAACAATCATTTTCATATCATCAATAGAAAGCGGTTTGAATAACACAATATCGTCCATTCTGTTTAAAATTTCTGGTTTAAAATATGCATTCAAACTGCTAGTGACTGCTTTTTCTGTTTCTTCAGTAATAACACCTGTATCTTTTACGTTTTCTAATAAAATTTGTGAACCAATGTTACTTGTCATAATGATGATTGCATTTTTGAAATCTACACTACGACCTTTAGAATCAGTAAGTCGACCTTCATCTAAAATTTGAAGCAACACATTAAATACATCCGTATGTGCTTTTTCTATCTCATCTAACAAAATAACAGAATAAGGGTTCCGTCTCACTGCTTCAGTTAATTGACCACCTTCATCGTGTCCAACGTATCCCGGAGGTGCACCAATTAATCTTGAGACAGAATGTTTTTCCATATATTCACTCATATCGATACGAATCATATGTTTTTCTGAATCAAACAATGATGAAGCCAATGCTTTAGCAAGCTCTGTTTTACCAACACCCGTAGGTCCTAAGAACAAGAATGAACCAATTGGACGGTTAGGATCTTTAATCCCCGCTCTTGCACGTACAACAGCGTCTGATACAAGGTCAACGGCTTGATCTTGTCCTACCACACGACGATGAAGGATATCAGATAAGTGCAACAATTTTTCGCGTTCTGTTTCAACAAGTTTTGAAACTGGAATACCTGTCCATTGACTTACAATTTCTCCAATTTCTTCATCAGTTACAACTTCACGTATAATGCGATCAGAATCTTCGCCTTGTTCTTCTTGGAATGAAGCTTCGAGTGCTTTCAATTCTTTTTCAAGCTCTGGTATTTTACCGTGTTGTAATACCGCTGCTTTTTCCAAGTCATAATTATTTTCTGCATCTTCTAAAGCTTTACGACTTTCATCAAGTTCTGCCCGTTTTTCTTGTACTTTAGCAATTTTTTCTTTTTCATTTTCAACACGCGCTTGTAAAGCCGCTTGTTTTTCTTTTTCTTCAGCGAGTTCTTCTTGTAACTCTTTCAAACGAATACGACTTGCTTCATCTGATTCTTTTTTCAATGCGTTTTCTTCAATTTCTAATTGCATCACACGACGGTTCGCTTGGTCTAATTCAGTAGGGTTAGAACCCATTTCAGTTCTGATTGTTGCTGAAGCTTGGTCGACAAGGTCAATGGCTTTGTCTGGCAAGAATCGATCCGTAATATAACGATCAGATAGCTCTGCAGCAGCAACGAGCGCACGGTCTTGAATGCGTACACCATGATGCACTTCATAACGTTCTTTTAAACCACGTAAAATAGAAATCGTATCTTCAATATTAGGTTCAGCAACATTCACTTTTTGAAAACGTCGTTCTAAAGCTGAATCTTTCTCAATATATTCTCGATATTCATTCAAAGTTGTGGCACCGATACAGTGCAACTCTCCTCGTGCCAACATCGGTTTAAGCATATTACCTGCATCCATAGCACCGTCAGTTTTACCTGCACCTACTAGCATATGAATTTCATCTATAAATAACAAAATACGTCCGTCTGATTCTTTGACTTCTTTTAATACTGCTTTTAATCTTTCTTCAAATTCACCACGGTATTTTGCGCCAGCCACAAGTGCACTTAAATCGAGCTCGAATACCGTTTTATCAAGCAATGAATCAGGAACATCTTTTTTTACAATTCGTTGTGCTAAGCCTTCAACGATTGCTGTTTTACCTACACCAGGTTCTCCGATTAATACTGGATTATTTTTTGTTTTACGACTCAAAATACGGATTGTGTTACGAATTTCTTCATCTCGTCCAATAACAGGATCCATGTTGCCTTTACGTACCTCTTCCACTAAGTCACGTCCATATTTTGATAATGCTTCATAGTTGACTTCAGGGTTTTGTGTAGTCACATGATTCCCTCCTCTTATCTTTTTAATGATTTCGACAATCACTTCTTTTTTATGTTCAACAAAACGTTTCATCGTTTCATCAATATCTATCGCTGCTAGCAAAATGTGCTCCATTGATATAAATTGATCATCATACGTTTTCATATAGTTTTCTGCAGTTGTAAAAAGTTGATTCGTTTGTGGCGAAATATACTGACCATATTGTACTTGATCGCCTTTCATTGTTGGGTAACTTTTCAATTTATTATCTAAAGCGCGTTCTAACTCTTCTATATTAATATTTGCACGCTCTAATACACTTTTAAATAAACTATCTGGTTCTTCGAGAACTGCTTTAAGTACAGCTTCTACTTCTATATTGGTTAATTGATAGGTTTTTGCATAATCAATTGCTTTCTGAAGTGCATTTTGAATTGCATGTGTCATTTGATTAATATCCAAAATGGCTCACCCCTCTATTAAAATAGGTCAATGTTGACTTTGACTTTCTTTGACCTTAGTTATATTATACCCCTTGCTATCAGAAAAATCAATGCTTAGTTTGACTTTTTTTGACCTTTTTAAAAAATTAAATTTCTAGCGCTTTGAAAGGTACATCTATGCATTTGCCTGGTATTTTGAATTTAAAACATTGCGATTTATTACTTATAAAATAAGTCGCGACAAAACCCACCTGATAACTGGTCGTTTTCATCGCGACTGTAATACATCATTCTTTTTTTCATCCTTTTACTACTGGTACTATTTTTTATCTGTAGGATGATTTTTTTCTATTTCATGAATGATACTATGCGTTAATGCTCTTACACCCGGTGGCTCTAAATGAATGCCATCTGGCGCAAAATATTCTGTATGATTTGCAGATTTTTGATACCAATCGACTAATGTCACATTTCCACGTTTTTTAGCTGCCTTTTTCAATACATCATTGACATGTCCTTCATAAGAACGCGGGACTCTTGTATTGACAACATAAATATCTGCTTTATCAAATAAGTCTAACAACGTATCAAGCTGGTCCTCTGTAAAGTCTCCGTTTGTTCCTAACTCTAAAACGACAATATCATCTTTGTTTTTATATTGCTTGTAGTTCTCTTTGACTAACGGAATCGCTTGAATGAGATTTCGTCCAACCTTACCATTAATATCCGCATTGGATACATAAGATTTAAAGTAATCTCCAATATCCACCATAACTGAATCACCAATAAGTAGTGGTTTCCATGAAGCATACTGACTATGATCTCCTTTAACAGTGAAACCATTGATTTCAAGTTGTGGCAGAGGTAATGGTCTGACAATAAGTTTGTCTAATTCTTCAGTATTGACCTCAGTGACATGCTGTGCCTTATGGTTTGATAGTGAATTGAATGCACCAGCAAAAACGAGCACAGTAGGTAATAGTAAAATAAGTACAAGCCAAGTCCGTAAAACTTTTTGCGATCGCCAGTTTCTAAGTTGTTTGAAAGTAAAAGCATGGAACCCCATTTTTCTGAAAGGTTGTTCAATGAAGCGATATGAAAATTCTGCCATACCAAACATTAGCAGAAGCTCAATTAAATAGACAAACGTCGGTATTTGTCCTTGTACAAATTGGTGATGAATAAATACAATGATTGGATAGTGCCAAAGATATAAACTATATGAGCGACTTCCAATATATGTAAAAACCCGATTACCTAATAATTTAGCAAAATAGCCTGAAGGATGTACACTACTTGCAATGATGAATAAAGTGACACCTGAGATAAGAAAAAAGCCACCATAATATAACCAATTGCTTGCTTCTTCAACATTTTTAAAACATAAGATTAGAATCACTAAGCCGATTAATCCAACAGCATCGATTATACTTTTTAAAGTTTGATTGATTTTAGCACTCAACTTAAAAGGCGGCCATATCCATGCAAGAATAACCCCCATTAATAAAGTTTGTAGACGTGTATCCGTACCAAAATAGACACGTGCGACATTTTCTTGTGGCACATATAATACCGCCATTGTCACAAGTGATATAAAGAGTAATGTATAAAAAGTGATTCGAATCCATTTTGTTCGTCGTACGAAAGTCAATAAGCCTAAAAGGACAACTGGAAAAACAAGATAAAATTGTTCCTCAATTGCGAGTGACCATAAATGTTTAAAAGGTGCAACCGCAAATTGTTCAAAATAATCTACGTTTTGAATGATATACCACCAATTTGAAACATAAAAAACCGCAGCAACCGCATCTGCACGAATCGGTTTGATTTCTGAAGGCTCAAAAATGAGCGTCAACAGTAAGACACTCATAATCAGAAAAAATACCGCTGGAATGAGTCGCTTAAACCGTCTCAACCAAAATGATTTTAAATCAATTTTGCCCGTATTGTAATATTCTGTTAGCAATAAACTCGTAATCAAATAACCTGAGATAACAAAAAATGTATCTACCCCTAAAAAACCACCTGGTAACCATTGTGGATTGAGATGGTAAATGATAATAGCGATGACCGCCACAGCTCTTAATCCGTCTAACCCTGGCATATATCGTGATTTTAAATGACTTTTCCCTCTATGTTCAAAATCCCACACACGCATCATTCTTTCCAAATTAATGTAATATTGTACAAACTATGTATTGATTATTTATTGTATACTCTTATTTCAAATCGCGCAATTCTAATTTAGCCTTCAAAACTAAAAAGAATTTATATGATAAAAAAGGTTTGCACATCAATCCCAAAATAAATAGCGCTCAGATGATTTTTAATAGAAAATCGTCTGAACGCTTCCTTTTTATGATAAAACTTCGTTTATGCGTGTCATAACTCACTAATATAGTTAAAAATAATCACTTTGGCATCATTTAATGAATAGCGACAAGAACTAAATTAACGATGAATTGATTTATCCACATCATAAACGTTTAGGATTTAAAATATATGCATATCGAAATAAACGATATTTAATTGAAAATACATTCACTTCGATGCGTCTCTATCATTTTTGCGGTTTTGATTTTCTAAAAAGCTTTCATCGTCTCATAAAATTGCCCTCTTTATCTTCATGTTTACAACATGATTGTCATAATTAACAAGAAGATTATATGAGATTTCTGTATTGCATCCAAAATTCAATTTGGCTTCATCGTAGTTTGTACTTCAATTAAACCAAATTGAGTTGAGACTTTAGCACCTATACAAGAAAGTCCAAGAAGGCATAGTTACCTATGCCTTTATATCCCGAACTCTTTATAATGATGGCTCACCTTACAACGCATTTAACTTACGCCTAGTGCGATTTTTGCGTAACGTGACATCATGTCTTTACTCCATGGTGGATTCCAAACAATATTCACTTCTGTATCTTGAATTTCTGGAAGTTCTGCTAATACTGTTTTCACTTGATCTACAATTTGCGGTCCAAGCGGACAACCAATTGAAGTTAATGTCATCTCAACAGTACACAATCCATCATCATCTAAATCTACTTTATAAACAAGTCCTAAGTTAACGACATCTATACCTAATTCAGGATCTATTACATTTTCTAATGCACCAAGTATGCTATCTTTAAGTGCCTCTTCCATCCGTATCACCTCTTTAATCTTATTACTAGTAACAATATATCAAAATCCCCACTTTTCGACAATAAAATGCTATGATATTGATACATTGAAACTTGGTATTAAGGAGAATTATGAATGAAGCAATTTTTAATTTGTTTAGATTTAGATGGGACATTATTAAATGACCAAAAAGAAATATCACCCTACACTTTCCGTGTTCTAAAAACGCTTCAACAACAGGGACATGCAATTATGATCGCTACAGGTAGACCGTACAGAGCCAGTCGCTTATATTATGAACAACTTGGCCTCAATACACCTGTAGTGAATTTTAATGGTGCCTTTGTACATCATCCGCATGATCCCCAATTCCAAACGCAACATCATCGTTTAGATGAAGGAATTGCCACAAGTATCATCGAATCACTTAAAAAAATGGAAATTCAAAATTTAATTGCTGAAGTTAAAGACTGTGTCTTTATAGATCAACCTGATCATCGCCTTTTTGAGGGCTTTAGTATGGGAAACCCTGTCACAAAAGTTGGAGATTTAAGAGAAAACTTAAATGAAGATCCAACGAGCTTACTCATTGAAGCAGATGAAATGATGATTCCACGTATTAAACAAATGCTCACACGCTTTTACGCTGAAAATATCGAACATCGTCGTTGGGGCGCCCCTTTCCCAGTGATTGAAATTGTTAAAAAAGGGATTAGTAAAGCTGTCGGTATTGATTACGTTAAAGATTATCTTCAAATTGATCACGACCAGATTATCGCATTTGGTGACGAGGACAATGATATCGAAATGATAAAGTATGCTGAACACGGTGTGGCTATGGGAAATGCAATAGATGAATTAAAACATGTTGCAAAAGAGACAACTCTGTCTAATAATGAAGATGGTATAGGTTTATATTTAAATGAATTTTTTAATTTGAATATTTCGAAAGAATAAAAATTGAATTCAATAGAAAAGACACAAAGGAGAAAAAAAAAGATGTCCAAAAAAATCATTGTTGTCGGAGCTGTCGCTGGTGGCGCCACATGTGCGAGCCAAATACGACGTTTAGACAGAGAAAGTAGCATCACAGTATATGAAAAAGACCGCGATATGAGCTTCGCGAATTGTGGTTTACCTTATTACCTCGGAAATGTTGTTGAGTCCCGTTCTAAATTGTTAGCAACAAATCCAGAGCAATTTAAAGAAAGCAAAGATATAACGGTAAAAGTGCACCATGAAGTTATTCAAATTAATAGTGCATCTAATAAAATTCAAGTTAAAAATCATTTAACGGGTGAAGTTTTTGAAGATGACTACGATATTCTCGTTTTAAGTCCAGGTGCACGCGCGTGTCATCTTAACTTCGAAGCGCCTCACCTCTTTACATTACGTAATATGGAAGATACAGATAAAATTGATACTTTCATTGAACAAAATAACGTTCAGCGTGTCCTTATTGTAGGTGCGGGTTATGTGAGTCTAGAAGTGCTTGAAAACTTGTATGAGCGTGGCTTACAACCTACACTCATCCACCGTTCCGAAGGTGTTAATAAATTAATGGATCAAGATATGAATCAAGTTCTATTTGATGCGTTAGAAGCACGAAACATTCCTTACCGTTTGAATGAAGAAATTAAAGACATTTCAGGAAAAACAGTCACATTTACTTCTGGTGCAGTAGAAGATTATGATTTAATCATTACAGGTGTAGGCGTGACACCGAACTCTGAATTTATTCAAGATTCAGGTGTTCAACTTGATGCGAGAGGTTATATTCCAGTTAATGAACGTTTCCAAACAAATATTCCAAACATTTACGCGCTTGGGGATATTATTACAAGTTTCTACCGTCATGTTGATCAACCTGCACATGTACCATTAGCTTGGGGTGCACATAGAGGCGCTAGTATTATAGCTGAACAAGTTGCGGGTAATGATGCGATTACTTTTAAAGGGTATCTCGGTGCAAGTATCGTTAAATTTTTCGATTATACTTTAGCAAGTACAGGTCTTTCACCAAGAGAACTTAAAAATTATGATTATGAAATGGTCGAAGTGAATAGTCCTGCATGCGCAAATTATTACCCTCGTAATGCACGCATTCATCTTCGCGTTTATTTCGATAAAAAGACACGTCAACTTTTGAGAGCAGCAGCTGTCGGAGAAATGGGTGTCGATAAGCGTATCGATGTGCTCACGATGGCCATGATGCATCGTATGACTGTCGATGAATTGACAGAATTTGAAGTTGCGTATGCCCCACCTTTCAGTCATCCTAAAGATTTAATCAATATGATTGGCTATAAAGCAAGAAACCTTTAATGCGTTAATAAAAGAGCGAAATAGATTCACAATTTGTCGTTTGAAGCACAGAGTAGGACAATGCAATCAATTTAATTTTGTTGGCCTACTTTGACGAAGATAGTGTAGATTGTACAAAGCTTAAAATAAGCGCTGGCGTAATCTAGAAATCTTTTGCTCTTTATTTGTATAAACCTTGCGATTAAGCAAAAAAGACGCGATAGGCGTAAAACGACCCATCGCGTCTTTTTTTAATCTTTTAAGTTTCGTATTATTTAAAAAGTGCCGTAATCGGACCCCATGGTAAAATAGCCCCTAAAATAATCGTAATCACTGCTACAATCCATGTCGTAATAAACAAGCCACGACTTGGCGTTTGTTTTTTCTTACGGGCAATCGTCACTTCCATTAATCCGACAACAGCAATGCCGCCTATCATTTTTAAAGTGAGTAACATATGACTTGCGCCTGCTGTAGTAAATGCCTTAATTAAAAGCCAAAAACCTGTAATCAATACAAACACCATAAATAAACGTGTGGCCATATGTAACGATTTAAATAAAGGTGTTGGCCCTTGTTTACTCGAATAGTTTTCATAAGCCGCAAAGAATAAAATCAATAAAATAATCCAGCTAATAATATGCAAATTAACTAAAACCATATCCATGTAACCTCCTTCATTAAACAATCTTCCCCATCTCACCCTATAGATTGCTTCTATACATTTTAAATTGCCTATTTTATCAATTTCAAACCTTAGGCAAAATAAAACATTTCATCTTTTATATTAAAACGATTTAAAACAAAATACAAATAAACAGGAGGCGATGCGCCGTACAAGTATATAAGAAAAATAAGCTATTTAAACACAAAAAGAGCGAGACAAAAGTCGATTTGACTTCGTCATCCCGCTCTAATATAAGTGACTTAAATAGCGCTAGTGCGCCGTTGAAAGGCATATAATTTTTAACGTTATTTTACAGTACCAACGCTGCATATACGCTATTTGATTTTTAATCTTCTTGTTTAGCAATGAAATTAGTTAATGTACCGATATTATCGATTGTAACTTTCACTTCATCACCTGGTTGTAAAAATTTCGGCGGATTCATCCCCGCACCGACACCTGAAGGCGTACCTGTCGCAATGATATCTCCAGGGTGAAGCGCTACATATTTAGAAATCTCTTCAATTAATTCATCAATTTTAAGAATCATTTGAGAAGTGTTACCATCTTGACGAATCTCGTTATTGACTTTCGTAACGATGTTCACATTCTCAGGTGTAGGCAATTCATCTTTTGTAACAATATAAGGACCCATTGGGCAGCCACCTGTTAAACTTTTTGACAAGAAGGCTTGATCATGTGCTTTTTGCGCTGTACGATCTGTAATATCATTGATGATTGTATAGCCATAAACATAATCTAAAGCTAAACCTTTAGGGATTTTTTCACCGGATTTACCGATAACAACACCTAACTCCCCTTCATAATCTAATGCATCAGTAATATCTTTATGATGAGGGATCGTACTTTCATCCCCAGTTAATGAAGAAGCTGCTTTCGTAAATACATATAAACGATCGACTTCATGATCTAACTCTTCAGCATGTGCTTTATAATTACGACCAAATGCAATCACATTATTAGTTGGTGTGACTGGAGGTAAAAATTCAATATCTTCAAACTGTACTTTATATTCTTCACCTTTACCACTATCTTCTGCAGCAACAACTGCTTTACGCACTTGTTCTTGAAAGTCTAATGTTTGGTTTTGTTGTAAACCTTCAAGTAGTGTTTTTGGATGAAAGTCACCTTCCGCAAAATCAGCGAATATTTTCTTTAAATCCCATGCTGCTTCTTCTCTTTTTACTTTCACTCCATATGAAGTTTCATCTTTATGTTTGAATGATAAGAATTTCATTCATCATCAGCTCCTAACGTATATCTTAGTGATATTATAACGAAAAATTTAGACAAATCACAAATTTTTAAAGGTTAATCAAGTTAAATCTTTAATTCACCATATTGAAAGAAATACAGAGAGCCGGACACCGGACTTTTTAATAATGTCTCTAATGCACGTTGATAATAAGTCATCTGTATACGGTACTTATTTTTTAACATCTCTCCGAATGCTTCGTCTGACATTCCTTTTCTTTTCATTAATGCATCTGTTTTATAATCAACAAAATAGTATTGTCCATTTTCTTTAAAAACAAGGTCAATCATACCTTGAATGATTGAAGGCTCCTCTTGATTTACATTTGATTCTACATGTGCTTGATTCACAACGAATGGAATTTCAGTATAAACTTCATCACTCTCTGCAATACGTCGATACAGCTGACTATCAATAAAGGTTTGAATATCATTTGTTTTGACCAAACGTCGCGATGCATGATCAATAATAGATTGCTCAACAAGGCTGTCAAGATAATGATTTAAATCCGCTTCTGACAATCCCTCTTTTTTAAACGGAAGGTGCTGCATAACTGTATGCATCAAAGTCCCAAATTCTGCTGCCGTTTGCTTTTCCTCTTGTAAAAACTGAGGACGCTCATAAGTCGCAACACCCAATCGGTATTGTCTAACCCTTTCATAATTCGTATCTGCCTGTTCAGTTTCTAATTGTCGCTTTAATTCTGAAACCGACTGTTTGGATGCTTTTAATATTTCTTCTTGATAAGGATAAGAAAATAAAAGTTGTTGCTCTATTTGCAGTTGTATTGCTTCATTAGAAGGTTCTTGGGATAGTTTTGTTTCTAATGCTTCTAACGAATGATCAAATTGTTGTGCTGATTCCGCCTCAGCAGGAAGTATCTCCTCTGCTAAAATATGTTGCTGTATCACTTTAGGTTTAATAGAAGCATCTAAAACTTCATTATCAGACTCAAAACGTTGATGTTTTAGTAAAGCATTATTTTGATATTTACTCAACACACTATAGATGAGAGAAAATGGATTTTTCGCATTAAAACGATCAATAGCGGTTAATTTACCATTCGTAATCGGAGAAGTCGCCAACTGTTGCAGATGCTTTTCTTGCTTGGCTGTTCCAATTAAAAACAATTGCTCTTTTGCACGTGTTAACGCGACATAGATTAACCGCATTTCTTCCGAGATTAACTCTTTCTTATTGATTAAATCAATGCTCATGGATATCAACGATGGATAAAAAAGTCCCTTTGACTCATCATAATATTGCAAACCTAATCCTTCATGTTGATTTAATACGACTGGTTTACCTAAATCATTCGTATTAAATTCTCGTGTCAAACCAGAATAAATCACAAATGGGAATTCGAGCCCTTTACTGCTATGGATTGTCATCATGCGAACGACATTGTCGTTTGGGCCGATGACATTTTCTTCCCCAAAGTCTTTACCTCGCTCGATCATTTGATCAATAAAGCGAATAAATTGGAACAAACCTCGAAAGCTTGAATTTTCAAAATCTACCGCTTTATTAAACAGGCCATGTAAATTGGCACGTCTTCCTTTGCCACCAATCAAACCACTGAAATACTGAATGATGTAATGGTCATTGTATAATCTATCAATCAATTGATAAACTGGGTGACTCAAACTGAATGATTGGTACGCTTCTAAATCACTTAAAAAACGCTCTAATTTAGCTACGATCATAGGCTCTGCATCTTTATATTGTAAATAATGTTGAATGGACTGATAAAAGTAGTCTTCTTTCGGTGCCACGACTCTAATTTTCGCAAGCTCATCCTCTGTAAACTGGTATATGACTGAGCGCATTAAACCGACTAAATAAATATCTTGCAAAGGATTATCTATTGTTCTCAAGAAAGATAACATCAGTCGAATTTCAGTTTGCTCGAAATAACCTTGCTTACTATTAACAAATAAAGGTATATCTTTATCTTTAAACACTTGTTGAATATTGCGTGCATTGCTATAACTTCTTTCTAATATCACAATGTCTTTATACTGTGCAGGTCGATATGAACCTGTTTTCATGTCATAAACTTTTTTAGTTTTAAGTATCGCTTCAACTTGTTCAGCAATCCCATACGCCTCTTGTTCACTCGCGGTCTGTTCATTATTTTCATCTACCATGAAAACATTGAACTGTACTGGCATATCGACTTCATCATATGGGGCACCGTAATACAATTTAGCAGCTGCATCGTATTCTATCTCTCCTACTTCAGTGTCCATCATATGTTCAAAAAGATAATTGGTCGTTGCTAAGACTTCCGAACGTGAACGGAAGTTTTGAGATAAGTCGATACGCCAACCACTTGATTGATTTGGCTGATTGAATCTTTGATACTTTTCGATAAAAAGACTTGGATCGGCCTGTCTAAATTTATAAATGGATTGTTTTACATCACCGACCATAAACAAATTACCATTTGATTCATTGCCACGCTTAATACTCGCAATAATTTTTTCTTGGACACGGTTAGTATCTTGATATTCATCCACCAAGATTTCATCAAAACGTTGTCGATAAATTTCAGCGATTTCAGAAGGCGTGCCATCTTCATTAAGTAAAATTTCTAAAGCATAATGTTCATAATCAGAGAAATCCAAAATATTACGCGCCTTTTTCGCCTCACGAAAAGCATGAATTACATCTTGTGTCAGTAATGATAAATATTTAACACGCGGTGCTAAATCTTTTAATTCTTCTAATAATGTGTCATCTTCTCGGCCTACAAATAAAGTTTGGACTTGACTCAAATAGTCTTTAAATTGATCATAGTTACTTTTAAAAATATCATACGCTTCATTTAAAGATTCATCTTCTCGAACTGCTTTAGGCTTCGTTGGCATACGTCCAAACTGATATTCAAAGAGCAACTTCTTATTCAGCTGATCATCTGTGCGTATTTGACGAATGAATTGGCGATGCTGATCAATAAAATTAGTGTGTTTTGGGTAATCCCCAATCATTTCAAGTTGTTGGTAAGCTTCTTCAATTGCATTTTGAGCCGCTTCTAAATAAAGCAAAATATACTTATTTAAAATATCTAAATAATGCTGTTGTAAATGAGATTCAAGGTATGGACGTTCTAGACGGTCTAACCAATCTATGGGATCTGGATTGGCAATACTAAAATAATAGAGATTTTTAACCATTTGTCTTAATGCAGCGTCATCTCGATCTGTTGAAATATGTTCTGCTAAAGTGACAAATGTAGGGTCCAACCGCGCATAATGCGTTTCGAAAACTTCATCAATTACTTCCTCTAGCAGCAAAACGTTTTCTACTTCACTAGCTGTACGAAAATTTGGATCAATTTCCAATTCATCATAATGTTGTTGGATTAGTTTCAAACAAAAACTGTGTAACGTTGAAATTTGAGCTTGATGTATTTTAGCGCGTTGATTCTTTAAATGTTGATTGGTCGGATCCTCTATCGCAGCTTGCTGAATGCGTGCTTCTACACGTTGTTTCATCTCTCGCGCACTAAGATTCGTAAACGTAACAACAAGGAGGCGATCCACATCAATATGATCCCGTAAAATCCTTTGAATAATACGTTCTACTAGTACGGCTGTTTTACCGGAACCCGCTGCAGCAGCAACGAGTACATCTTGACCTTTCGCATAGATACTTTCCCACTGTGCATCTGTCCATTGCACATCATTTGGCTTGTTAGGAATCATGATTCCTCCTCCTCTGCTGCAAGTATTTCAAGGGGGTCAATTTTTTCATCGACACGTCGATATTTAGGACTATCAATCATACTATCTACATGGCACACTGATTGATACTGACAAAAAGAACATGGGAGTTTCTTTTGATATTGCATAGGTGCGACTTCATTATGACCATCCATAATGCGACTCGCAATATCTATAAAATTACGTTTATTATGATGAATCAATTTATGAATGGTGTCCTCATCCGTAACGCGACTCGTCGCATATAATTGACCATCCTTTTTCATACCTAAAGGCACAATATCTGATTTGAAACTGTTCGTCAGTCTTTTATCATAGGCATCAATTACATCGGCATCTTGATTTAATAACCCTTGGAGTTGATAAGATTTTAAAAATTCAGCTTCTATTTGATCATCATTCACATTATTCCAAGCTCGTTTTTCATCTTTAAATTTGTGCACAAACATATATAAAAAGCCACCCGGTTTTACTTCATCTATTAAGCCTAACCGCTCTTTATTTTGAAGTGCAATATCCATATAAGTCATCATTTGCATTTGTAAGCCATAATATACTTTTACCAAGTCCAAGGTAGCGGCTGTTTTTGATGATTTATAGTCAATAATATTGATAAAGCTTTTATTATTTTTATGAAACGTATCAATACGATCAATCTGACCTCTGATATAAATAGGCACACCTTGTTTTGTTTTCAACGTCTCAGCTTGAAGTTCATTGCTATTTTTTGGCGTTTTACGAAATGATTTTTCAAATGCAATCGGTCTGAATTGAGAATGCTCGGTCTGATGTTTCATAGCCATCAAGGTCGCTTGAATGATTGTGCCAATGCGTTGCGATAAATAACGATAGTACGACGTTGAATTCAATAAATTAAATTGCACTAATGGAAGCAATTCATCTAAAGCTTCTTGTGTTAAACGTTCAATCTGACTTTGCGTCAACTGATTGAAATGGCCTTCTACCTTTTCTGCAATATATCGTAAAACATCATGAAAAATCGTACCTAAATCAAAACTTTGCAATTGATATTTTGTTCGCTCATTTAGTCTTAATCCATGTGATGCATAATGCTTGAAAGGACAACTTTGATAACCTTCAAAACGTGAAACACTTGCATGGATAGATTGACCATACAATTGTGAAGTTAATTGTGTATCTAATTGAACCGTATCGTTATTGTAGCTTAACGCTGTTTTTAAATGACTAAGCCCTTCATTAAGTTGTTCATAATTTGACATCACATGGTAAACCGTAAACCATATATCTGACACGAGACCATCATCCAACCATGTTTTCAATGCTTCGAATAAATGGACTTTTGTCTGATGCGGATGCTCAACTAAAGTCAACGTTTCTCTCTCATGAACTTTTGATAATGATGTTGTTTCTAAATGAGGAAACATCGCAAAGATATCACTTAAAAATGGGCTTTTTTCTCGGTCTCCCCCACTTGTATCCATCAAACTATAAGAAAAAGTGACTTGCTCACATGCTCGCGTCATGGCATGGTAGCACACAAATGCTTCGTCCATTTGCAAGATATCCGCTGTAGGGCTCAACTGAATCCCAGCATATAATTCAAAATCTTTTTTCTCTTCATCAGAAATTAAACTGGTCCCATTGATAGGTTGAGGCATAATACCATCGTTCATACCAATTAAATAAACGTGCTTTTTATTATCCACTTTTGCAAGATCCATTGAACCAATGGTCACTTGGTCGATCGTCTGTGGAATCATAGAAAATTCAAGTTCATTCAACCCAACGTCTAAAACTTCTAAAAATCGCTTCAAAGTCATCTCGCGTGTATCAAAGACTGTCACAATATCATCAAGCACACGAATAAAGCCGTTCCAAATTTGATCAATTTCTTCTGCAGCTTCATGTTTCTCTTGCTGATCTAACCTATCACGTTGTGTCATGAGTTGGTTAGGTACTTCAAAGTCTTCTAAAGTTTCATAAAAATAAGTCGCAAAATCTCTCGCATTTTTCCCTTGTGATAACTTTTCTTGGAACTTCAAAAGTTTATTAAAGACATTGTTTTTTAAATCGATTACACGTTGAAATGTTTCAGCTTCTTCACGTGTCATTTTGTCATGTCTACGAAGCCCCATTTTACGAAATTGTTCTAGCTCAAAATATTTTGGATCAATCCAACGTTTGCCATAAATGCCTCTTTCAATCGCAAAATTTTCAAGAATATCGATTAAATATCGACTACGCGGAATGGATTCAGTCAGAATATTCGTTTTTAACAAGCGCATTAACGGCTCAAACTGCCACTCTGTTTGAATGACTTCTGCTAATGCACGTAACATTTCCATAATAGGATGGTGCGTCATTGATTTTTTCACATCGATATTAAAAGGTATATCGAATTGAGGCAATATCGATTCCATCAAATAGACGTAAGACGGATCACGATACAGTATCGCTATATCTTTATAGCGATACTGTTTTTCTCTTACATCTCTTATGATTGTGCGCGCTATATCATTCACCTCATCACGCGTCGTTGCTACTTCTCGTATTTCGACACTGCCATCTGCGAATGGATGTTCTGACGGTTGAAGCGCATCAAATTGTGATTCGAGTGTTTTTAACATGTCCGTTTTAAATCGCATCGGCTGATTGAAAAATTGGCGTTGTAGAGGTTGATGTGTGTCCTGTGCAATTTCTTCTAAATGTTGCAGTGATTCAGAGGGTTTACGGAACATACTAAAGCTGTCTTCATCCCCATTCGTCGTCAGTAAAACTGTAACAGCGCGTGTATGTCGAACAAGTGCTTCAATCACTTGATATTCTTGCGTAGAAAAGTTATGAAACCCATCGATATATATTTCCGCTTCTTTTAACCAATTTGAATTCGGAATCAGATCAACGAATCGTGTCATTAAATCTTCACTCGAAATATACTCCGATGACATCCGTGCTTTCAGTTGATTGAAAATAAGACCGATATCATGAAGCTTATCACGCGTACGTGGCTCCAATTGTTGGTCTTGAGCCATTTCCATAACAATTTCTGGCGTCACTGCATATTTTTCAAAATCTTGAATTTGCTCTCGTACCTTCGTACTAAAACCTAAGTATTTAACTTGAGAACGGTATAATTTCAGTTGTTGTTGATACGCTTGCAAAATATCATAAATCATCATTTCTATGGCAATAGAAGATAATTTTTTCTCATGTACTCCCCCCAATTCTTGAAATACACGATGACTCAATCTCTCAAAGTGCAAGACTTCTGTTCGGATACTTCCCATAAGTTCAGTATCGCTGACTAATGACTGCTCATATAAATAGGTCCCTTGCATAGGTGTAATGATGATAATAGGGTGTCCTAATGGTTGTTCTTTCATTTTCTGCTTGATTTCATTTAACATTTCAGTACTTTTCCCTGTACCTGCACGTCCGATAAATGTTCTAAACATCGAATCCCCCCTCTTATCCGTGTTTGATTAATTACACGTTCAAACATTCATTTTTACTTCTGTAAAATAGGTTCAAACTATTCGTTCACTTGTACGCTTTAAAATATTAAAGCCATGACCATGAGCGTTGAGTATACGACTCATTATAGCATTATCTTCTACTCCATCTCTATTAAATCCAACGCTCAATATAACTTGTCCTGTTAACATCGCCTCAAATTTTGACTAAGCGAATATAGATCTTTTTTCAATATTTTAAACTATGCAGGCTACGATTCAATAAAAAAAGCAGGATGACTTTTGCCATCCTACTTTTTAAGTAATTTATGCTTTATCCATTTTGTGTGTCTGTGTGATCGGGATTAAAGTTAATTTTAAATTCACTAAATGGCCAAAATCTAATGGCAACTTTCCCTACAATTTGATCTTCATCAATTAAACCAAACGCACGGCTGTCTTTGCTGACTTCGCGGTTATCACCCAGAACTAAATATTTCCCTTTAGGTATCTCTTTTTGACCGTCACTACCCGGTAAGTCTTTAGAATCAAATGATCCTGTAATTTGGTCATATGTTTTGTGTTTTAAATTATAGTCTAAATAAGGCTCTTTTACTTTTTTACCATTTAAATAAAGTTGATCATTTTTATATACGACATGATCTCCTGGTTTACCAATAATTCGTTTGACATAGTCACTTTTCTCATCAGCATGGAAAACAATAACATTGCCGTCTTCTAGGTGGCCGAATGTTTTACCAATTTTATTAACGATGACACGTTCGCCATCTTTTAATGTAGGATCCATGGAGTCCCCTTTAACATTATAAGGTTTAATGACAAATGCATATAATAAACCTACAATCAATAAAGCTAAACCTATAGAAATCAACCATTCAACTGTTTCTTTTTTCAAAGTTTACACCTCTTGTCTCAAATTAATCGTAATATTATCAAAAGGATAATAACGCATAAATACTTTCCCTTCAATGTCGGACTTGTTAATCAACCCTATCTTTCTCGAATCATTTTGTTGACCGCGGTCATCATTAAGAATTAAGTAAGCATTTGGAGGAATAATATCACTTTCCGCATGCGGTAATGACCTTAAAGACCACGATGCTTGATAATGATGACGAAGGTAAGGCTCAGCAACGGGCGTATTATCCAGTTGCAATTGGCCGTTGTGATACACAACAGATTGTCCAGGTTTACCAATCACTCTACCTATATGATATTGATTTTTATTTTTATATACAACGATATCAGCATGCTTGATATCATTAAATCTCGTAGCGATTTTGTTAACAATCAGTCGATCATTAGGATGAAGTGTGGGTTGCATAGCAGGCGTTTTAACTTGATAAGGAATTGCGACAAATAATATTAACAACGCTAAAATACCCCATGCCAGTAGACCAGCAAAAACAGTTCTAATTAGAAACTTCAATTTCGCACATCCTATCGTACATCATTCACTGCAACAAATTTTATCTTATCATAAAAAAGCATATTTACGTACATTTTTACATACGCAAAATAGTTTTACAATGATATTTTTAAAATCGAACACTGTCATCCTACTCAAGTCTGAAGTCATCTCTTTAAAATCGATACACCTTCATTGTTGACCCAAAAATTTAGGGACGGGTGCGAAATCTAAATTACCATTAGATTTCAACATCCCATCCCCATTGAAAGCAGATTACGAACGAATCAAAAATGAATTATCACCATATGCGTTGTTCATCCGCTCAAAGTCTATTTCTTCATATGCTTGATTTACCGACTTTACTTCGGCAACAGTGCATTTTTATTTATAAACGTGCTTCTAAATCTTTTTTCTTATCTTCGTAACCAGGTTTACCTAAAAGTGCAAACATATTTTGTTTGTATGCTTCCACACCTGGTTGATTAAATGGATTTACACCCAATTGATAGCCGCTCATCGCAACCGCTAATTCAAAGAAGTAAACCACATAACCATAAGTTTCTGCGTCTAATTTTGGTAATGTAACAACCAAGTTAGGAACGCCACCATCAGTATGTGCAAGAAGTGTACCTTCGAATGCTTTTGTATTAACTTCATCCACTGTTTTACCAGCAAGATAATTCAAGCCATCTAAGTCTTCTGCATCTTCTTCAATTGTAATATTGTGTTCTGGTGTTTGAACTTTTAATACCGTTTCAAATAAGAAACGACGTCCTTCTTGAACATATTGTCCTAAAGAATGTAAGTCTGTTGTAAAGTTTGCGCTTGAAGGATAAATACCTTTCAAGTCTTTACCTTCTGATTCACCAAATAATTGTTTCCACCATTCATTAAAGTATTGCAATGAAGGCTCATAGTTAATCAACATTTCAGTTGTATAACCTTTTGCATATAAAATATTTCGTATTGAAGCATATTGATATGCAATATTTGATGACAAGTCATCAGAAGATAACTCTTCACGTGCTTTCGCTGCGCCGCCCATCATTGCATCAATATCAATGCCTGCTACAGCAATTGGTAATAAACCTACTGCTGTTAAAACAGAGAAACGACCGCCAACATCATCAGGTACTACAAATGACTCGTAGCCTTCATTTGTAGCTAATTGTTTTAACGCACCTTTTGCTTTATCAGTTGTCGCAAAAATACGTTTAACTGCTTCTTCTTTTCCATATTTTTCTTCTAATAATTTTTTGAAGATACGGAAAGCAACAGCTGGTTCAGTTGTTGTACCTGATTTAGAAATGACATTCACTGAGAAATCTTTATCTGCTAAATAATCGATTAACGATTGAATATATGATGAAGAAAGATGGTTACCTGCAAAGATAATTTCTGGGTATGATGTGTCTTTTCTAAATGCTGGTGTCAACATTTCGATGGCTGAACGTGCACCTAAATAAGAACCCCCGATACCAATTACTACAAGGACATCAGAATGTGATTGTACTTGTTTAGCTGCTTCTTTAATACGTGAAAATTCTTCTTTATCGTAATTAACAGGTAAGTCAACCCAACCTAAAAAATCACTTCCCGCACCCGTACCTTCATGAATTGTACGGTGAATTAACTTAACAGCATCTTGTTGTTGCTCTAATTCATGTTGATCAAAAAACTTTAAAGCTTTTTGATAATCTAATTGGATATGTGTCATGCATTTTACCTCCTATATTTACTAAACTCGGTTTTATTTTACTAAGTTATGTGAACAAATTCAATTGAGTTACAACTGGGGCGACAAAAGTCACAAAACGCTAAATGTATATTTATTTAGATATTTGCATATTAAATCATTTGTGTTATAGTGGTTCTAACAAATATTAAATTCAACACAGAGGTGAACGTTTATGAAGAAGAAAGTTGTTTTAGCATATTCAGGGGGATTAGATACGAGTGTCGCGGTTCAGTGGCTTATTGAACAGAGCTATGAAGTCGTCGCATGCTGTTTAGATGTCGGTGAAGGCAAAGACTTAGACCTTGTATATCAAAAAGCTTTAGACATGGGCGCTACTGAATCACATATCATCGATGCAACAAAAGAATTTGCAGAAGAATATGTGAGTTATGCGATTAAAGGAAACTTAATGTATGAACAAACGTACCCACTTGTATCTGCATTGTCTCGTCCTCTTATTTCAAAGAAATTAGTTGAAATCGCTCACGCAACTGATGCAAGTGCAATCGCACATGGTTGTACAGGTAAAGGAAACGATCAAGTTCGTTTTGAAGTTGCTATTAAAGCTTTAGACCCTACTTTAAAAGTGATTGCACCTGTCCGTGAGTGGGGATGGAGTCGTGAAGAAGAAATTGATTATGCTAAAAAACATCAAATTCCAGTACCAATTGGAAAAGAATCACCTTACTCTATTGATCAAAACTTATGGGGACGTAGTAATGAATGTGGTGTTTTAGAGGACCCTTACGTTGCACCTCCTAAAGATGCATATGATTTAACAAAAGAGCTCGAAGATACACCGGACACACCTGAAGAAATATTGATTACTTTCAAAGAAGGGCTTCCAACTCATGTTAATGGCAAAAGTTATGTTCTTGATGATTTAATCTTGTACTTAAATGATTTAGCTGGAAAACACGGTATTGGAAGAATTGACCATATTGAAAACCGTCTTGTAGGGATTAAATCTCGTGAAGTCTATGAAACACCTGGTGCGACAGTTATTCTTAATGCACATAAAAGTTTAGAAACCATTACTTTAACTAAAGATGTTGCACACTTTAAGCCTATTATTGAAAAGCAACTTGCTGAACAAGTGTATAATGGGCTGTGGTTCTCACCTTTAACAGACGCACTTAAATCATTTGTCGACCATACGCAAAAATATGTTACTGGTGAGGTACGTGTGAAATTATACAAAGGTCATGCGATTGTGAATGGTAGAAAATCTGAATACACATTATATAATGAAAAACTTGCAACTTATACAAAAGAAGATGCATTCAACCAAGCTTCAGCTGAAGGGTTTATTGAACTTTACGGATTACCTACTCAAGTTAACGCAATGCTTCACGGGGGGTATGCGCATGAGTGAAAAAGCCTGGGGCGGTAGATTTGAAGAAAAACCAGAAGCGTGGGTCGATGCGTTTAATGCATCCATTCACTTCGATCAAACGTTAATTGATGAAGACATCCAAGGAAGTATTGCACATGCGACAATGCTTGCTCATCAAAAAATTATTACAACCGAAGAAAGCCAGGAAATTGTGCGTGCATTAAAATCGATTCAGCAAGACTTTCATAATGGAAAGATAGAATTTCAAGAGTCATTAGAAGATATTCACTTAAATATCGAACATGAATTAATTCAACGTATCGGTTCTACGGGCGGAAAATTACATACAGGTCGTAGTAGAAATGATCAAGTCGCAACGGATATGCACTTATATACTAAAAAAGAAGTACAAATCATCATCGACATGATCCACTCATTTCAACAGACGATTTTGGATCTCGCTGAAAAGCATGTTGATACCATTATGCCTGGTTATACACACTTACAGCGTGCGCAACCTATTTCTTTTGCACATCATATCATGACCTATTTTTGGATGCTTGAAAGAGACCAATCACGCTTTCAAGATGCGCTTAAACGCATTGACATTTCACCTTTAGGGGCTGCTGCTTTAAGCGGTACTACTTATCCGATTGATCGTCATGAAACACAAGAACTGCTGAACTTTAAATCTCTGTATGAAAATAGCATCGATGCGGTGAGTGACCGAGACTATATTGTCGAGACTTTGCATCACATCAACTTAACTATGGTCCATTTATCACGTTTAGCTGAAGAAATCATTTTCTGGTCTTCTGAAGAAGCTCAATTTATTACTTTATCTGATGCTTTTTCTACTGGGTCATCCATTATGCCACAAAAGAAAAATCCAGATATGGCTGAATTGATTCGCGGTAAAGTTGGACGTACAACGGGTCACCTTGTAAGTATGTTGGTAACATTAAAAGGCTTGCCTCTTGCTTATAATAAAGACATGCAAGAAGATAAAGAAGGTTTATTTGATGCAATTCTTACCTTAAAAGGGTCGTTACGTATTTTTGAAGGTATGCTATCGACAATGACAGTGAATGAGGAGCGCTTAAACACCACTGTAAAACAAGACTTCTCCAATGCCACTGAATTAGCTGACTATCTTGTTGTCAAAGGTGTCCCTTTTAGAGATGCACATGCGATTGTTGGAAAAATTGTATTGTGGTGTATTCAAAATAAGATGTATTTATTAGATGTACCGCTCGACATTTATCAATCGCACCACGAAAGCATTGAATCTGATATTTATCAATACTTACAGCCAGATGAAGCGGTAAAAAGAAGAACAAGCTATGGCTCTACAGGCCAAGAAGCTGTTAAGCATCAACTCAAAGTTGCTCATCAGTGTTTAACTCAAAAGCAATAAAAATATGCCAATGAGGTCTCATCTATTGTGATCTCATTGGTTTTTTATGTAACAAACGAAACGTCAACATTTCAGGTTTCTAAAAAAGCTATGTAACCTATTCTAAATTTATATACTTTCTTACAATTTTTGTTTGATACGGTACGAGATTGTCTGGGGCAAAGCATAAAAAGATGAATTTTACACTTTCCCATTTTATAATGATGATATTAATTATTTTTAAATTTTCAATTAAAAGTATTGTTTTTTCTTCCCTACTCCTTTAACTTGGAATTATACACATAGCGTAAGGAGGGTATTTATGAAAAAAATAACGACGTATATCGCCACTACCACTTTAATGTCAGCAATGCTTTTAGGATCAGCTTCCTATACTGCTGAAGCAAGCACATCACCACAAGAGACGCCTCATCAAGCGAAAGCAACCCCATTGTCTCCATCATTACATAATGTTTTAAACAAACCTCATGTCAATATCGGCCATCGTGGTGCGAGTGGCTATGCACCTGAACATACCTTTGCGTCTTATGATAAAAGCATCAAAGAAATGGGCGCTGATTACCTTGAGATTGACCTACAAATGACAAAAGACGGTCATCTTGTTGCGATGCATGATGAAACGGTCAATAGAACTACCAATGGTAAAGGACGCGTTAATCAGTATACACTTAAAGCGCTAAAAAAATTAGATGCAGGCAGTTGGTTTAATAAAGCACATCCTAAATTACAAAACCCGCAATATGTCGGCCAAAAGGTCCCTACTTTAGATAAAATATTTAAACGTTATGGCCACCATGCCAATTATTATATCGAAACAAAATCACCTAACGTTTATCCTGGTATGGAAGAAAAACTTCTAAAAAAATTGCATGAATATGGTTTAGACCATCAATGCCAATTGCGAAATGGAAAAGTTGTTATACAGTCTTTTTCATCAGACAGCTTGAAAAAAATACATCACCTCAATCCAAATGTCCCGCTGATTCAATTGTTAAATAAAGGACAACTAAAACATCATTATCAGCAGCAAGTAAACAACTGGCAAAGTTATGCAGTAGGTCTTGGTCCTGATTATAGAGATTTAAATGCTCAAAATACGAAAGCTTTACGACAAAAAGGTTTGTACATTCACCCATACACTGTTAATAATCGTCAAACGATGCAACGCTTAAATCATTATGGTGTGACAGGACTCTTTACGAACTACCCAGATGTCTATCGCGATGTAAATCAATCGACTACTACAAAACAGGTCAAACCTTCGTCATAAGTTAGGTCTCTCATCACTCCAAAAATAGCTAAGTCAGATTCGCTAACAAAAGATAATGTCATCGTTATAGACTTTATACTTATTTTTTTAAATATGTAAAACCGAAAAGCACCCCTGAACATTTAGAGATTGGTGGCTCTATGTTCAGGGGTGTTTTTTCGAACTTTATTGACGTCAAATACAACACAATGCTGTATGTTTATTTACTTTTTGCAATTGAAAATATCATGCTTAATACGGTTTTCAATCCAGTATTAAATCGTGAATTGATGCAGCTAATATTATGCCCAACCGCGGTAACGTGCAGCTTCAGCGGTACGTTTAATTCCTACAATATAGGCTGCCAAACGCATATCGATTTTACGATTTTGAGATAAGTTATAAATCGTATCGAATGCATTCACTAATTTTTCACGTAATTTTTCGTTTACTTCTTCTTCAGTCCAGTAGTAACCTGTATTGTTTTGTACCCATTCAAAGTAAGAAACCGTTACGCCACCTGCACTTGCTAATACGTCAGGCACAAGTAATACACCACGATCTGTCAATATTTTAGTTGCAGATGGTGTTGTTGGACCATTTGCCGCTTCTACAACGATTTCAGCTTTAATATCAGCCGCGTTATCAGATGTGATTTGATTTGCAATTGCTGCAGGCACTAAAATATCACAATCTAATTCAAATAACTCTTTATTAGAAATTGTATCTTCAAATAAGTTTGTTACCGTACCAAAACTATCACGACGGTCTAATAAATAATCAATGTCTAAACCTTCTGGATCGTGTAATGCACCATATGCATCAGAGATACCTACGATTTTAGCACCTTGATCATACAAGAATTTCGCTAAGAAGCTACCTGCATTACCAAAACCTTGAATGACAATACGTGAATCTTTGATTGTTTTACCACGACGTTTTGCAGCCTCTTCAATCGCGATAACAACACCTAATGCTGTTGAACGATCTCGACCTTGAGATCCCCCTAAAACAATCGGTTTCCCAGTGATAAATCCTGGAGAGTTAAAGGCATCCATTTGACTGTATTCGTCCATCATCCACGCCATGATTTGTGAATTTGTAAATACATCTGGCGCTGGAATATCTTTTGTTGGTCCAACAATTTGTGAAATCGCACGAACATAGCCACGTGACAAGCGTTCTACCTCATGAATACTCATTTGACGTGGGTCGCAGACAATACCACCTTTACCCCCACCATATGGTAAATCTACAATGCCACATTTCAATGTCATCCACATTGATAATGCCTTTACTTCTTCTTCATCTACATCAGGATGAAAGCGTACGCCCCCTTTAGTAGGTCCTACAGCATCGTTATGTTGTGCGCGATAACCCGTAAAAGTTTTTACTGTACCGTCATCCATTTTGACTGGAATACGGACAGTTAAAAAACGTAAAGGTTCTTTAATTAATTCGTACATACCATCATCAAAACCCAGTTTATGCATTGCTTCTTTTATGATACCTTGCGTTGACGTCACTAAATTATTTTTTTCAGCCATGATCCATTTCGCCTCTTTTTCCTACTATAATGTTTTCGTTTACATGAGTATTGTAACACAAGCAATTTTATTTTAAAGTTCTTTTCACTCTGCATGTTTAGGAGTCATTTTATCCCTCAGAAAACACTTTTTTCACTTTTTCAATGGCATAGTCCAATTCTTCCTTTGTAATTACTAATGGCGGTGCAAATCGAATCACTGTATCATGTGTTTCTTTACATAACAGTCCCTCTTCTTTAAGTCTTTCACAATACGGACGTGCATTTTCATGCAGTTCTATACCTATAAACAAGCCACGTCCTCGCACCTCTTTAATCGCTGGATGATTGATTTCAAGTAATGCCTTTTTAAAGTATTCTCCCAACTCTAATGAACGACCTGGTAAGTCTTCATCAATAATCACATCAAGCGCAGCAATTGAAGCCGCACAAGCTAAAGGATTGCCTCCAAAAGTAGAACCATGTGAGCCTGGTGTAAAGACATCCAGTACTTCGCTATCAGCCAATACAACCGAAATCGGTAAAACACCGCCCCCTAATGCTTTACCTAAAATATAAATATCTGGTTTAACATTATCCCAGTCTGTCGCAAACAATTTACCAGTTCGCCCTAAACCTGCTTGAATTTCATCAGCAATAAAAAGAACGTTATACTCATCACACAAGTCTCTAACTTCTTTTAAATAGCCTTCAGGCGGAATATTAATACCCGCTTCCCCTTGAATCGGTTCAATTAATACAGCTGCCGTGTTTTCATTGATTGCTGCTTTTAATTGCGCAATATTTCCAAATTCAACATTTTGAAAACCTTCTAAAAGTGGGCCATACCCGCGCTGATATTCTTTTTCTGATGATAAAGAAACTGGCGCCATTGTTCTACCATGGAAATTCCCTTCCATCGCAATAATCTCCGCTTCATTTGGCTTAATCCCTTTGACTTCATAAGCCCAACGTCGTGCAGCTTTCAATGCGGTTTCAACCGCTTCTGCACCGGTATTCATAGGTAATGCTTTTTCTTTACCTGATAATTGGCATATTTTTTCATACCATTCTCCTAAATTATCACTGTGAAATGCACGTGACACAAGTGTAACTTTATCGGCTTGTTCTTTTACTGCTTGAATAATTTTAGGATGTCTATGTCCTTGATTTACTGCTGAATATGCGGCTAGCATGTCCATATAGCGATGACCTTCAGGATCTTTAACCCAAACCCCTTCAGCTTCTGAGATCACGATAGGTAAAGGAAGATAGTTGTGTGCACCATAATGGTTTGTTTTTTCGATAATTTTTTCAGATTTTGTATCCATGCCGTCTACCCCTTTTCTGCAATTCTGAAATTTTTTATATGAAAGTATAGGGTAAATCGATAAATATCATTCATGGCCTTTTCATATCTAAGGTTTGAACGTCTTTCTTAATGATTTACCCTACAGTTGATATGAACCTCTTTAGATTTCATACCATTGTTATTTAATTAAATATTAGAGATGCTCTGAAACTGAACGACCTTGCATGTGTAAGACTAAATAATCTGGTCCGCCTGCTTTAGAATCTGTACCTGACATTTTAAAGCCACCAAATGGTTGATAGCCAACAACCGCACCTGTACAACCACGGTTAAAGTACAAGTTACCGACCATGAAGTCACGTCGTGCTTGCTCTAGTTTCATACGGTTATTTGAGATGACACCACCTGTTAAGCCGTATTCTGTATCATTGGCAACTTGAATCGCCTCATCAAAATCTTTTACTTTTGTAAAACCGACGACAGGTCCAAAAATTTCTTCTTGCATGATACGTGAATTAGGATCTAAATCAGCAATAATCGTTGGATAGACAAAGTTACCTTTTTCTTCATCTGTGTTACCACCTGTCACGATACGTCCTTCTTCTTTACCAATTTCGATATATTTTTTAATTTTATCTAATGATTTTTGATCGATAACCGGTCCTACATAAGTGTCTGGTTCTGCAGCGTTACCTACTTTAATCTTTTCTGCTGCTTCTTTAACACGTTCTAACAGCTCATCGTAAATATCTTGATGGGCAATGACACGAGAACATGCTGAACATTTTTGACCAGAGAATCCAAACGCGGAATAAACAATAGCATCTGTCGCAATTTGTAAGTCGGCTTCGTTATCAACTACAATGGCATCTTTACCACCCATTTCAGCAATAACACGTTTAATATGATTTTGTCCTTCTTGTATCACAGCTGCTTTTTGAATAATTTCTTTACCTACATTTTTAGAACCTGTGAATGAAATCAAGCCTACATCTTTATTTTCAATCAAGAAATCTCCAATCTCACTTGATGAACCAGGAATCCAGTTAACTACCCCTTTTGGTAAACCTGCTTCTTCAAGAACTTCCATAAATTTATAGGAGATAATAGGTGTATTGGATGAAGGCTTCAGCAATACGGTATTTCCAGTTACAATTGGCGCTGAAGTTGTCCCGGCCATAATAGCATATGCAAAATTCCATGGCGAAATCACGACACTGACACCCACTGGTAAATAGTCAAATTGATTGTATTCGCCTGGACGACTATGAACATGCTTACCATCTTTTAATTCAAGCATTTGTCGACCATAATATTCCATGAAGTCAATCGCTTCTGCTGTATCTGCATCTGCTTCTTTCCAAGGTTTACCGCCCTCTTTAGAGAGTAATGCAGAAAATTCGTGTTTACGTTTACGTGTAATCTCTGCAGCTCGGAATAAAATATTTGCACGTACTTTAGGATCTACAGTTCTCCACGTTTTGAACGCTTCTTTCGCTGCTTCTAACGCTTTCTCTGCATGCGCTTGTGACGCTTTAGACACGTAACCGATTGTTTCTTCACGATTAGAAGGGTTGTAAACTCGTGTTTTTTCTTCTGTAAAAACACGTTCTCCTCCAATGATTAATGGATACTCTTTTCCAAGTTCACTTTCCACCTTTTCTAATGCTCGAAAATATGCCTCACGATTTTCCTCTTTAGTAAAATCTGTAAATGGTTCATGTTGATATGGAATCATTCAAAAATCCTCCTTTGTTTATTTTAGAAAGCCCTTACATATATCATGACATATGAAGTATCTGTTTGTAAAAGAAAATCTTTAACCAAACCATTCATAAAAAAACGATCACTTAATATCACTTTAAAAACACATCATCCAATGAACAGAGGCATGTTTTTAAGTAAATGTTAAGCGCTTTCATTTACTTGCATTATAGCGTGGATGAATCGTCATTTGCAACTATCCGACATACAGTTCCAGTACCCTTACAAAGCTTCATGAATATGGCTTAACACATATCAAACATCGTTCAATATTTTATTATTGAAGAGAGTGATGCGTATGAAATGACTAGAAAAAGTCAGTCTTGCACCGAATAGTTAGGATATTAGAAAAATGTATGCTATGATTAAAGTGTTAATATCAATTCAATAAGGGGTTATGAATGTTGAAAAGACAGTATCGTGTTGGACAACATGTCAAAGTGCGTGTGACTGGTATACAACCCTACGGCGCTTTCGTTGAGACCCCTGACAGTACTGAAGGACTTATTCATATATCCGAAATTATGGATGATTATGTGCATAATTTAAAAAAGCTTTTATCACCTGGTCAAATTGTGAAAGCAAAAATCATTTCCATTGATAGTAATGGAAAGCTAAATTTATCACTTAAAGATAATGATTACTTTAAAAATTATGAGCGTAGAAAAGGAAAATATTCAGTATTGGATGAAATTCAGGAAACTGAGAAATATGGGTTTCAGACTTTAGAAGAACGCTTGCCTTATTGGGTGAAACAGTCAAAAAAAAGAATGCAATATGAATCAAAATAATCAAAAACCGATGTATAAGCGAGACTTGTATATCGGTTTTCTATTGTTTTACCGCTTTGATTTATAAAAACCATTCGCCTGCACATGTCACACTATTAGCTTTACGTATACGCTTATCTTTTAAATGCATGTTGGTGGATTTATGTTCAATTTTAAGGCCATTTTCCATAGATATACTTAATTTCTTAACCTCTATTTTCAAACTCAAAAAAATAAAAGCTTTACTTTATTGATAACTACGTGTATAGTTAATCTCACGTAATAAAAGATCTTGAATTTAATTGTAGTGTATTTTTTAGAATATCCTCTTTTTTAATCAATCAATTTATTGCAAATATTTGTGCAAAAGCACTTGGAGGTATTCTTTATGAATAACGGTACAGTAAAATGGTTTAACTCAGAAAAAGGTTTCGGCTTCATTGAAAGAGAAAATGGAGACGACGTATTTGTACATTTCTCAGCAATCGTTGGAGATGGTTACAAAAGTTTAGAAGAAGGTCAAAGTGTTGACTTTGATATCGTTGAAGGCGAACGTGGCGCTCAAGCGGCGAACGTTGTTAAAATGTAATTTAAACCTTTATATATAGAAGAGACGAGGCGTGACTTCCCCGTCTCTTTTTTGTGTTATTTCATATTATTTTTAATGTCCTGCCATCCACGGTCGTGTAACTTGTGGTGATTGAGTGATTTTTTTAGGCAAATCTTCTTTTTTGACAAGACGCGGTTGTTGACCTTTTTCAATACGTTGTTTAACATTCGCATCCATCTTATACGTTTGAAAGGCGAGAAATTCTCGTTTGGCGATTTGCTGACACGACGGACATGACGCAGTTTCATGCTGCTCAGAAATGTGTTGCCGAATCGTAAAAGTACCACAGTTCGTACATGTATAAGAATAATTTGGCATTAGAATTCATCCTTCTCTGGCAGGACGCCTGGTTTAAAAATTTCACGTGGTATGGCTATCGTACAGCATGCGTTCGGAACGTCAACAATGCCTGCAACAGTTCCTTGCACGGGTGCTGATCCGAGTAACATGTATGCTTGTTCACCTGTAAAACCACGTGTTTTTAAAAATTCGATCGCATTCAGGCAAGCATTGCGATAAGCTGTATTTGCATCTAAATATGTTTGTTTTCCTGAAAATTCATTGACCGAAATGCCTTCAAACACTATATAGTCCGAGTAGTTCGGCAGCACAGGGCTTGGGTTAAACGCTGGATTCTTCTTAATTTGATACTTTTCCATGCCCCCTTTAATCACATTCACTCTTAAATCAATCCACCCAGGCATCTCGATACCGCCACAAAATGTAATTTCACCGTCACCTTGTGAAAAATGCAAGTCACCTACTGATAATTTTGCACCTTTAACGTATACTGGAAAATATATTCTCGAACCTTTCGATAAGTTTTTAATATCACAATTCCCGCCGTTTTCACGTGGTGGTACTGTACGCGCCCCTTCTTTAGCAACGCGATCAAAGTCTTTTCCTTTTAAAGTGCCAAGTACGACCGCATCTTCAGTAGGTAAATTCGCAAGCGGAGGCTCTCGATTCGGGTCAGTGTCCACAAGTGCTCGTTCTCTTTTATTCCACTCTGCTAGCATGTCGTGAGAGGGTGCAACATCAATTAAACCAGGATGAATGACACCTGCAAATTCAACACCAGGTACGTGTCTGCTGGATGCAAAAATACCTTGAAAGTCCCAAATCGATTTCTGTGCATTCGGATAATGGTCGACTAAAAAACTCCCCCCATTTGTCTTGTCAAAAATACCGTTAAATCCCCATTCATGTTCTGGAAAGGCACCAACATCCAAAATATCAACGACTAACAAATCACCTGGCTCGACATTGTTCACATAAACGGGACCACTTAAAACATGAACACGGTTGAGATTCACATATTTAATATCACTAGGATCATCATTATTTGAAATTTGCCCATCTGTCCAGTCTAAACATTCCATACGAAACGCTTCACCTGGCTCAACTGAAAACGCTGCTGGAATATCTGGGTGCCAACGATTGTGTCCAGGTTGTGCTTGTTGATCCATTTTCTTACTCAAATCAATACTAAATAGCTTTTTCGGCATGACAAATCCCTCCATTGATTAGATATGACAGAATCTTCCGTCATTTAAAATTATTTTACCTTAAAAATTAAAAAGTACACTATTTTAGCCATTAAATTAAATCACTTTCTATACACACTATTTGCTCTACAAAGAAAAAGTCGATAAAAACCACTCGCGATTTTTACCGACTTTACTATTCCTTATGAAATACTACATTCTATTTGCATGTTGACCGCTTCTGTCTAGCCTATTTGATGTACTACAACCATCTTTTCGTTAACATCTGCGTATGCCATTGTTGGGTCATTCAATTGTGTAGGATTTAAATCCGCTAAATAATGATAAAATCGAATATTCCAACCATTATTTGACAAATGATGACCTCCATTCATTGATTATTCTTCAACATCGATAGATTCAATCACAACGTCATAAACAGGTTTGTCTTGTGCACCCACTTTTACATTTGCGATATCTTCTAAAGTCGCTTCACCTTCAACAAGTTGTCCAAAAACAGTATGCTTTTGATCCAACCAAGGTGTCCCACCTTTTTCTTTATAGGCTTCAGCAATTTCTTTTGGCCAACCGCCATCTTCAAGTTGACTCGCCATTTGAGCTGGAAGTTCTTTCATTTGTACAATGAAAAATTGAGAGCCGTTTGTACCTGGTCCTGCATTCGCCATTGATAATGCACCATAAAGGTTAAATGCATTCATAGAGAACTCGTCTTCAAATGGTCCACCATAAATACTTTCGCCACCCATACCTGTTCCAGTAGGGTCTCCACCTTGAATCATAAAGTCATTAATGACACGGTGGAAAGTGATGCCATCGTAATAGCCTTTTTGTGCTAATTCAATGAAGTTTTTCACTGTTTTAGGTGCAATGTCTGGAAATAGTTTTAATGTCATATCTCCTTTGTTTGTATGCATTACAACTTTAATTTCATTTTCTTGTATTTCTTTTGTCAATTGTGGATAGTTAGTCATTTTCATACTCCATTCGTGATAAACTGATATATACGTATCATTTTAACATATTTGAGAGAGGATGGAATTATCATGCTTTACCGATTTGCTCACAAAACGGGGGTTTATGTTGTAAAAATTGTTGAAGAAGGCTCAGACCAATGTTTAGTTCAAGTATTACAAGTTATTAAACATCCTAAACAAGGTGACCTTCATCATCCGAATGAAGTGGAAGGTGTATTTTTCCACGAGCGTAAAGCTTTGAGTTTGTACGAAAAAAGATACACACCACAAAGTCGATTGAAACCTTTTGACGGAGAAGTTGAAGACTACACCGTAACATTACAACGTGCAATCACTAACTTGGAAACACAACTCAATGAATTGGATACCGCTTATGCGCATGCATCTTTAGATTGTTTAACACGTTTAAAGACCGATTATTCACGTCAGTATAAAATAAATTTTGTTTAATATAGACGAGTTTCTTCTTATTTAAAAGGATATGAAAATCGAGCCAACCATTGGTCTGCCATGTTTTTCACAAGTTTCATAATCATGTATAATATTCTTATCGTAGTTTTTTTAAAAGGAGGTCAATCTATGAGTTGGTTACATATTGCGGTCCTTTTACCGTTAATATTCGCAATACTCATTCCAATCTTATATCGTTTCTATAAACGGGTTCATCTGGGTTGGTTTGTATTACCTATACCGGTAGTATTGTTTGTTTACTTTTTTTCATATATTAAACCAACAATGTCCGGGCAATTTACTGAACGATCAGTTGCTTGGATGCCACAAATCGGAATGAACTTTGATGTTTATGTCGATGGCCTTGGCTTATTATTCAGTTTGCTCATTACTGGCATAGGGAGTCTTGTTGTACTATATTCAATTAGTTATTTAAGCCAGTCTGAACAACTGGGTAACTTCTATTGCTATTTATTAATGTTTATGAGTGCGATGTTAGGCGTCGTCCTTTCTGACAATTTACTCATACTTTATTTCTTTTGGGAATTAACATCATTTTCAAGTTTCCTATTAATTTCATTCTGGAGACATAAAGAAAGATCATTATATGGTGCAATGAAGTCTATGATGATTACCGTTTTTGGTGGTCTTTCATTATTGGGTGGTTTTATTTTACTTTACCTCGCTTCAGGCACATGGCGTATTCGTGAAATCATCGAGCATGTCGATCAAGTTCAGTCATCTCCTATTTTTATATTAGCAATGATTTTTGTCATTATAGGTGCAATGACTAAATCTGCACAATTTCCATTTTATATTTGGTTACCGGATGCGATGGAAGCACCGACACCAGTCAGCGCTTACCTTCACTCGGCAACAATGGTAAAAGCAGGAATTTATCTTGTAGCTCGCTTAACACCGATTTTTGCTGTGTCACAAGGTTGGATATGGACTGTGACGCTATTCGGTTTAGTGACCTTATTTTGGGCATCACTGAACGCGACTAAGCAACAAGATCTTAAAGGGATTTTGGCATTTTCAACTGTTTCCCAATTAGGTATGATTATGGCGATGCTCGGGGTAGGTGCCGTGAGCTATCACTTTGAAGGTGCCGACAGTAAGTTGTACATTGTCGCTTACAGTGCGGCGATTTTTCATTTAATCAACCATGCGACTTTTAAAGGTGCTTTATTTATGATTACAGGTGCCGTCGATCATGCGACTGGTACGAGAGATACGCGTAAATTGGGCGGTTTAATGACGATTATGCCTATTTCCTTTACGCTTTCCATCATTACTTCTTTAAGTATGGCTGGGGTGCCACCATTTAACGGTTTCTTATCTAAAGAGCAATTTTTAGAAGCGATGATTGGGGTCACACATGCTTCACTATTCAGTTTGAATACAATTGGTATTTTAATTCCAATTGTGGCAGTCGTCGGAAGTATTTTTACTTTTGTTTATTCATTTAAATTTATTTCGGAAATCTTTTTAGGACAACATCATCCTGATGCGTTGCCTAATAAAGCACATGAAGCACCTATTCTGATGAATATTCCACCAATTATTTTATCTACATTAGTGATATTGTTTGGTTTATTCCCAAGTATTGTGTCTTCTCCATTAGTTGAACCCGCTGTTCAATCTATTGCCAACGTTGATAAAGTTGAAGCCTCATTCCACTTATGGCATGGCTTCACACCAGCATTCCTATCAACATTAGTGATTTATATTGTCGGCGCAGGCTTATTACTCACATTCAACTCTTGGGCACCTGTGTTGAGACGTATACCTAAATGGTTTACATTAAACCACTGGTACGATCAAACGGGTCGTTATACACCATATTATGCGACTCAAATTACACGCACTTATATGACAGGATTCAACCGTAATAACCTAGTCATTATTTTTTCAACAATGATTCTCTTGACTTTCATCACACTCGTATCGTTACCATTTTCTTTTGATTTTGTGAAAGTCTCACCTATTAGACCTTACGAATTTATTTCAGTTGTGACGATTGTTATTGCTGCAGTTATGATCATTTTTGCTAGATCACGACTCTTTAGCATCATTATGTTAAGTGCTGTCGGCTATTCTATGGCGATATTCTTTATTTTCTTTAATGCGCCAGATTTAGCATTAACCCAATTTGTAGTTGAAACAATTTCAACAGCACTCTTCTTACTTTGTTTCTATCACTTACCAAATATGAGTCGCTACAATGAGTCAGTAAGATACAAAGTCGGTAATGCAATTATCTCTATTGGGGTTGGTGCTGTGGTCACTATCCTTGGCTTGATTGCATACGGTAATCGTCATTTCGAATCTATTAGTGCTTTTTATAAAGCACATGTGTATGACTTGGCACAAGGTAAAAACATGGTCAACGTTATACTTGTAGACTTCCGTGGTACTGATACATTATTTGAATCTTCTGTGCTCGGTATTGCTGGTATGGGGATTTACACATTAATTAAATTACGTGCGAAACACAAAAATGGATACGAAAGGGTTGAGAAGATTGAACAGACAGAAAAATGATCTCATTGCACAATATTCATCACTGATTATCTTTTTCTTGATTATGATGTTTGGCTTCTCACTTTTCTTAGCTGGACATTACACACCTGGAGGCGGCTTTATTGGTGGACTTCTCGTTTCAAGTGCGCTCGTTATTATTGCTGTAGCATTTGACGTTAAGACTTTACGTAAAGTGTTTCCTTGGGACTTTAAAAAGCTTATAGCACTAGGCTTAACATTTTGTGTCGGTGCACCAATGTTAAGTTGGACATATGGTAAAAACTTTTTTACACATCGTGCTTTCGAAATTCCTTTACCATTGTTACAACCTATGCACGTTCATACAGCTGTTATTTTTGATACAGGTGTATTGTTTGTAGTAGTGGGCACTGTGCTCACTATAATTTTAACGATTGGAGAGAATGAGTAATGGAAATTGTATTGATTATTGTTTGCGGCATACTGACTTCAATCAGTGTCTATCTCATTCTTTCTAAAAGTTTAATTAGAATTATCATTGGTACGACATTGCTCTCACATGCTGCAAACCTATTTATGTTAACAATGGGTGGGCTTAAAAACGGAAATGTACCGATTTATGAAAAAGGGGTCACAGATTATGTTGATCCTATTCCACAAGCCCTCATCTTAACTGCAATTGTTATTTCTTTTGCAGTCACAGCCTTTTTCTTAGTATTAGCTTTTAGAAGTTATAAAGAATTAGGTACAGATAACGTAGAAAGAATGAAAGGAGTGCCACAAGAAGATGATAACTGAGAATTTACTCGTAGCGGTTTTAGTGGTCCCTATTATTACCGCGATACTCTTAATTTTTAGTGGCCTCCGCCCTTTTATTAAACGCTATATTGCATTAATCGGGACATTAGTGACATTAGGCTTTTCAATCCTCAATTTAACTCATGTTTGGCAAGCCGGTCATCCGATTATTTTAGAATTAGGTTCTTGGAAAGCCCCATATAGTATTGTTTTTGTCTTAGACTTATATAGTGCTTTACTCGTTACAACGAGTACCATTATCACGATGATGATTATATTATTCTCATACCAATCGATTGGGTTACATCGTGAAACGTATTATTACTATTTCACTGTTATGATGATGCTCACTGGAATCAACGGGGCATTTATCACAGGCGATATTTTTAACTTGTTTGTATTTTTTGAAGTATTCTTAATGGCTTCTTACGGTTTAATGGTCATTGGTGGAACAAAAATCCAACTTCAAGAAAGTGTTAAGTATCTCCTTGTCAATGTGGTTTCATCTGCATTTTTCGTTATCGCTGTTGGTATCTTGTATTCAATTGTCGGAACGTTAAATTTAGCCGATATTAGTCAAAAGCTATCTGTTGTGGGTAAAGATCATCCCGGCTTACTCAGCATTGCATTCATTCTTTTTATATTTGTATTTGCTACTAAAGCGGGTGCTTTCCCTATGTATGTATGGTTACCTGGCGCGTATTATGCACCGCCATTTGCAATCATCGCATTTTTCGGTGCCCTATTAACAAAAGTCGGTGTTTACGCATTGACACGTGTAATGAGTTTATTTTTCCATGATACACTGACGTTTTCACATTACACAGTGTTAGCTTTAGCCCTATTAACCATTATTTTTGGTTGTGTGGGGGCTGTCGGTTTTAGAGATACCAAACGTATTATTTTATATAATATTATGATTGCTGTCGGTGTGATTCTCGTTGGTGTCGCTATGATGACCAAATCTGGCATTATCGGTGCCATTTACTACACACTGCACGATATGCTTATCAAAGCAGCATTATTCTTTTTAATTGGTATTATGTATAAAATTACGAAGACTACTGATTTAAGAAACTTTGGCGGATTAATCCATCATTATCCAGTTTTAGGATGGACTTTCTTTATTGCTGCGCTGAGCTTAGCTGGGATTCCACCATTTAGTGGTTTCTACGGTAAGCTTTATATCGTTCGTGCTGCTTTTGAAGAAGGCTTTTATGCCTCAGGTATCATTGTCTTACTTTCAAGTCTAGTCGTGCTCTATTCTGTGATGAATATCTTCTTAAAAGGATTCTTCGGAAAGAGTTATGGCTATGTCTATAATCCAAGACTGCATCACCGTGGATTACTCGCTGTCGGTATCCTATCCGTTGTCATCGCTGTTGCTTTCGGTTTAAGTGCTGGACAATTATACCCTATTGTCGCAGAAGCAGCTAAGTCGTTCTATCAACCTGACACTTACATTCATAGCGTATTGGGGGGTGAAGTAATATGGCAGTACAAATAGTGATTAATTTGATTTTAGCAATATTTTGGTTGTTTTTATCAGATAGTTATACGATGAATTCTTTCGTCCTAGGCTACCTTTTCGCGTTACTATTAGTTTATTTGATGCGCAAAATCTTGCCCGGCCGATTTTATATCATTACGCTATACAAAATCATTAAACTTATCTTTGTTTTCTTAATCGAATTAATTAAAGCAAATATCGATGTATTGCGTATTATTCTTCAACCGCGAATTAAAAATGAATCTGCTTTCTTTGTTTATGAAACAGATTTACAACATAAATGGCAAGTCGCGTTACTTTCCAATCTCATCACATTAACTCCAGGTACGGTTGTTATCGGTGTGAATGATGATATGAAACGCTTATATATTCACTGTTTAAACTTTTCAACAAAAGAAGAAGAAGTGGCGAGTATTAAAGGTTCTCTTGAAAAAGCAGTGAGAGAGGTGGGTGAATCGTAATGAACTTTGATGTTTTTATTATTATCGCTTTAGTTATTGTCGTCCTCTCGATTTTAGCCATCCTTGTCCGTGTGATTTTAGGGCCAACTTTACCTGATCGCGTTGTAGCGTTAGATGCAATCGGTATACAGTTAATGGCTATCGTCGGCCTGTTTTCAATCATACTCGATACACATTATATGATTGTTGCGATTTTATTAATTGGTATTCTCGCCTTTCTAGGCACTGCTGTTTTCGCGAAATTTATGGACAAAGGTCAGGTGATTGAACATGACAGAGACAATCGTGATTAGTATAGGATTGATACTTGTTATCATTGGTGCATTATTTAGTGCATTGGCTGCGATTGGGATGTTAAGACTTGACGATGTTTATTCACGTGCACATGCAGCGGGTAAAGCAGCAACTTTAGGTACAATGCTTTTACTAACAGGAACTTTTATTTACTTTATTGGTAAAGAAGGTTACGTCAATTTTCAACTCTTAATCGGTATCGCATTTGTATTTTTGACTGGTCCGCTCTCAAGTCATTTAGTCTTGAAATCAGCTTATAATCTCAAGACACCCGCTTCAAAGCGTTTAAAGCTAGATGAAGTTAAAGATGACATGAAAGGTACGAAGTTATAGTTTTTCATTGATTTAATTTGATTATCTACTGAGGCTATATGAACAACATTAATAAGCCCGAGATTTTTCGTGAAAATCACGAAATCATCTCGGGTTTTTATTCGTATTAAGTAAGGCGTGCATACACACATCTTTATTACTACAAGAATGTGATTGAATGCTTTCACACATATGATTCGTATTTGTATAATCGTAGCTAAACTGACTCACGTTTAATCTGTTTAATTGCGAGTGTGCCGCGCATTACTGATATCAATTCGTCATCTTCATTCGTCATACGAATATCCCAAACATGCGTGGATCGCCCTTCATGTAAAATACGCGCTTCAGCATAAATCATACCTTCTCGTGCAGATTTAATATGATTTGTATTCATTTCTAAGCCTACAGGGATACCTTGACTCGGTTCTAATAAATTGAATGATCCTATTGAGCATGCCGTTTCACCTAACGCCATTGTCGCGCCACCATGTAAATAACCGAAAGGCTGCTTAACCTTATCGGATACAGGCATAGACAATTTAACATAGCCTGGTGATTCACTCACTTTTTTAATCTCTAATAGTTCCATAAGATGTGTCATCTTATTGTCCCCCTTTCTCGTTTATTATAATATAAGTGCTGCAATTGTTCCCATAATAATCAACGGCACATTATAAAAAACAAAGTTAGGAATACATGTATCTCGGATATGATCGTGTTGACCATCTATATTTAATCCTGCTGTCGGTCCTAATGTTGAATCACTTGCTGGTGAACCTGAATCCCCTAATGCACCTGCTGTACCAATTAAAGCAATCAATGCCATCGTACTCATTCCTAAAGATTCTCCAAAAGGAATAAATAATGCTGCAAGAATCGGTATCGTCGCAAAAGATGAACCGATACCTAACGTCACAACAAGTCCAATAATATACATTAAAATAATACTTAAAAATTTATTGTCTCCTGCGATAAGCGTCAGACTATTGACCAACTTCTGAATATCCCCTGTTTCATTCATCACGCCAGCAAAACCATTAGCAGTTAATATGACCACACCAATATAGGCCATAATTTTAATACCATCGACAAACTGGTCATCTAAATTCTTCCAAGAGTATAGTCCTGAAACAAAGAAAACAAGGACACCAGCTAATGCGCCAAATATCATTGAATCCGTCAAAGTTTGAACGGTAAACGTTGCAAGTATCGCGACAATGGTTACAACAAGCACATATGGCTTAAGTTCTACAGTTGCTTCTGCTTGATCAGTTTTAATTTCTTTATAAATTCTAGGTTTACGATAATAAATCATTGCAGCAATTAAGCCAATGATATAACCAGACGCTGGAATAAGCATCGCTTTCCAAATCGAGTTAAAAGCAATTGGATGATGCGCTTTTTCAAAACCTTTTTGAATGATTTCATGAAAGATGTGACCAAAACCAAATGGCAGCACCACGTATGGGAAACAGAGACCAAAACCAATAATCATTGCAATTAAACGTCGATCCATTTTCAACTCATTAAATAAGCTGAGTAAAGGCGGAATAACAATAGGAATAAACGCAATATGTACTGGAATGACATTCTGACTCATAATACTGAGCATCAGTAAACTCACAATAATTAAGACTTTTATCTTAATTCGGGATACTTTCGTTTCTTCTGCACGAATCGATTGAATAATCTTTTTTACAAGATAGTCAGTAATACCACTATATGAAATTAAGGCAGCAAAACCACCAAGTAATGCATAACTTAACGCCACTTCTGCGCCATCTACAATATTATCAGTGAACGTAGAAATCGTATGATGCAAAGGTAAGCCTGCAAGTAAACCACCTATAAGCGCACTGATAAACAAACTGATGACAACATTTAGTCTGCATAAGCAAAGTATAATCATAATGACAACTGCAATTAAAACAGAATTCATTCCAAAATCTCCTTTAGTTCATTATCGAGTTAAAGTGTATGTTTAATATACTAACAGTTATCATACATTTCGTCAATCGACTGTAAAATCTAGGACTTGTTGAAGCACTAAAAAGTTATTGCGTTATTAAAAAGCCACTAAAACTTAATATAAGCCCTTTTTAATTAAAATCATTTCAAGCCACTTATAAAATCAAACGGTAACAGGCAGTTCAAACAACAAAGAGAGCAAGAAGAGATATCTTATACATTTAGATACCTTCTCACTCTCATGTCTATTAATACGTGAATTAAAACTATTTCGGATATGATGTACGTGATGACTCTTTTTGGTAACAAACCTATATACTTCAGGTCATCATGTCTCAAACCTCAACGTTTTTCTCAATGATTTTTACTTAGACCTATTCACTATCAATTGTTCCGTATTGTGTTTTTAACCAATCCACAACAGTTGGAATCATGTAACCTGTTGGTCCTTTAGGCCCTCTATGTGATGCTTTTTCGGTTGTCGCAGGCCCTGCAATATCGAAGTGTAAGTGGGGTGTTTCACCACTAAAATGTGTCACAAAAGCAGCTGCAAATAAAGCGCCGCCCGGTGAGTTCACATGGTTCGTTATATCAGCAACATCTGAAGATTTTAACTTTTTACGTTCAGTTTCAGTAATAGGCAGTTCAAAAACAAGCTCTTCATATCGTTGTGCTGATTGAAGTACTTCTTCTAATGCTTTAGGATCAACGTTCTTTTTAAATACTGCAGCTTTATCTTCACCTAGAGCTGCAATCGCTGCACCTGTTAAAGTCGCAAAATCTAAAATGATTTGTGGTTGGTATTGATTCACAAAGAATGTCGCATCCGCTAAAACAAGTCGACCTTCTGCGTCTGTGTTTGGAATTTCAACTGTTTCTCCACTTAACGCAGTAAATACATCATCAGGTTTCATTGCATTGTTCGCTACCATATTTTCTGCAGCAGCAATGACTGCGACGATATTGACTTTTAGTTTAAGCTCTTTTGCCGCTTCAATCATCCCAATAACATTTGCTGCACCACACATGTCAAACTTCATCGTCGGCATTGTTGTACGTGTCTTAATGGTATAACCACCTGAATCATAAGTAATCCCTTTACCGACTAGTGCGACCACTCGGTCTGAATTGTCAGGGTCACCATAATATTCTAAAGTGATGACTCTAGGTGGATTAATTGAACCTTTACCGACAGCATGAACTAAACCAAAACCTTCTTGTTGAATGGCTTGCTCATCTTTAATGTCGACTTTAACAGCTGAATCTTTAAAGTATTGTTCCACTGTTTCAGCTAAATATTGAGGTGTCATAATATTAGGCGGAATATTACCTAAATCACGTGCTTTATTAATGGCACGTCCTAATTTTTGACCCGCTTCAATTGCTTTCTTTTCATCTTGCAAATACTGATCTGTAGATGTCATTTTTAAACGAAAAGCGGGTTTCTTATCAGATTTATAATCATCAAATTGATAAATTGATTGCTCGCTTTGTAGACCCATTAAATTAAAAACGGTACTAGATTCTAAAGATTTTGATAAAAATGTATTCGCTTTAAGCTCTATTTTAGAGATAGATTTCTTTTGTAAGTATTGGAATAAATTACCCCAAATTTTTAAATAATCTTTTTCTTCCATTTGATTGATATTCCCTAATCCAACAGTAATCAAATGGCGTACTTCATTATCAATCGATACCGCAGTTGAAGCAACCTCACCGCGTTGAGAACTGATAATATGGCTCGCTTTCAAATCACTTAATGCATCATAAAGTGATTGTTCTTGCTTTACTTCATCAAAATATTGATTTAAATGTTCTGGGATTCCTGCAACAATAACTGTCGCATGCGCTGTATTTTGTGTTCCCACTACATTCACTCCTTTCAAGTATGTAAATAGGGGGGCGGAAAAGAAATCCTATCATTGATTAAGATTCCTAACTCCCGCCCCCATGTGGCTGACTATTTTAGTCTTTGTATAGGCAAAGGACTTCTGCTCTCATTTGCATATACTTTTTTTATGCTTCATCAAACAATATATTCATTGTCATTATTCTAAATATAATTGTGTCGTTACCGGTGATGATAAGCTTATGACAACTCAGCAACTTAGCGCATCACTTAATCAGACTGATGAAAAAATATCTGTGAGCCACTGATACCATGAAAGAGACAGGTAAGTTGTGTTTGTTTTAGCATTTAAACAGTTTCATTTCAACTCAATCTATTAAAATTTACCTTTTTTGTATGCTAAGCCGATACCACCTAATTTGAAAACAGCACGTGTATCAATCACGCGTTTTAAGAATGCAGCTTTTTTACCAGTGATTTCGCGACCAAATACAACACCTACACCATCACGATGACCTAATGAACATACTGTACCACGATCATTGTATACAAATGGCTCAGTAGATTCACCTTTTAATATTTTAGCAACGTTTGTTGCCGTTTTTTCACCTTGTTGCATTGCAAGTTGTGCTGTTGTTGGTAATGGACGTTCTTCACCTTCAGGAATAAATGCAGAAACATCACCAATAACAAAGATATCGTCGTAACCTTCGATTGTTAAATCTTGTTTTGTTACGATGCGACCACGTTTTACACCTTCGAATGATTTTTCCATTAAATGGCTACCTCTTACACCTGCAGCCCATACAACTGTATTCGCTTCAAGTTGTTGTTCTTCATCGTTTACTTTTACAACGAATCCTTTTTCATTCGCTGCTACAATTGGTGTACCAACTTTAAATTCAACGCCACGTTCTTCTAAGTAGCTCACAGCATAGCTAACCAGATCATCAGAGAACATTGGTAACATTTTTGGTGCGGCTTCAACACAAGTCATTTTAACTTTACTTGGATCTACACCATATTTATTCGCTAATTCTGGAATACGATCAGTTAATTCACCTAAAAATTCGATACCTGTAAAACCAGCGCCTCCAACAAGGATAGCTAAATCTTTATCGTCTTTAGTTTTTGAAGCGGCATAATTCGCAAATTGGTCTTCAATATGGCGAGAAATTTGACGTGAAGTATGCACGTTTTCGATTTGGAAAGCATGTTCTTTCATACCAGAAATGCCAAAAGTTTCTGATTCAAAACCTAATGCTACGACTAAAATATCATATTCAAAAATACCATGTGTTGTTTCAACTTTTTTTGCATTACGATCAATCTTAGTCACTTCAGCACACACAAAATCAACATGTTTTTTCAACACGCTTTGAATTGGATATAATGCATCTTCATAGCTAATCGTACCAGCTGAAGCTTCATGTAACCAAGTTGACTCATAGTGGTAGTCATTTTTATTGATTAATGTGATTTGTGCATCTTGTTCAGATAATTGCTTTTGAAGTTTAGCCACAGTTTGTAAGCCAGCATAACCAGCACCTAAAACGAGTACTTTTTTGCGTTCTGCCATTTGTATTCACCTATTCTTTCATAATATAATCTAATGATTTGTATATACTGTATACCCTCGAAATTTTACAGTATATCAATTGTAAAAATAATGTCATTAATAAGTGTATAGTTTTTTAGAATTGAATTCAAGTTAATATGTCATAAGATTGTAACAGCTTCCGACTTTGTTGTTTAATATACTTTTCTATTTTCTCATCTCCAATATGTTTTCGTCAAAAATTCAATTATAAACGATACAAATGGCCTTTTTTAGTATGTATGAGGATTTCATAGTTCCAACTCTCTAGTTTTCCTATATTAGGTCATAATAATTAACATAACGGTTAGCGAATGTTTCACCAACCGTTAAAAAATGACAACTAAAAAAGTAGGTATTGGGTTTGTTGAGAAACAAACTCGATACCTACTGCTTTAATCACATTCTCAAAACTTCCTAATTAACAATCTTCAGGTGTACCTGCGACTTGTGCTGTTCTGAATGAGCTTCCACAGCCACATGAAGCAATAGCATTCGGATTATCAATTTGGAAGCCACCGCCCATTAATGATTGTTTGAAGTCAATTGTTGTGCCATTTAATATTGGAGCATCCGCTTTATCCACAAGGACTTTTAGCCCAAAAAATTCTAAAACTTCATCATTTTCGCCTGGTTCTGGTTCAGCAGTCATTCCATATGTGAGGCCTGTACAGCCACCTCCTTGAACTTTAACTTTTAAATAACCTTCTGGCATATCATTTTGTTCCAACATATCTTTCACTTCATAAGCTGCTGCTTCTGTTAAATTTACTGTAGCCATAGCAAAGCCTCCCTTAAAAAATCCATGTTTCTTCTATGTGTGCGTATATATTCTGTAATAAATCATCAGGTGTGTCACCCTCTACCATATCTCCATTGACGAGCGCATAAAGACCAGAAGAACAAATGCCGCAATTTTGTAAACATCCATAATCAAGAACGTCAACATTCGGATCATTCTCTAACGTTTGATACACTGATTCTGAGCCTCTTGCCATATTGGAAATACAGAATTCGACAATCGGATTCATTTTACACCCTCTTCTATTTTTTAGTGATGCCATTATAACAAACTTTAACCTTTTCTTCTATGGAGTCGCTCACCTTCCACATCCTGTTTCTATTGAATACAATCAATATATAATTGAAATTTTACAATTATTTTACTTTGAGTATGTTTGTATGGTTTTCGAAAAAAAGATATAATTAGTATTAAGAAATTAGGATTTTATGCAACTATCCGCATTGATCATAAGGGGTAAATGTTTAATGTGTGAATAGTAAATTTCATCTCTAAAGGGGTATTCAAAAATGAAGAATTTAGTTTTGTTAGGTGGCGGTTACGGCAATATGCGTATTATGTCTAAAATTCTACCTGATGCGCTTCCAGAAGATTATCATATTACGTTAATCGACCGCATGCCTTACCATGGACTTAAAACCGAGTTCTATGCATTAGCAGCTGGCTCAAAGTCTGACAAAGAAGTACGTGTTAATTTTCCACATCACGACAGAACCAATACAGTCTATGGTGAAATTACAGATATCGATTTAGATAATCAAATTATTTCAGTAGGACAAAACAAGGTGGATTATGATGAACTTGTCATTGGCTTAGGTTGTGAAGACAAGTATCATAATGTGCCAGGGGCTAAAGCTTATACTTATAGTATTCAAACACTGCAAAAAGCTAGAAAAACATACCACGATATTAGTGAACTCCCTTCTAACGCTCAAGTGGGTATTGTCGGTGCGGGACTAAGTGGCATTGAGTTGGCAAGTGCATTGAGAGAAAGTCGTAGCGATTTAAAAATTTATTTATACGATCGTGGCGAACGCATCCTTAATCAATTTCCAGAAAAACTAAGTAATTATGTTAAAAAATGGTTTGAAGAGAACGATGTTACAGTCGTCCCTAATTCAGATATTGTTAAAGTTGAACCGGGCATCCTTTACAATAAAGAAACTGAAAACAAACATGACTTAATTGTTTGGACAGCTGGCATACAACCTGTTGAAATCGTAAGGAATTTACCAGTTGACCTCAGCCGTAGTAATCGCGTTATGGTCAATCAGTATCATCAAATTCCAACATATCCAAACGTTTATGTTGTTGGAGATTGCGCAAATCTACCGCACGCTCCGAGCGCTCAACTTGCTGAAGTACAAGCAGACCAAATTGCGATGGTCTTAAAAACACAATGGGCTGGCAAACCGTTACCTAAACAGATGCCAGAAATTAAAATCCCGGGCTTTTTAGGTTCATTAGGAGAGAAAAAAGGCTTTGCTTACTTGATGGATACAACTGTCACTGGCCGACTTGCATCCATATTAAAATCCGGTGTGCTATGGTTGTATAAACACCATAATGGTTAATCCTCAACGCTTTTTCTATACATGTAACATAACTAAAATGAAGCGGTACAAACGTCGAACTTTTGACGCTGTACCGCTTAAATATTTAGAAATAGGCTAACATTTATTCCCCATTCAATCCATTGTATGTGTCACCATAAACAGGCAAACTTCACTTATCACCCTACCACAACATGTCAATTTTAATTTCTAACGCTTCGTTGACGCTTTTTTTATTCTGCAGTGACATCAAAATGTTGTTCGACAAAACGTTTAATCGGTTTAAGCTGAATATATCCGTCAGCTACGTATTCATCGTTCATTGTTACAAGAGGATAAAACAATTCGTCTTCTTGAATTTGTTCAATGAACTGCACATCATGATCTGTTAGGTTTTCAGTTGTTTTTTCAATATCAATATAAGTATATTCAAAATCAATATCTGGATATTTCCTAGGTAATAATGTTTTCAACCAATCATACGTGTTTTCAGAACTTGGTGCATTCACACAACTTGCACAAATAACATCCGCGCCATAGACAACCACACTCACTTTTCTCATGTATGCCCCCTAATTGATTCAATAGATTTTTTGTTCTACTTCTATTATAATAAAAAAATAAGCTCAAATAGAACCATTTAACTTGAAAGGAGGCATTATCCATGCCAACTGAAAATGCGACAATGTACGATCAAGTTGCAGAAGTGATTGAAAAACTACGTCCACTCTTATTACGTGACGGGGGGGACTGTGAACTTGTCGACGTTGAAGATGGTATCGTAAAACTTCAATTACTCGGTGCATGTGGGACTTGCCCAAGTAGTACCATCACACTAAAAGCTGGAATCGAGCGTGCTTTAATAGAAGAAGTACCTGGTGTTGTAGAGGTAGAACAAGTATTCTAATCATAAACTCAATATAGAATTAGATTGTTAACGGGATATAAAAGGAAACAGAGACTGGGGATAGCAATCCCAAAATAAATAGCGCTAAGATGATTTTCTTAATAGAAAATTACCTTAGCGCTACTTTTTTATAATAAAACTTCGTATGGTATGACTTTGTTTATGCATGCCATGACGCACTATTATAGTTACAATAAATGACTTCTATATCATTTAGTTCATAACGACAAAAACTAAATGAATGATGAATTGACTCATCCACATCCATTTTAATATTTAAAAGATATATCAAAATGGATAAGTTTTTCGTGCTTAACTTCTTCAAAGGCACTTTAAAATTAATGTGTATTCGTGACAACCTGATTACGCGCTAAATAACCTTGAATGACATCTTCAATATTTAAAATACAGGTTTGAATCATTTGATCTCTTGTTAACACTGACGCACTACCAATATGAGGTGTCACAATCACATTTGGATATTTTAATAGTGGATGATCTGTAGGAATTGGTTCATCACGTACCACATCCAATCCACAACCCGCAATCTCACCATTTTCTATTGCTTCCACTAAATCTTCTTCAACGACTAAGTCTCCGCGACCGATATTTATGAAAATGGCATCATTTCGCATTTTTTTAAACACTTCTTTATTAAACGTATTTTGCGTTTCAGGCGTAGAAGGTGCTGTACAAATGACGAAATCACTTTCTTTAATTAATGTATCAAATGAGGTGTAAAAAGCACCCAGTTCATGTTCCGCTTTCATATTTCTTGAGCGATTATGATATAAAATATCCGCATTAAAGCCTTTAAGTCTTCTCGCAAAGGCACGCCCAATTTCGCCCATGCCGAAAATACCTACTTTCGATTGATAAATATCTTTTCCTGCAAGCAAGTATGGACCCCAACTTTCCCATTGTCCCTGTTGCACATATTTTTCTGCTTCGACAATTCGTCTTGAAGTGGCCATCATTAAAGCGAAGCCTAGTTCAGCAGTCGTTTCAGTTAAAACACCTGGTGTATTAGCAACCTGCACATGATTTTGTTCAGCTGTTTGAAGATCAATGTTGTCATAACCGACAGCCATATTCGCGACAACCTTTAATTGTGGCGCTGCTTCAAAAAGCACCGCATCGATACGTTCACTTAATGTTACGAGTAATGCTGTTTTATCTCTCGCCGCTTCCAAAAACTGTTCGCGAGGCATAGGTGTTAGTTCATGATCCCACATCTCAACTTCACCTAATCCTTCTAATCGTTCTAAAAACTTTTGAGGAATACGTCTTGTGACTAAAATTTTCTCCATGAATAATCACTCGCTTTTTATAAGATTTTCACGCAATTCATTTAAATCTTTTACACTATATGTAGGCGGTGTTTCTCGATTCATTGCCTCTTCTTTTGAAGTTACACCTGTTTGGACGTGAATGGTATCCATTCCTACATGAATGCCTGACATAATGTCTGTATCATAAAGATCGCCTATCATGGCCACTTCACTTTTATCTAATTGCAACATTTCAAGTGCTTTTTCCATTATAGGTGTTTCAGGTTTCCCAATGAAAATGGGTGTCTGCTTAGAAGATACAGTCACTACACTTGTAATCGAACCATTCCCCGGCAAAAAGCCTTGTTCTTTAGGGATAGACGGATCTGGGTTGGTTGAAATGAATGTCGCCCCATTTTGAACAGCTAATGTCGCTTTTGTTAATTTTTCATAATTGACCGCTTCATCTAAACCGATTACCACATAGTCCACATGAATATCATCTTTCAATTGAAGTCCGCTCTCCTCTAAAGCTGTTGCTAAGCCTGTTCCACCTAGCATATATACTGTAGCGCCTGGGTGTTCTCCACTAATATAATCCGCAGTCGCCATTGCAGAGGTCACAACTTCTTCTGGTTGAGCTGAAATGTCAAAACTCGCTAACTTATCGACAACATCTACGGGTGCTTTTGTAGAATTATTCGTCACATAAATATGCGGAATATCATTTTGATTCAAATAATCAATAAATTCCGCAGCACCTTCAATTTTTTGGCTGCCTTTATACATTGTTCCGTCTAAGTCGATTAAATAGCCTTTATAAGCTTTCATTCACGCTTTCTCTCCTTTACCAAATGCTGTCACTGGTACATTTTCATTTTCTAAAAACTGGACAATTTCTTTAATAAATTGTTGATAGTACGGCACGGCTTTATCAAATAAAGGTACTAATTGTGTCGCATCTAGCTTGTCATAATAATGAACAAACTGACGTCTCACATCAATCGTTTCATGTAAGATATTTTGAGTCTCTTTAGAAATTGCACCTTCAAGTTCCAAAATATCAATCACATCTTTGTAATTTCCAGGGTCTCTTAATATAAAGCCATCAATAATCATATTGCCGATGTCAACAGATGACTCGATCAACATTTGTGCCACACGCTCAAATGCGTATGAATTGGATTTTACTTCTGGATAATCTTGGGTTAATTGGTCTAAATATTTGAGTTTAGTTTCTAATTGTGTTTTGTCAACGAAATACACTTTTATGTCACCCCTATTCTTCTCTATCATATCACAATTTTGCATGCAACTTCATTTATCGCTATACTTGGCATAGTATGATTTTAAAGGAGTATACAAGATGATAGATATGTTTTTATATGATGATGTTGAGCCTTCTCAGATTAGATTCGTTGGCTTTGTCGGCGAACATAGCCGCTATGATCTCGTGTTGATTCAAACAGATCGTCATTATGGGAAAACTTTGGTGTTAAATACACAGACAAATAAGTTTGGCATTATTGGAACTGATGATTTAGAAGAGGAAGGTTACATTTCCTATATATTAGGTGTCAGTGATGAAGAAGCAGACGAAATTACTGCTTATTTAAATGAAGTGATTCAATAAAATCCATCGGTCTTTTAGATTTCGTCGTTATGAATTAAATGATACGAAAGTAATTTATTTTTAACTGTAATAGTAAGAAACAAGGAAGCGCCCAGACGATTTTCTATTAAAAATCATCTGAGCGCTATTTATTTTGGGATTTCTGTCCCAACCTCCCTTTTTGTATACAGGCTAAAATTTCGCCTCACCTGATAAGGGATGACTCAAGTTGGGCATAGTTTTTACCAAAACATACACAACCAAGCCTAAACATCTTCTGACCTTTGCGTGTCTATCCGCTTATCTCTCTATTTTTACACGCTAATCATAAAATGGTATTAATCTTGAATTGTTGGCTGAATTTTAACATCTTTCAGCTTGTTCTCTTCTGAAGGTGCCCCTTCATGCCCCAGTTGCGCTTCAGCTTCGCGCTTCGACAAACGACGGACAATAAAATAAGCACAACCAAAGTTACAATATTCATATAAATAATCTTGTATCGTTGAAAAACGCTTATTAAAGTCTGCCTTTTTGTACGAATCATGATAAAACCCTTTAAGTCTTAATTGCTCATAACCGTAATCGCCTACGATAAAATCATATTTATCTAGAATCTCAGAATATCTCGCGATAAAATCATCTTCATTAAATCCATCTTTATAAGACTCAATTAATTCAAAATAGTGATTTCCTACTTTTATCATGTTGCTATCACCTGGATTTTATATTTTAAGTTGTTGGTCACCAAGCTGTTGTTTTTGTTTCGCCGCTTCATTAACTTGTTCATCTGCATGATATGAACTACGTACTAATGGTCCTGCTTGACAATGTTTGAAACCTTTTTCCATAGCTACTTTACGCAATTTACCAAACTCTAAAGGTGTATAATATTTTTGTACTTTTAAGTGCTTACGAGAAGGTTGTAAATATTGTCCAATTGTTAAAATATCAACGCCATTGGCACGTAAATCGTCCATTGTTTCGTGCAACTCTTCAATTGTTTCTCCTAATCCCACCATAATACTTGATTTTGTTGGAATATCTGGTTGTAATTCTTTAGAACGACGTAAAAATTCTAAAGTACGATCATACGTCGCACGTGCACGTACTCTTGGTGTTAAACGTCGTACTGTTTCAATATTATGATTTAAAATATCAGGTTTTGAAGCCATTAACGTTTCTAACGCTTCATAATCACCACCCATATCAGACGGTAAAATTTCAATTGTCGTAAATGGATTACGTTCACGCACTTTACGTACGGTTTCAGCGTATACATTAGAACCAGCGTCTTTCAAATCATCACGTGCAACAGCAGTAATAACGACATGTTTTAAATTCATTGTTTCTACTGATTGTGCAACACGTTCCGGTTCACCTAAGTCCAACTCATTCGGCAAACCTGTCTTAACAGCACAAAAACGACAAGCACGCGTACATACCGCACCTAAAATCATAAATGTCGCCGTACGACGTTCTCCCCAACATTCATGAATATTAGGACATTTAGCTTCCTCACAAACGGTATGTAAGTTTTTTTCGCGCATCATTTTTTTAAGCCCTGTATAGTTTTCGTTCGTGTTTAACTTTATCTTTAACCAATCCGGTTTACGTAAAATTTCTTCATTTTTAGTAGCCATAACAGCGGATAACCTCCCGTAATTTATAGGTCTCAATACATTATAACGAACTTCACACAAAATTAAAATGTACGAGACTTATTATTTATATTGTCAATAATTTATCTTTAAAGATGTCTCTTAAAAACTCAGGCATTAAATACGTAATTTCTGCATCTTTCAACATTGGGAAATAACGCCCAAATGTATACATATCTACCGTGCCTAACGTATATATTTCATCATCGTCAATCTCTAAACCTTTAACAAAATAGCGCTCACTAGATGCGATAAAACCAGCATCATATAAAATATAGCCTCCAAAAACATCGCCACGAAAACCTAATCCCTGTGCGTGTTCATACATATAGGCTTGTTCTCGCGCTTTCAACAGCACTTCTTTTAATTGCGCACCTGTGAGTTTCACTCGTACCGCGTTAATCGGATGTGGCAACATTTGATGCACATCATATTCTGTTAAATACTTATTTTCATAGCCTTTTACGATTAACCCTGCATTAATTATTGTACAATCAGCTTCTGTAAATTCATGGACACTTTGTGCAAGTATATAACTTGTTTGCGTAATATAATTCATAGCTCGAGGCAATGTCATTCTCTTTGTCACAATCGGTTGATCTAATAATGCGCGGCCTTCTTCTTCAAAATGCGTTTCCACTTCAGGTAACGTATCTAACGGATGTAAAATCGCTTGTTTAGAGACAACTTTTCGATTCTCAATATCGAGCGTAACCTCTCCTAGAAAATGACCATATTTGCCAGCTGCAGCCATTAATACCCCATTTTCCACTTGCCCATGTTCAAAATAGTGATGTGTGTGTGCGCCAAAAATGACATCAATTTCTGGAATCGCTTCGCATAGTTTTTCGTCAAAAAAGATGCCGACATGGCTGAGTACAATCAAAACATCATATTGTCCTTTTTTAGCGTCTATTTCTTTTTTAATCGCATCAAATGGATCTGTGACAACCCAATCCAATGCACGATAAAACGGCGTGAAAGCAGCTGTTGCGGCTACATACATAATACGAACGCCTTCTATTTCTTCAATATAAGACGACAAAAAGTGCCGTGGATAATTGCCTGATTCATCTAATACGTTCGTACAAGTCACTTTAAATGTCGCATCGTCATATAACGTGTTAAGCGCTTCATGAGAAATCGTCATGCCTTCATTATTTCCTATTGTCGCCACATCACAACCTGCTTCATTTAATAATTCAATATTCCGTTTACCTAATGTGCCTTCTGTCACAGGAAGTGATAAATCGACATGATCCCCAATATCGACGTAACGTGAAGCGTGCGTTAATGTTGGTCGCGTTGCTTGGAGGTATGCTGTAATACGTGTATAGGCATGCAAATGACTGTGAATATCATTTGTATGATAAATCGTTAAACGCATAATATCGCCTCACTTTAATTAAAGAATGAACGTATAATTAAATATACGCCTAATGCTAACATGACAAGTCGTAGAATCAATACGACTGTGTCAGACTTGACGGTTTTATTTAATTTTACACCTATCTGTGCACCAATCCAACTGGAAATGATTAGGATAATACTGTACCCCCATAAGACATGACCAAGAACGATATGACCTACTGAACCTGTTAAACTCGAGAAAAATATCATCATCATACTCGTACCCACAGCCACGTGAGGTGGGAATCTAAAGACGAGCAACATGAGCGGTGTCATCAATGCACCCCCACCAATGCCAAATAACCCTGCCGTTAAACCAATGACGAATGAAGCGATAATAGCGATGGAAGGGACGACACCATAGCGATAGTGTTCTCCATGCGCATCAGTAAAAGATTTCATATAACGTTCTTGTTGAAACGCTTTGATTGGTGGAATGCGATGACGTATCATCAACATTACTGCTACTACAATTAAAAAGATCCCAAAATATAAATTGAATGAATGGATTGTTAAATATTGGCTTAAATACGCACCGATTAACGCACCAGGAATAATACCAATTAAAAATAAAAAGCCATTTTTGATATCAACTTGTTTTTGTTTCAAATAACCAATCGTTGAAGAAAGACCGGTCGCAATAAGAATAATTGAGGATGTCCCAATTGCAGTTTGAGGCGTAATCCCATCTAAAACATTCATGGTGACACCAAAGTAAATGAGCGTAGGGACAATAATAATACCGCCACCGATTCCAACGAGTGAACCGATAATAGCGGAGAGAAAACCCACTAATATAAGAATAACTATACTCAAAATTGTAACCTCCCTTTAAAATAATTTAAGTTGTTGCGGTGCAAGTCCTTCGTAGTCTATTCCTAATAATTTCTGGAAGTATTTTGCATTATTTGCAGCGTGTCCACCTGAATTATTATTAAAAACAACATAGACTTGCTCTGCTTTATGATCTAATAACTTGATTTTGTCAGCTAATTGTTGAAGTTCCACTTCAGAATAATCATAAAGATAGCGTACATCACGCCATTCTTGATCAGACATATCTTTTTTAGTCCACCCGTATTGATTTCGCCCATGAAATCGAACTAATCCCGTTTGATGCGTAATTCGATTCACAAAAGGAATACTGCCCTCACCCACTTGAGGTTCATCACACACCGAATGGATGAGTTGATGTCCTGTTAAAAAGGCAAGCGTATGCTCTTTCATGTCGCCTTTAAACCAAGACTGATGTCGAAATTCTATACATACAGGAAATTGCTTCAACTGCTCGCGTACAAAACGAATGTATTGAATGTTCTTTGTAGAGCAATCAAACCACGGTGGAAATTGGACTAACACCATCGCTAGTTTTTGTGCTTCAACAAGCGGTTCAATCATTAATCGAAAATCGTTGAACAATTGCGCAATCGAATCCGCAAAATCATGATAATCAGCATGAAGCGTTAATGCTTGATGGATTTTCACAACAAACTTAAACCGTTCAGGTGTCTCTCTAATCCATTTTAAAATATTATGTTCAGGCTGAATTGCATAATATGAAGCATCTAATTCAACAACTGGAAAGTGACTTGCATATGTTTTTAATTTATCTGATTTTCTTTGTAAATCTTCGTACAAGGTGTCATGATCGCCCCACCCTGTTAGACCAATTTCTATCATTTTAATCACCGTATTTATTTTATCATATCAACATTGGGACTTGCCTTTTAATCACTTGAACAATATCATCTTCTTATCAAACTGAGTTATTAACGTGCATCACAACTATCTTTACGGTTGACTAATATGAAAGCAGGGTATAAGTGAAGAAAATAATCTCACAATAAAGGAGCTTCAATCATGGTTGAACAAATCAAATATGGCACACATGAAGATCAACACTACGATGTCTACGAAAACCAACAGGCTCAATTCAATGCATGGATTGTGCTGATTCACGGGGGATATTGGCGCCAAAAATATAGCAAATCAATGATGGATCCTTATATCGATTTTTTTATTGATGCAGGCTATTCAGTTGTCAATATCGAATACCGTCGTGGCTCAGAACACCCTTGGCCTGGTCCAACTGAAGATGTTGCACAAGCTGTCTCACATTTTAAAGATTCAAACTACGCACCCACACAAGTCATTGGTATAGGCCATTCTGTTGGCGGACAACTTGCGCTCCTTCAAGCTGATTTATTCAATCAAATCGTCGCACTTGCCCCTGTCACCGATTTACTTTACACATTGCATCAACATTTAGGTCAAGATGCTGTAGCTGAATATTTTAATACTTCTGCCACACATACGCTACGAGAAGCCTCACCGCTCACTCAAACACCGATTGATGTGGAAACATTAATCATTCACGGATTTAATGATACTTTTGTGCATATAGACACGACATTATCTTATGTACAAGAAAATTATAAAAATGGGCATTATATAACACTTTATGCATTGCCTTATTTAGATCATCTAGACTGTATTAATCCAACAGCGACGCATCAAAATATGTTGTTAGAATGGCTCTCTCATCGTGCCTCATAGATAAAGAAACAACCCATTACAAGTTGAACTTTGATGTGCACCCCAAAAGTTAGACCTAAAATCTAACATTTAGGGTGTTTTATTTTGGCTAAATATGATTTGGAATTCAAGATGAAAGTAGTTAATGATTATATTAATGGATTAGGCGGCTATAGTGCCATTGGAAAACGCCATGGTATTAATAGATCTATAGTAAGAAAATGGTATCATGCATACATTGCATTCGGCATTGAAGGACTTGAAAGAAAAAAAGGAAGGACGTCCATCTATGAATAAGAAAAAGATTAATAAGCTTAATAATAATTATGTAATAAATCTTGAATATGAAAACGAACTTTTACGAGCTGAACTTGCCTATATAAAAAAGTTGAAAGCTTCAGGGATAAGTATACCGAGCCGACTGCTAAAATCGAATCAAGAGTTATTGAAGAACTCTGAAAAGAATTCAGATTAAAAGTTATCCTTGAAGCTTTGAAATTTCCAAAGGCTACATATGTGTACTGACAGAAGCAATTTGAAAAAGTTTCAGGAACAAATAGATTAACTGCGAATGGTTTTGACGTCAGCGCTTTAACTTGTTTAATAGAAGTGGCTAAATCATCAGGTGACAAATAACCTGCCCCTATCGTCCCCAATCCCCATTTCGAGACACTTCTGCTACAAGTTCTGGTGTTGTTGAACCTGCCATTCCTGCTGGTATGATTGGATATTTTATACGAAGTCGCAGTGTCAATTCGGTTTGATACCACATCAAAATCTCCCCTTTGTCTTTGAGAACAATGATGACACTCGTTAATCGGATTAACGAACTTGATTCAATTTATCGTTTTCTTCACGATCCATTTCGTCTTCAATTTCCATACCTAACATTTCTTCAATCAAATCTTCATGCGTGACAATTGCATCTGTGCCTCCGTATTCATCTAACACAATCGCCATATGTTTTCTTGTAATGGTCATTTTTCTGAGTACCCATTCTGCACGATTATGCTCATAAACAAAAAGTGGTTCTGAACAGAAATCTAAAACTGACTTTTCAGGCGTTTTACTCCATGCAAGTAAATACTTTGAATGAAATACACCAACAACATGATCGATGTCGCCTTCATAAACCGGATAGCGCGTATAAGGATGATTAGTGACAATGTCATACACTTCATCATAATCATTTTCCACAGATAACGAGGTCACATTCACGCGCGGCGTATTGTTAATATCGTTCACTTTCAAACGGTCAAAGTTCATGACACCTTGGATACGATTACGCTCCATCTCATTAAAGGCGCCTTCAGTCCCCGCAATAGAAACCATTGTACGCACTTCTTCTTTAGACATACCTTGGTTCTCTTGACTGCGAGACAATAAGCGATTAATCCCATCTGTTATCGCATTTAAAACAACGGTAATTGGCTTTAATATAATGACAAAAAAGCGAATAATAGGAAAGACAAGTCGAGCAATCGGATCTGGAAATGTGGCAGCTATTGATTTTGGAATCACTTCCGCAAAAACAATAATCACTACAGTTAAAATCGCCGAAGCAATCCCGACGTTTAACCCTAAATCAACCGCCAATATCGTCACCAACGTCGGTAATAAAATATTTGCGATATTATTACCAATCAATATGGTCGTAATAAACGCACTCGGTTTATCTAAAAGCTTTAATAAGTTTGCGGACTTTTTATTATTTTGGTCTGCTTCAGATTTGAGTTTGACCCTGTTTGCTGCAGTGAGTGCAGTTTCACTTCCTGAAAAGAAACAAGATACAAAAATTAATAAAATGATCGCAATGATCATTAATCGGTTCCCCCTCTAATTTTCAGTAAAAGTCAACAAGCCTCTAGCCCAGTTATTTAAGCATTCATCGAAAACGACAAAAAACTCGGCCTACAGTGTTTTCTAGTTGAACTTTCTACCTTTAAAATCATCTTAAAATCGAAAAAATTTTAAATCATAAATCATATTAACTTTATTGTCTATGATGCGCATTTAAATTGCAAGTTAACTACTGACAAAAAAGATTACTAAGTTTATACCCATAATAGTTAGGCATATGCAATCGCATCTCGTAACATTTCAAAGCAGCATGTTAACGCTCCTCAGTAACACTTAAAAAGAACAATTAAAACAATGAGTTTTAAATTCATAGTATGTATTGTAGACTTTGATTATGATACTTGATGAATTGTTCCATACGAGTGGAACAATACTTTGATACTTGTTAAATTGAATTTAAAATATGCGACACTGTATTAATAAGCATGTGCAATGCAATCACAGCGAGAAGGTTTCGATTTGATGTTAAATATACATAAGTAAGTGTAATACCTCCTAAAATAAAAGGTAAGAATGTCCAAATAGATTGAAAATGTAAAAAGTGTGAAACACCAAATAATAAGATAGACACACAAGACATTGTTAGGTAGCCCCATTTCTTCCCTAATTCGCCGATAAGTAAATGACGAAAGAGTATTTCTTCGACAATTGGCGTCAGTCCACCTATTGTTAATAAGCTCAATATAAAAATATAATTTTGAGTGTCCAATATTGCAAGTGGGGCTACTTTTTGATAAATCAAAATAAAAGCACTCCAAATGATGTAAACAAAAATGATTTTCTTAATATAAAAATGTAATTCCATCCACCTGTGTTGAAAATGTTTGAAAATTGAATCTCTTTTTAAAAAAATGAAGAGTAGGATAATAATCAGCTGTGCTGTAAACATAATAATATTGAATAACAGTGCTTGCATTTCAGGGGTTAAATGATAATTCATCACCGTAGATAACATATTTGGCAAGTATTGCTCAGCTAATAAGGGAGAAAAGAATTGAAGCAAAAGAAAAAGTGGAAATAATATAAAATCTTGATATCTTATTTTCTGTCGTCTTATTGTAAGATTTGACATAAATACATCCTATTATACAAATTTTTACAAGCATAACATTTAGCCCAATATTATACAATATATAAAATGATAACTATTAAAAAAGGATAGTCTCTAATGCGAGACTATCCTTTAATCATTAAATGCCTATTTTAACGAAGAGTAACTCTATCCAATAGAGCCTTCCATTTCGAATTTGATTAATCGGTTCATTTCAACGGCATATTCCATTGGTAATTCTTTTGTGAATGGCTCGATAAATCCCATAACGATCATTTCTGTCGCTTCTTCTTCAGAAATACCACGTGACATGAGATAGAACAATTGCTCTTCAGAAACTTTAGAAACTTTTGCCTCATGTTCAAGTGAGATATTGTCATTGAAAATTTCGTTGTAAGGAATTGTGTCAGAAGTTGACTCGTTATCAAGGATTAAAGTATCACATTCGATATTAGAACGTGCACCTTTCGCTTTACGTCCAAAGTGAACGATACCGCGATAAACCACTTTACCGCCATCTTTAGAAATTGATTTTGACACAATAGTAGAAGATGTGTTTGGTGCTTTATGAATCATTTTTGCACCTGCATCTTGGACTTGACCTTGACCTGCAAAAGCGATAGAAAGTGTGCTACCTTTAGCACCTTCACCTAATAATACGCAGGCAGGATATTTCATTGTCAACTTAGACCCTAAGTTTCCATCGACCCATTCCATGTTACCATTTTCATGAACGAACGTACGTTTAGTAACTAAGTTATAAACATTGTTAGCCCAGTTTTGGATTGTTGTATAACGTACATGTGCATCTTTGTGGACGATAATTTCTACAACCGCTGAGTGTAGAGAGTTTGTTGTATACACTGGTGCTGTACAGCCTTCAACATAGTTAACAGAGGCACCTTCATCAGCAATAATGAGTGTACGCTCAAATTGTCCCATATTTTCTGAGTTAATACGGAAGTATGCTTGTAAAGGTGTATCTAATTGAATATTTTTAGGTACATAGATGAATGAACCACCTGACCAAACTGCTGAGTTTAAAGCAGCAAACTTATTGTCACCAGCAGGGATAACAGATGCGAAATACTCTTTAAACAAGTCTTCATTCTCTTTAAGTGCAGTATCTGTATCTTTGAAGATAATACCTTTTTCTTCTAATTCTTTCTCCATATTATGGTAAACAACTTCAGATTCATATTGTGCAGAAACACCTGCTAAATATTTTTGTTCTGCTTCTGGGATACCTAATTTATCAAACGTACGTTTAATTTCTTCTGGCACTTCATCCCAAGAACGCTCTGAACGTTCTGAAGGTTTGACATAATACGTAATGTCATCAAAGTCTAATTCTGATAAATCTCCACCCCATTGAGGCATCGGCATTTTATAGAATAACTTTAAAGCTTTCAAACGAAAGTCTAACATCCATTCAGGTTCATCTTTCATTCTTGAAATTTCGCGTACAATATTTTCTGTCAAACCACGCTCTGATCTAAAAATAGATACGTCTTCATCATGGAAGCCATATTTATAATCGCCTACATCAGGTGCTTTTTTAGCCATCAATCATCACTCCTATTTCTTAATTAATACATGAGTACCCTTTGACTACCCAATTCTCTATTTTGAAATACGTTTTCTCGTATACACCATTTAGTGTTAATCTTCACTTTTACCTTCTTTTTCAACTGTACCCTTTTCAAGTGCCTTCCATGCGAGTGTGGCACATTTAATTCGTGCTGGAAATTGAGAAACACCTTGTAACGCTTCGATATCTCCCATATCTTCAGTAATCTCATAATCTTCACCAAGCATCATTTTTGTGAACTCTTGGCTCATTTGCATTGCTTCTTTTAAACTATGCCCTTTAATCGCTTCAGTCATCATTGACGCACTCGACATTGAAATCGAACAACCTTCACCCTCGAATTTCGCATCTTTAATAATGCCATCGACGATATCAAATGTGAGACGAATACGGTCACCACATGTTGGGTTATTCATATCCACTGTCATCGTACCATCCTCGATTACACCTTTATTACGAGGATTTTTATAATGATCCATAATAACTGAACGATATAATTGGTCTAGGTTATTAAAATTCATATGAGAAAAACTCCTTCGTTTGTTTCAATCCTTCGACAAGTTGATCCACATCTTCTTTTGTATTATAGATATAAAAACTTGCCCGCGCTGTTGATGATACATTGAGCCATTTCATTAACGGCTGTGCACAATGATGGCCTGCACGAACTGCGACACCTTCCGTATCTAGAGCAGTTGCCACATCGTGAGGATGAACATCCTTGAGGTTGAAGGTGATAATACCAGCACGATTGTCTTTAGCTGGACCATAAATATCAATACCTTCGATTTGAGACATTTGTTCGTAAGCATATTGCGTCAATGCTTGCTCATGCGCATGAATAGCATCAAATCCAATAAACTCAATGTACTCAATCGCTGCTTGCAAACCAATCGCTTGTGCAATCAGAGGTGTTCCCGCTTCAAATTTTGTAGGTAAATCTGTCCATGTACTTTCATACAAACCAACAAAATCAATCATATCTCCACCGAACTCTGTCGGTTCCATTTCATTTAATAGTTCACGTTTACCATATAAAACGCCGATACCAGTAGGTCCAAGCATTTTGTGGCCACTAAAACTATAAAAATCAACGTTTAAATCTTGTACATCTACTTTCATATGCGGTACAGATTGTGCACCGTCAACTGAGATTATGGCACCATGTGCATGGGCTATTTCAGCAATTGCCTTAATATCATTAATTGTACCTAAGACATTTGAAACATGCGCAATGGCCACAATTTTAGTTTGATCGGTAATCGTTTCTTTAACCGCTTCAATGGATAATGTGCCATCTTCTGACATCGGTATGAATTTGAGGGTCGCCCCTTTACGGTGTGCAAGCTGTTGCCAAGGCACTAAATTCGCATGATGTTCCATTTGGGTTACAACGATTTCATCGCCTTGTTCCACATTTGCATCACCATAACTATGTGCAATCATGTTTATAGATGCTGTTGTTCCACGTGTGAAAATAATTTCTTCAAAGTGTTTCGCATGTATAAAACGACGTACCGTTTCGCGTGCACCTTCATAACCATCTGTTGCAAGTGAGCCTAATGTATGCACACCACGATGAACATTAGAATTGTATCGCTCGTAATAGTCACGTAATGTATCAATCACTTGCTTAGGCTTTTGACTTGTTGCTGTTGAATCCAAATATGCAAGACGTTTGCCATTGACTTTTTGGTCTAAAATGGGAAAGTCTTTGATAATTGCTTCTACATCTAATTTTGTATCGGCCACTACAATCACAGACCTTTCTAGAATTGTATTATTTGCCTATTTTTAATTCGATAACTTCTCGTAATTGACGTTGTACATCTTCAATTGGTAATTCACGTACTACTGGGTCTAAGAATCCGTGAATGACAAGACGTTCTGCTTCGCGTTGTGAAATACCACGACTCATTAAATAGTAAAGTTGCTCAGGATCAACACGTCCTACAGACGCCGCGTGTCCTGCTTCTACATCGTCTTCATCAATAAGAAGAATAGGGTTCGCATCCCCACGTGCATGCTCAGATAACATTAACACACGTGATTCTTGGTTAGCAGCAGAACCTGAGCCTCCATGTTTAATATGTCCAATGCCATTGAAAATGGATGAGGCACTTTCTTTCATTACACCATGTTTTAAGATGTAGCCATCTGTTTCTTTACCATATTGTACAATTCTTGATGTTAAGTTAATTGTTTGATCGCCACGTCCGACTACAACTGACTTCAATTCAGAAGTTGAACGGTCACCAATTAAATTTGTTGTATTGTCGATGATTTGATCGCCTTCATTCATTAAACCTAAAGACCACTTAATTGTTGCATCTGCTTCTGTCACACCACGACGGATAATATGTCCAGTGAAACCTTTATCTAAGAAGTCTACAGATCCATATGAAATGTTAGAATTGGCACCCGCGATAACTTCAGAAACAATATTTAATTGATTTCCTTCTCCACTTGTCGTTGATAGATAATTCTCAACGTAAGTCACTTCAGCACTCTCTTCAGTCACTAAAAGAACGTGATTAAAGAAGCTCGCATTTTCATCGTCATGAAGTACAACGTATTGAATTGGATGTTCAACAACGACATTTTTAGGAACGTATACAAAAATTCCGCCATTCATTAAAGCAGTGTGTAAAGCAGTTAAGCGGTGTTCATCTACCGTAACGGCATCTTTCATAAAATACTTTTGAACTAAATCACTATGATTGATTAACGCTTCGCTTATATGCTCAATAATCACACCATCTTGAAGTGCTTTATCATTAACTTTTGTATATGCAGATGTATTGTTATGTTGAATCACAAGGTTTTCTGTATTTTCAACGTTAATAATACGGTCAATTTCACTTGGTAATTCCTTTAAATCATGGAACACAGCACCTTGTGTTTCATGCTGTTTGAATGAATCGAAATCCCATTTATTTAATTTCGTTTTATCAGGTTTTGGCATTTCCAAAGATTCAGCTTGTTTAAACGCTTCTTTTCTTAACTCTGTCATCCAAGAAGGTTCGTTTTGAGATTGGGAATAATCAACAAGTTGTGCTTCAGAAATATTTAATGTTTCAGTAGTCATAATTATTTCCTCCTATGATGATTATTGATTTGAAATAGCTGTTTCGTATTCTTCTTTAACCCACTCGTAACCTTCTTCTTCAAGACGTTTCGCTAATTCAGAGCCACCAGATTTTACAACGATACCATTATACATAACGTGAACGTGATCCGGTGTAATGTAATTTAATAAACGTTGGTAGTGTGTAATAATTAACGCACCAAATTCATCGCCACGCATTTCGTTAATCCCTTTTGATACGACTTTCAAAGCGTCAATATCAAGACCTGAGTCAATCTCATCGAGAATAGCAAATTTAGGTTGTAACATCATTAATTGTAAAATCTCGTTACGTTTTTTCTCACCGCCTGAGAAGCCTTCGTTTAAGTAGCGTTGTGCCATATCTTTGTCCATGTCTAAGAAATCCATTTGTTTATCAAGTTGCTTAATAAATTGCATTAAGTTAATTTCGTTACCTTCTTCGCGTTGTGCATTCATAGCCGAACGCATGAAGTCTGCATTTGAAACACCTGTGATTTCTGATGGGTATTGCATTGCTAAGAATAGACCCGCTTTAGCGCGTTCATCTACGTCTAATTCTAAAATATTGACCCCATCTAATAATACTTCACCTTTCGTCACTTCATATGACGGATGCCCCATAATTGCTGATGATAAAGTAGATTTCCCAGTACCATTTGGCCCCATGATCGCGTGAATTTCCCCAGTATTGATCGTTAAATTGACACCTTTTAATATCTCTTTATCTTCAATAGACACATGTAAGTCTTTAATTTCTAATGTTGATGGCATTAATATTCCCTCCAAAATAATGTTAGATTCCATAGTTTAGTTTATAATAATTTTAATGTAACGTCAAAAAGTTTTCTTTGGTCTCTAATTGCTTATTATAACGGAAATGATGGGAATTATAAACCGTTTCGGGTTATATTACAAGACATCTTGAGAAAGCAAACCAGAATCTTTTTTAGAAAAGTTATTGATAATCACATCCCTCCTGTTCTCATTCGTCATTTTTGACATATATTATAGATGACATAGGATTGAAATCAGTTATAATGTGGTATGATGTAACGATAAACTAAGGAAAGGAATAGAATCATGTCGAAATTTAAGATTTCAAATATCCCTAGAGGTTTTGCGATGGGCATTAGTGATCTGATTCCCGGCGTCAGTGGCGGAACAATCGCATTACTCCTAGGCATTTACGATGATTTTATCGCTTCTGTAAGTGGTGTTTTTTCAAAGCATTTCAAAAAAAGTATCTTGTTTTTATTACCTATTATTATCGGAATGGCTTTGGCAATCGGCATTTTAAGTAGCGTTATCAATTATCTGTTAGCAACACACTTAATACCAACGATGTTTTTCTTTTTTGGATTAATTTTAGGGATTATTCCATTTTTATTACGTATTTCACACTACAAACAAACCTACAAAATCCAACATTGGATCATTATGGGAGTGGCTATTATAGCACTTGCATTGATGGCATATTTTAAAGGGGAGACTTCACATGCTGCACCTAGCCATATTGATTTGTCCCTGCCAATGCTCATTAAATATTTTATTGCTGGCGTATGTGCATCAAGTGCAATGTTATTACCAGGGATTTCTGGGTCATTTATATTATTATTATTCGGTGTATACAGTACTGTAACTTATTCCATTTCTGAAATTGTACGTTTCAATTTCGAAGCTTTACCTGTTATTTTAATGGTAGGTATGGGGATAGTTGTAGGGTTTCTAATCGCAAGTAAAGTGATTACGTATTTGTTAAAGCATTACACTTATCTCACTTATGCAGCCATACTCGGTTTAGTGATTGGTTCACTATTTTCAGTTTTTCCTGGTTTGCCTAATCAGGGCCTTACATGGTTAGCATCGATAATCACACTTATCTTAGGATTTATAATTAGTTTTATTTTAGGTCGCTTCACTAATGAGTCCTAAATCATATACAAAGGCGGGACAGAAATCGATTTGACTTCATTGCCCCGCCTTTTCATTGATTATTATAAAATTATTATTTATTTAAATAGGAAGAAACTCGGTACATTTTTGATTGATTCCACTTAGAAGCAACTTCATTTCCTCCCCATCAATAACAATCTTTAAACCTCTTATTAAAGAAGGAAAAGCCCGTTACTGAATCCATATTATCAATTACGAGATGAAATTCTCAGACTGTTCCCTTAATTATCAATGTTATTTTGCAGGAATCACTGCACCATCGTATTCTTTTTTAATGTAGTCTCTCACTTCAGCAGATTGTAAGGCTTTTAGAAACTCTTGATATTTCTTATCATTTTTATGGCCTTCTTTGACAGCTAAAATATTCGCAAATGGTGACGATTCATCCTCGACCGCAATAGAATCTTTAAGTGGTTTCAAACCATTGTCAATCGCATAGTTTGAATTCATAATAACCGCATCGCCTTCATTATTATTATACGTTTTAGGTAAAAACTCTGCCCCTTGTTGGTTATCAAATTTCAAATGCTTTTTATTTTCAACAATATCATCTAATTTTGCATCTTCAATTTTAACGCCGTCTTTGATTTTAATTAACCCAGCTTTTACGAAGAATGATAAGAAACGTCCTTCTTCTGCTGGATTATTAGAAATATAGATTTTCGCACCATCAGGTAAATCTTTTAAGCTTTTATGTTTTTTACTGTAGACGCCCATAGGTGTTGTTAAAACTTTGCCAACTTCTTCAATTTTGTAACCGTGTGATTTTTTCTCTTCTTTTAAGTAAGGAACGTGTTGAAATAAGTTAGCATCGACATCGCCTTTATCTAATAACTTGTTTGGGATTTTGTAGTCATTGACTTCGCGAATTTGAACATCATAACCTTTCTTTTTCATAATTTCGCCAGCTTTTTTAGCAATTTCACCGTGGGGTGTTGGTGTTGCTGCGACAACTATTTTTTTGTCATCTGCTTTGCTCGTTTTATCTTGTCCACAGCCCGTTAATACAAGTGCGAATACTGCAATAGATGTAAGTAATAACGTTAATTTTTTCATATGTATGCTCCTTTCAAATAACAACAGCTTGATTCTAAGTGCGAATAGGTATAAAAAATGCGTAGTACATTCACTTTCATACACTTATAGTCGATGATCGTTTGTACTACGCATTAAATTTAATTCAAATCATGGATACATATCTCGCTGACAAGTGTTCAAACATTTGAAACACGCTGTCACTAAGCTTTTTATTTCGCTGGTTCAACTGCACCATCGTATTTCTTTTTAATAAAGTCTTTAATATCTTTGGATTGTAATACTTCCATTAAAGCTTTAATTTTCTTGTCATCTTTATGACCTTCTTTAACAGCAATTAAGTTTGCATATGGGTTATTATTCCCTTTTTCAACTGCAATAGAATCTTTTTGTGGATTTAATTTTTGCTCGATTGCAAAGTTTGAATTGATGATTACCGCATCACCTTCACCATTTTGATATGTTTTTGGCAAGAATTCTGCAGATTGTTTACTGTTGAATTTAATGTCTTTCTTATTTTCAGTAATATCATCAAATGTTGCGTCTTGGATTTTTACACCCTTTTTAATCTTAATTAAACCTTCATCAACAAAGAATTTTAAGAAACGACCTTGTTCAGCTGGGTTGTTAGAAACGAAAATTTCTGCACCTTTTGGTAAATCTTTTAAGCTTTTATATTTTTTTGAATAAACCGCCATAGGTTCTAAATGAACATTACCAGCAGATTCAATTTTATAACCTTTGTCTTTTTTCTCAGTGTCTAAATAAGGTGTATGTTGGAAAAAGTTTGCATCTAATTCGCCAGCATCTAACAATTTGTTTGGTGTCGTGTAATCGTTAATTGTTTTAATTTCCAAATCATAACCTTTATCTTTTAATAATGGTTTTGCTTCTTCTAAGATCTCAGCGTGTGGTGCAGGTGAAGCACCAACAACAATCTTTTTGTCTTCTTTTTTACTATCAGAACCATTTCCACATGCGGCTAAAGCAACTGCAACAACAAGAACAACAATAATCGATAAAAATCTTTTCATTAATACAGTCTCCTCTTCACTATTATTAGCGTTTATCTATTTTATTTGTTATCCAATCCCCTAAGAATTGAATAATAAATACCAAAATTAATATTAAAATGGTTGAAACTAAAATAACGTCGTTTTGATTTCGCGTAAATCCTGTTAAGTATGCCAAGTTACCTAAACCACCTGCACCGATAACACCTGCTACTGCTGTTGATCCTACTAAAGCAATCGCTGTTACAGTAATACCTGAAATTAAGGCTGGTAGTGATTCTGGTATCAATACTTTTAATACGACTGTCCAAGTTGTCGCTCCCATTGATTTCGCCGCTTCAATAACGCCTTTATCAATCTCTTTAAGTGCAATTTCTACGAGTCGGCCGTAGAAAGGGGATGCCCCAATGATTAAAGCAGGTAAAGCACCTGTTGGACCACTGATTGTGCCTAAAAGTAAACTTGTAAATGGAATTAATAATAAAATCAAAATGATAAATGGTATCGCTCTAAATAAATTCACAATGAAAGAAACAATACTATAAAATACACGACCTGCTTTAGATTTACTTTTAGATGTTAAAAACAGAATCACACCTAAAATGAGCCCAAATATAAATGAGAATGCTGTTGAGATGATTGTCATGTATAGCGTTTCATATGTCGCTACCCAAACATCAGGCCAACGTACATTCGGCATTGTTATCATCTCTTGAAGTATTTCGCTAAAACTCTTACCCATGACTGACCACCTCTACATCGATATTTTGTGACTCTAAGTCCGCTTGTACTTCATCAAAATTTATTTTTGAGACATCTTGAATGTGCACGAGTAAATAGCCTATAGTGCCCGTTTTTGAATGTTTAATATTCCCCTCTAAAATATTGGCTGAAAGATGATATTCTTGCGAAAGATGGGACAATATCGGACGTGTTGTATTATCGCCAGAAAAAGTCAATTTAATTAAAATATCATCCTTTGCTAGAGGAAATGTCGCTACAAGCTCATCGCTCTCATCACTCGGTTTCAAGTCTTCTTGAACAAAGCGACGTGTCACTGCGTGCTGTGGATTTTCAAAAATATCAGAAACTTTACCTTGCTCAATGACACGACCATTTTCCATTACAGATACTTCATCACAAATTCGACGAATGACGTGCATCTCATGCGTAATAATAATAATCGTTAAGTTCTTTTCCTTTTTAAGTTGTAAAAGTAAATCTAATATTTCATCTGTCGTTTGAGGGTCAAGTGCACTTGTTGCTTCGTCACACAGTAAGACTTCTGGATCATTGGCCAGTGCGCGGGCAATGCCGACACGCTGTTTTTGACCACCTGATAATTCAGAAGGATACGCATGCTCTCTCCCTTTCAAACCGACACGTTCAACGAGCTCTAATGCTGTCTGCTTTGCTTCACTTTTTGCAACACCTGCAATTTCTAGTGGAAAAATAATATTATCCAATACCGTTCTTGACCACAATAAATTAAAGTGTTGGAAAATCATGCTGACTTTTTGTCGTTTTTTACGTAAATCTGCTTTACTTAGCTGACCTATGTTATCCCCGACGATAACCACATCGCCCGATGTAGGTGTTTCTAGATAATTAAATAATCGTATTAAAGTACTTTTACCAGCACCAGAAAATCCGATAATACCATAGATTGAACCCTTCTCTATCTTTAGGTCAACATGATCTACAGCTGTCACAGATTTTGATTTACTCTCGTACTTTTTAACGATATTTTTAAGCTCAATCATACTGTTCCTCCTTGTGTTTCCCCTCTTATCTGCAAAATAAAAAATGCTTTCTCTTTTTAAAAATGAAAGAGAAAGCACTAACACGAATCGCTTTTCTCTCATCTTCAAAAGTAAAATTTTTACTTTATGTGAATTGGCACCATTTCTATATACTAGACGGTTGCCGGGCTTCATAGGGCACATCCCTCCACCACTCCGGATAAGAGTTTTCTGACTATTTAATTGATATTAATCTTATCATTGTAATCAACATGCGTCAATCACTTTTTTTAATTTTTCTAATAAGTACGGTACAGATTGAAAAGCATACAATCTTTCTACTTCTTGATCATAATGCATGATCATTAACACAGGCACAGACTGTATTTCATTTGCTTGACTCCAATCTGGGTGAAAATTTAAATCTATTTTCACAATTGGTAATTGTGTCATCTCATTGGCAATATCTAACATTCTTTCAGACATTTTACATGTCCCACACATCGGTGTATAACCGAATATGAGATGAACGTTTTGATCACTATTTCTATATATATTGTTCAATTGCTCTGAAACACTCATGATATGAATACTTCCCTTTAACATAAAAATCTTTTTTTACTTTAAATCCAAAATGTTGTAATACATTAGAGAGGTAATCGCGTGGACAACGTGCCACTTCACTATAATTCGTATCGATGAAAATATCGATGCGCTCACTCAAATAAGTTGTAAACCATTTGCGGATTTTTCGACCTTCCGCATCTGAATCTACTAAAATGTAGACCTGTTTATCATACAAATATTCAATCATATTGTCTAATTTTTCAATTCCCATCGTTCCATGTGTACATATAATTTCGACAGGTTCTAACAACACCTCTTGAACACGTTTTTTATCAGATTTACCTTCTACAACAATAACCTTATTGATCATCGCCATGGTCTTCACCTTCTAAAAAATATTTGAGTACAAAAAACTCCTTGATAATCAGATTACCGAGGAGTCTTTATGCGGGCATTATTCACCAATCATTTGTTCATAATCAGCTGCACTTAGTAATGCATCTAATTGGCTTTCATCGCTTAATTCAACTTTTACCATCCAAGCTTTTTCGTAAGGTGATTCGTTAACCGCTTCAGGTTCGTCTTCTAAACCTTCATTCACTTCGATGACTTTTCCTGATACAGGAGAATATAATTCAGAAACAGTTTTAACTGATTCCACACTACCGAAAGTTTCACCTTCAGTAAGTTCATCTTCCACTTCTGGAAGCTCAACAAAGACGATATCACCTAATTCGCTTTGCGCAAAATCTGTAATTCCAATTGTTGCTGTTTGACCTTCAACTTTTACCCATTCGTGTTCTTTAGAATATTTTAATTCGCTTGGCACTGCCACGTTAATCCCCTCCTATAATGTTTACAATTACAATTTTATCATGACATATTGGAACGGTTCTATCAACTATTTTATGATAGCCAAGTATTGCGATAGACCTCTTCATTAAAGCCGACTGTCACTTTATCACCTAAGATCGCTAATGGTCGCTTTACTAACATGCCATCAGAAGCAAGTAAACTTAATTTTTCATCTTCATTCATATTTTCTAATTTGTCTTTAAGGTTTAACGCTCTGTATTTTGCGCCATGTGTATTAAAGAACTTTTTAATATCCAAGCCTGATTTTTCTATAATTTGACGAAATTCTTTTTCTGTCGGTGTATGCTGTACAATATCGATAGGTTCATAGCTTACACCATGATCAGATAAAAATTTCGCTGCTTTTTTACATGTTGTACAATTTGGATAATGATAAAATTTGATCATGCCTTTGACCTCCTTATTCCAATTAATTTTAATATATCAAATTATTAATTAAAATGCTTGTTTTTTTCAAAAAATTCATTGCTACATTGTTTGATACTAAATTTATATAGACGAGTGGAACATTGTGTAGTTTCACTAGACACCCACTGCTTCACTTGTTTTATACCCAATATCAATACGGTTAAATATTAGGAGATGCACGACTTATGCCGTTGTTTATCAATGAATAACATAGATGACTTCACCTATGAAATCCGTTATAATGTCGTTACGTAATAGATATAAAGGAGATGTTTTAGATGCAACGCATTACTAACATGGAATCATTCAATCAAATCATCCAAAGCGAGCAACCTGTTATTATTAAATTTGAAGCTGGCTGGTGTCCAGACTGTAAAGCGATGGATATGTGGATTGATCCAATTATTGAAAAATACAATCAATATGAATGGTATTCTGTTGATCGTGATGAACTTGATCAAGCAGTGGAAGAATACGAAGTTATGGGTATTCCAAGTATTTTAATCTTTAAAGATGGCCAAAAATTACACCACTTACACTCTGCTAATGCAAAATCACCTGAACAAGTTGAAAGCTACTTAGCTGAAAGCTTAGGCTAATCATTTGAGGGGCTAGGACGAGATGATGTCCTAGCCCCTCTATTTATCTATACACACAAGTGCGTTATCCCTTATCTACTTTGAGATGCGTTTAATAGAACACTTTCAGTAATCCAATTCAAACAACGTTTTGGACTAAATATACTCTGTTAATATCCCTCTATTTTTGCGTTCTACTTTCGGAAAATCTGCCTCATCCTCTAAGTCTGTTAAATAAATAAAACCAACAAGTTTTTCATCTGGCGCCACGCCAAAGATAGTTCTGATTTTGGGTTTAAAAATATAATCCGGTGTTTTCCAACATGTTCCGATGCCTTTTTCATACAATAACAACAATAGATTTTGTGCGAAGGCACCGATAGCTAGATAGTTCTCATTTTCTTCTCTCTGTCTCGCATCACATGTCATAATAAGCGCTAAAAATCCTCCCAAATTTGTAACGGCCTCATAATGACTTTCTTGTTTCTCTTTATCTTTTGGGAATGCATATTTTGATATTTCTCGGCTCATTTCGCCTAATTTATTTTTAGGCACGTAGACAACGCGCCACGGTTCGCGCATACCATGATTTGGTGCGTCAGCCGCTTCTAATATTGCTTCTTTCAATGCAGACTCATCAATATACATATCCCTTTTGAACTTCTTAATACTTCTTCTTGAACTAATTGCTTCACGAAGCTCCATCTCTATCTACCCCTTAAAATGATAATCATTATCAATTATAAACGAGAGTCTTTTAACTTTCAAATAAACTGTACAATGGAAGTACTTCTGCCAATTGTTTAACATGAAGTTGACCGGGAGCCACCCCTTTTTCCAATGCACCATATGAAAGTGCCCCACCAAAAGTATTTTGAGCAGTTCGTGAAATCAAACCTAATTGTGACATTGATATCCCTGTCACCCACTGTTGCAAGGCGTCACTCGTTTCAGAAAGCGCTTGTAGTAGCACTAACACATCTTGTGTCGTTCTCGGCATGACTGCAATTTTTAAATGATTGGCTCCTAGTTGAGACATATGATAGTAGGTTTTTTTCAACACTTCTATCGGTGGTGTTTCTTCAAAGTTATGGTATGAAGCAATCGAAACCATTCCCGCTTGGTGAATTTGTGATACAATCTCCCCTCGCTCTTGTTGATCAGGCACCCATTCAATATCAATTAAATCAATCTGTTTTAATTGTGTTAATCCGCGCAACAACTTAAAGTAGTCTTTCCTTTCGTAATGCCCTTCTCCACCTTGACTTTGTGTACGATAAGTCACTAAGATTTCGAATGGCTTAGTTGGATAGTTTTCTAAAATTTGATCGATAAGTTGTTCGACAACAATGGTGTGACATTCTGTTAAGGCGTCAATTCGCAATTCAAGAATGTCAAAATAAGCCGCATTTTGTTGAATCAATGCGCGTTGTTCATTTGATAACTGCTTTTGACGTGGCATAAAACTTGCTACAATTTGTGTTTTCAATGGCGATTCACCTTTTCTCATTTATGGATTGACAATATTTACAGCTTGACCTGTCGTAATAAATGATAAAACATCTTCTAGTGGGATATCCACTAAATTTTTAACGGCTTCATCCGTATAGAATGCAACATGTGGAGAAACCAACACATTTTCGTGTTCTAACAACGTTTGTAACACTGGATCATCTAATTTTTTATTTCCCCAATCATGTCTAAAATATGCCCCTTCATTTTCATAGGTGTCGATTGCCGCACTTGCAACAATCCCTTCATCTAAACTTTTAAGGAGGGCTTGTGTATCCAAAACGCTACCACGGGCAGCATTAATGATAATAAGGCCTGGTTTCGCTTGACGTAGTATCGCCTCATTAATCAAATAATGGTTTTCTTTTGAGCCAGGAATATGTAATGTTAATACATCTACTTTTGAAACGAGTTCTTCCAAGCTATCCACATATGTCACAACATCTCTCAAATCATCATCAGGAAGTAAGTCATAAGCTAAAACTTCTGAACCAAAACCACTAAAAATTTTAGCAGCGCGGCGTCCGATACGACCGGTACCTAAGACCCCAATTTTTAGCGATTCTATGGTACGTCCCTGTAGATTTAAGTTCCAAGTAAATTCTTGTGTCGCAATATTTTTATCAATTTGTGGTGTGTGACGTACTAATTCCAATGTACGTGTAACCGCAAATTCAGCAATGGATTGAGGAGAATAACTTGGCACATTGGAAATTTTAACGCCGTATTGGTTGGCAACTTCTAAATCAAATTGATCATAACCTGCTGAACGCTGTGCGATATGATGAATCCCTTTATCTACTAATCGCTCATAGTAAGCACTATCAAATGATGTCGTTTGCGAAATTGTCACCCCATCGACATCATCTAATGTTTCAAGTTGTTGCTCATTTAAAGGAGACGCTGTTAATTCTACTTCAACTGTCCCTTTATGCGCTTCAATCCATTGTTGAAGCGCTGGTAACTCATCTTCTCTAACATCAAATACTTTAATTTTTGTCATATTAATCCCTCCTGAAGTTGTCAGTCATTTCTGAATATACTCACTATAGCGTATCACTGCTTGTTTGAAAAGATGTGATGATTAAAAACTAAGTAAATGGGTAAAGATTGACAGATACGTATTTAAGGGAGGAATCATTGATGTCAACAATTTATGAAACAACTGCAACTAATACAGGTGGTCGTAAAGGTCACGTACAAACAGACGATAAAAAATTGGAATTTGACCTAGCGCCTCCTGATAACGCTAAAGAAAATGAAACAAACCCTGAACAACTTTTCGCAACAGGTTATGCTTCATGTTTCAATGGTGCTTTTGATTTAATCTTAAAACGAAACGGTTTTCGTAAAGCAGAGCCCGTTGTCGATTTAACGGTTAAACTTCAAGAAGACCCTGACAGTGAAAGCCCTAAATTAGCCGTTGATATACGCGCAAAAGTTAAAAACATCTCACAAGAAGATGCTGAAAAATCACTAGAAGAAGCACATGCCTTTTGCCCTTATTCAAAAGCTACAAAAGGCAACATCGATGTAACACTTGATGTAGAAGTTGTTGAATAGATAAATCTATAAAAAAAGCGGTGAAACAACGGATTTGATTTTCGTGTTTCATCGCTTTTTTATATTTCTAATTCATATGTCTGATACTTTTAATCGCATGACTCCATTTTAATCATAGCCGTGAACCTTATTTGCGCTTCCTTCTATCGCTAATCTCTCTTTGATTTTAAATCCGTTTCCTCTCAGTTGAGTCATCTCATCATAAGCCAAAAATTTAATTCTATTACATTTTAACGAGACAAAGCAATAAAATCACGTCCATTTATATATTAAATATATAAAATCTATAAAACCTAAAATAACATTGAAATTTTAAATGTTATTTATTATGATTGTAATTGAAGAAATTTTTAAACAAGAAGCGGGAGGTTGCCTATGATTAAAATATTAACCGATAATGATGCCAGTCAATTTAAAAAACTCATGACTGAAGCTTACCAGAATGATCCACTCACTTTTTTACACGAATTCAATACTCCCCCTGAAATTACAGACGAAGAAATCCACAATCTTCTCAATCCTGAAAATCAAAATACAAATCTCGTTTTCGGTGCTTTTCAAGATGAAACGCTCGTTGGATTTTTACAACTTTACCATAGCCAGCACATCACTAAAAAACACAAAGCCTTTATCCAAAGTTTATATGTCACACCTCAATATCGCGATGAATCGCTAGCCCATCAATTAATCGATGCCTTTATTCAATATGCCAAAAATCATGGCATAGAAAATATTATGGTATCTGTTGCATCAAATAATATTACAGCTAAAGTATTCTTTGACAAAATTGGTTTCGAATTTTTAGGCCTAGAAGAAAAAGCTAGAAAAATCGATGATCATTATATCGAGGAACATTGGCTGATTTACTACACATGTTAGTCCGTAAGCATATTTGACTCCCCTTACAATCACAATATATACTTTTTTCCTCAGTACACATCATGACCACATTTTCAAAGCCAAACTTGAATCATTCATATCAAAAGCATTACACGAAATCATTATTGATAGTGCGCATTAAAAATAGAAAAAGCATGAATGAGACAGAAATTCTTTTAATTTCATACTCTCATTCATGCTTCTTTTAGTTATTCGTTTGTAGCTACGGTTAAACCAGGATGATTTGTCACTTTATGCTGTTTTAAAATATTATAATAAATGTGTTTAATTTTAGATTCGTTTAAGTTAGGTTTAGGGTTTTCATAATTCGTCGCTAAAACAACGATATAACGGTCATTAAAATACGACGTGAAAGTTTGTCCGTAAAAAATACCATTAATACGATTATGGTCAGGATAAGTGTAAAAACCGTAGCGATATTTTTCAGGATATCGGGTTGTCATTAACTCATGAAGATACGGCTTTGTATCTTTTGATGGGAAAACTTTATTCATTTGAAGCTTTCTAACGAGCACTCCCATGTCATGTACTGACATATATAAATTGCCTGCCCCATAATATTGATTCAAAAACATAGGTGGTTTAAATACAGGTGCATTTTTATTTAATTGATAGCCTTTCGCCATATCTTCTTTATAACGTACATCATTGTAAAATGCACTATGTTTAAGTTGGAAAGTATTACCGAAATATTTATAGTAATTTTCGGCATAAGTATGATGTGTCACTTCTTCAATCACTTTTGCGAGCACGAGGTAGTTTGCATCATTATAGAAGTGTTTGTGATAATGCTTCGGATCTACACCTCTTTTTTGAATCGAATCGACAGCCTCATCTAAATTTAGAATATCTTTAGAACCTTTGTACTTGTAAAGACCACTACGATGTAACATCAAGTCTTTCAACGTAATTTTCGGTGTCGTTTCAAAATGAGGTAAATATTGATCCACGTCATCGTTAATATTAATTTTGTCGTCTAATTCGAGTTTTTTAACCATCATTCCTGTTAAAAACTTTTGAGCTGAACCAATCAAGTAAAGGGTATTAGGATTATTCGGTTTCCCGTTCTCTAAATCTTGAAATCCATAGCCTTTGTTCATCTTTAACTTACCATTTTTCGAAAACAGCGATAGAACCGTTAAATTGCACATTTTTTAAATACTGGTCAATTTGGGTATAATTCAGATTCTTTTGATCAAGTACCGTTTTTAAGCGAGGAATATGATCCATATTCTCAATGCTATTTTTCTTTTTCTCTTGCTGACTCGCTTGAAAATTTGTCAGCTCTTGTTCATGCTGCTTTTTAAAATAACGGTATAAACTCAAACTGCCTATTAATATGACTAATGCAACAAAACAAACGAATACGTTCACTAATAATGATTTATTTTTTTTATTCACTCTCGTTTTACTCCTCTTATAATCATTAGACAAGTTCCAGATTTAGACATCATCGATTGCAGTTATGATAAACCTGTCTCAATCTAAAACTTGGTATTCGGCCACTGTTCAATAAGAGAAAGTGAACATCTCCCCATCATTGAGCTATGACTGGACAATATAGAGTTTACCACGAACATAATACTTTGCAAAAATATTTAATGATTTTATTGTCCACTATGATTATTTTACACATTAAAAGCTTTATAAATCCGAAGTATTAATGTCTGAAAAAATGATGAATTTTAAGGAAGCACATTGAGTGAATGAACCTAACTTTATATACATTATTATTTCAAAGCATATACAAGAACATTTTTATCTATTTAAAATAAAAAAGCTGAGACAATTTTTTCTGCCTCAGCCTCAATCGTTTAGTTTCTTGTTTCACCGTGTACAAGGATGCTACTTAATAAGTCAAATACTTTTTTGATAAAACCGAAAATGTCAGCCATTTCTTTCATCTCCTTTTATTTGATTACATTTTTATTGTAATACCTCTTTCTAAAAATTTGTTACTTTTTGCGTAAATGGTTTATTTTAATTCCTAAGTGTAATAAATTTTTCTTTATGTTTAATCGCTTAATATTATTTTTACTATATATTTACCTTATTTTAAAATGCAATACAGTTTCTTTAAAACCCTCCTATACACAATTCATTTCAAATTTAAGTATGAATGCTTTAACTTCTATTTCAGTTTTTACAATCTTTAATATTTAATATTATTAGTAATTTGATAAGTATAGTTGACTTTTTAAAAGACACCCACTAAAATACAAAATATATTATTTTCAGAAAATTCATATAAAACTTATCCAGAGAAGCGGAGGGACTGGCCCTATGAAGCTTCGGCAACAGGCTACGGCACTGTGCCAATTCCAGTAACTGATACGGTCTTCGTATCGGTTAGAAGATAAGATTACATGGCAATACTTCTTATCTTTCCAATAAAGAAGTATTATTTTTATTTTTTAGGGGGTCTTTTTATGTCAAAGAAACAAATACATTTAAACGGTTTTGTCCAACAGTCTCCATCACCGCATTCCATAGGTTTATGGAAACACGAAAAAGATAAAGGGCATCTTCATGGAGATATCGAATATTGGACGCATCTTGCGCAAACACTCGAAAAAGGAAAGTTTGATGCCCTTTTTATGGCTGACGTTTTAGGGACTTATAGTGTTTATGAAAATTCTCATAGGGCTGCCACAAAATATGCAGTTCAATTTCCTGCTTATGATCCTATTGCAACGATTTCAGCAATGGCAGCAGTTACGAAGCACCTCGGTTTTGCACCTACCGTATCGACAACATATGCAAAACCTTATCAATTAGCGCGACAACTCTCTACACTAGATCACTTATCTAAAGGACGCATCGGATGGAATGTCGTTACCTCTTATTTAGAAAGTGAGGCTGTCAACTTAGGTCTCACAGAGCGCTTGCCAAAAGAAACACGCTATGATCGTGCGGATGAATTTTTAGAAGTCACTTACAAATTATGGGAAAAGAGTTGGGATGACCAAGCTATCGTCAGAGATATTGACAGTGATACATATACTGATCCTGATAAAGTCAACTTAATTCATCACAAAGGCAAGTTTTTCAATGTTCCGGGTCCTCATCTTGTTGATCCTTCACCGCAACGAACACCTGTTATTTTCCAAGCAGGCGCATCTTCACGGGGTCGTGATTTTGCAGCAAAACATGCAGAAGCCGTCTTTACGACTCAGCACTCTTTAGATGCTTGTAAAGCTTATGTCGCGGATGTAAGAGCACGCGCAGAAAAATTCGGGCGTGATAAAAACTCATTGTTATTTTTACCGCTTATTATGCCAATCATTGGAGAAACTGAAGAAGCAGCTGAAGAAAAACATCAAGCATTGGTCGAACTGGTCAGTTATGAAGGAACAGCTGCTTTATTGAGTGGACATACCGGTATTGATTTCTCTCAATACGATCCAGATCAATATCTAGAAAGCATTGAAACCGGTGCGATTCAACATGCTATGGATATGTATACTAAAGACCCAAATCGCAAATGGACGTTGAGAGAAGCGATTAAATTTCATGGCTTAGGGACAGGTCCAGTCCGCTTCGTAGGTACACCTGAAAAGATTGCAGATCAACTGGAAGAATGGATTCGTGATGCTGATGTAGACGGATTTAATGTTGCACAAGCCTATTCTCCGGGCACACTTGAAGAGTTTGTTGAAAAAGTGGTTCCAGTCCTTCAAGAAAGAGGCATTTATCGACAAGATTATGAAGGAGAGACACTTCGAGAAAACCTATTTGGTAAAGGTGCAAAATACATTCGTGAAGATCATCCAGCACGTCAACTTTCAAATTAAAAACTACTGTATTTTTATTTTCTAAAGGGAGGGATTATATGAAAATTTCAGTCTCAAAGCTTGGATTTCCACCTTCATTATTATGGGGCTACGTAGGTGTTTTAATATTTATGATGGGAGACGGTTTAGAAGCCGCATGGATTAGTCCTTATCTTATTGACCATGGTTTGACACTACAACAAGCTGCCTATGTCACTACTGGCTACGGTGTAACCATAGCCATTGCATCATGGTTTTCTGGTGTGTTAGTTGAAATGTTTGGACCACGAAAAGTGATGCTGACAGGTACAGTTATCTATATCATTGGACAAATATTATTCATTAGTTGGGCTTTACCTTCTGAACAGTATTTTTTGATGATTATTACCTATAGTGTACGTGGATTTGGCTATCCTTTATTTGCATATGCTTTTCTCGTATGGATTACATATCGCTCACCTCAACACAAATTAGGAACCGCAGTCGGTTGGTTTTGGTTTGTATTTGTAGCAGGAATGTATGTTTTTGGTGCGTATTATTCATCTATTGCTATTAAAGTATTAGAGTATATTGGAACGTTATGGACCGCTTTAATTTGGGTCATCATTGGTGCCCTGTTAGCAATCGTTGCTAACAAAGACATCTTTGTTAAAAATGAAAGTCATTCACATAAAAATAAATGGCAACAACTTTTAGAAGGCTTCACAATCGTTGCATATGAGCCACGCGTCGTCGTTGCATGCTTAGTTCGCGTTATTAATTCTATAGCTACTTATGCTTTCCCTCTATTCTTACCTGTCTATTTGTCGGAAAAGGGTATCACAACGACCACTTGGCTGAATATTTGGGGCACTATTTTCACTTCAAATGTCATATTTAACCTTATATTTGGTTGGATTGGAGATAAATTGGGCTGGCGTACCACGATTCGTTGGTTTGGTGGTGTCGGCTGTGCCTTATTCACCATCGGCTTATATTTTGTACCTCAATGGTTCGGAGGAAATGTTATTCTTATCGCTATTATAGGTATACTTTGGGGAATTTGCCTTGCTGGATTTGTCCCAATCAACGCTTTAACCCCTTCATTAGTTGGCGATAGTCATAAAGGCGCGGCCATGTCTCTATTAAACTTAGGTGCCGGTTTATGCGTATTTATAGGACCTGGTCTTGTAGGATTATTACACGATACGATTGGAACACGAGGCCTGATGTGGTTAATAGCAGCTATTTATTTAAGTTCCGCTTTTCTAGTTCAACTTTTAAAAACACCAGAAGAACGCAATATCATCACAAAAGATCCGTACGCAGAAGGATAATTGACTACTTTGAAAAGAGTCAGACAATAAAAATCATTCCAGCCGCTACTTCAAAATTAAGATACTATACTAAATAGGACTTGTGATGCAATCACAGGTCCTGTTTTGATACAAAAGCGCGCAAGTAACTTTATCTGATCACTCTTAATTAAGCTAATAATGCGCCTCATATAAAATCTTGATTGGCTATAACCTTTATTAGCTTCTTATATTTAATATCCTTTATAGAACAATGATATGCAACCCCATCGCATAAAACAGTATCGTCATTCACTTTTAAGTATTCTTTAAAATAAGACAAATTTTTAATATCCAAATTAGCTTTATTAAAATACATAATGTTAAGCCCTTATTAACTTAATTTTCCCTATTACCGTAGCTGTTTTTAGTCTAACAGCACTCAACACCACTTTTGCTAACAGAGTAAAACCCTTGCTACCTCACTTTAGAAGATTTAACTTTTTTATACGTTGAATATCTTTATCTAACAAGTAGAATAATGAGATTGCTATACTCAAAATAGCGATTAAAATAAAATTGATACTTATCGAATTAAAAATATTAGGCAAAGTACCACCTACCAGTGCACCAATCGGTATAAGAATACTCAAAAGTGTTTCATTTGTTGTTGCGACTCGACCAAGCATATGTTTGGGAGGCAAAATTTGAAAAGCTTAATAAATGAAAGATTGATAAAAATAGCAATATCGAACAAACGATGATACTATGTGTCCCAAATAAATAAAGAATGAACCACACGATTGATAAAATCAAGAAGCTAAGAAATAACAACTTGTTAAATTTAAATTGCTTAATGACCTTTGGAGCTGCTAAAAATCCTATCATCATACCTAAACCGTTAGCGAAAAGGAGCACAGCATATATTTACTATCATGACCATATGCTAGTGCCAATTTCGGATAAATAACTGTAACAGCCGATATTGAAAAATTAATGAGAGATAAAGGAAGCAACAATTTAAGAATTTTCTTGTTAGAAACATATCGTAGGCCTTCCTTAAAATCTTCCATGTATTCTGTGCTGATTGTTTTATATTGATCATTCGGATGACCGTTCTGGTGAGCTATGTTGACTTTTAATAGTTTAAACATGATAAACGCGATTAGAAATATGAATATATTCAAGCTCATGAGATTTTGAATTAATATGACACTTAATAAAAAACCAATAAAACTATCTAGGATAATATTTAAACCTTTATAAGTAAGTTGAAATAATGAATTGTTCTTCATGATTTCATCTTCATCTTTAGATAGGATTTAAGACACTCTCTGCTGGATAAATGAGAGATGAAAATATTAAAGACAAACTCAATAATATATACATCTTTATTAAACCCATGTGTCCACTATAAAATAACAATGCTAACAAAGTGACTAAAATAATTTGTATCATCGTACTTAGATATAGGATTTTTTAATATGATATCTATCTAAAATCGGTCCTAAGAATATCATACACACATCTATAATACCTACAATAGCGCCTATTATGCCTAAATATACGGGGTTATCATATTGAGTAGCAATATACCAAGTTAATGAAATTAATATAATACTATCTCCAATATTTATCGCTATTCTTCCTATAAGTAATTGATATATTGTTTTCATGATTTCACCGCAAAAACCTTTTTATAAAATAAGATGTAGCAACGCTTAAAGTACAGTCATATTAGAAATTTAATTTATCTCTATTATAATCTAAAGTGATATCATGACAAATCCCATAGCTGATCACATTCCTTATTGATTCAATTTCGAGTACTGCTATTTTAAATTATTTAAGGTTACAATGAAGTAATGAAAAAAACAATACACATTATAGCTATGAAATACGCTAGTGAAAAAATGATTAAATTAACTCTCTATTTGCTATTTATCCTCTCTCAAAAATATATCTCATCTATTCAAGTTGACGTAATAAACATAAAAAGGCTTCTCTATCTACTTTCTAAGCATTAAATACAATATATTCTTTCTATTCAACACATTGTTTTTTAAATATCATTTTTTATTTGTGAAAAAATGCACTTAGTGTTATATTACACATATATCATAATAGAAGGTGTATAGTATGTTAGTAAAATCAGCCGTTGTGAATGCAGTTGGCAAGGATTATGAATTTGAGACATTAGAGCTCCAAGATATGCAAAAAGACGAAGTTATTGTAAAAGTCGTTGCATCTGGAATATGTCATTCAGATGAGGCAATTAGAATTGGAGAGGCAGAAATACCGTTACCTGCAGTTTTGGGTCATGAAGGCGCTGGTATTATCGTTAAAGTTGGAGAAGCAGCAAAAAACTTCAAGGTCGGTGATCACGTTTTAATGACCTATAATATTTGTGGTGAATGCATGCAATGCAAATCTGGGCACCCCTCTTCTTGTAAATCTTGGGCAGCGCTAAATATGAGTGGCACAAGACTTGATGGTTCTTATGTATTCAAAAAACAAGATGGTACACCGGTTTCGAACTTTTTTACTCAAAGTGCATTTTCCACGTATACCTTAACGAACTATAAGAATTTAGTTAAAATCGATGATAACATTGACTTAAGATTAGTCGCCCCACTAGGATGCGGCTTTCTCACTGGTGCTGGTACCGTCGTAAATGGCTTAAAACCTCAATCAGGAGATAGTATAGCTGTATTTGGCACAGGTGCAGTTGGACTTGCTGCCTTAATGTTAGCAAAAGCTCAAGGATGTACGACTGTAATTGCTATTGATATTCATGATTATAGACTACAAATCGCTAAAGAATTAGGGGCAACACATGTTATCAATAGCTCTAAAGAAGACATATGCTCAGCAGTAAAACGTATCACTCAAGATAAAGGGGTCAAATTTTCTGTAGATACAACCGGAGTGCGTGATATCATGAAATCTTCTATTGAGATACTGAGTGCACAAGGCATTGCTGCACCAGTAGCAGTTACCCCCAAAACTATAGATATTAATCCATTTTTAGATTTAGTTCTTCAAAACAAAACAATCAAAGGGGTTTTAATGGGTGATGCCATTGCACAAATTGAAATTCCTCAATTGATAGCATTATATCAACAAGGAAAATTTAATTTCGATAGATTAATTCAATACTACAAATTTGAAGAGATTAATCAAGCAAGTTTAGATTCCAACACTGGAAAAGTAATCAAACCTGTACTGATTATAGACCCTGAATACAAAGTTAGTAGTGCTGAAAAATAAATATGACATAACTCTAAAATATTTAAACCACACCGTCCAACTCGTATAGATTTTCTGTCAAATAGGACTGATGAATAAAATATAGAGGTTAAGTAGCATAGCGTTGCTTAATCTTTTTTTTGCTACACCAATTGCTCAGTCTTCAAAACCATGTATAATCCAAACAAGTGAAATTTCTAGTAATGAAATCACACAATAAGATTTACATAAAAATAATTTACAAAATCCAAATGAAGTAGAAATTATTGATAAAACAAATAGCGATGCAGATCCAGTTATTGAATTACCTAAAGAAGATATTGATTTAAAGGCAAATATTCAATATGATTTGGATACTGATACAATGGAAGTCAAAGGTAGCTATATTGTTGAAAATGGCGAATCAATAAATAAGAAGTTTAATGTTTTAATAGATCAACTTGAAAATGAAGAGTATGAAGCTACATTTATCGACAAAGATACTAGTGAAATAATAAAACACAACTCAATTGAAGCTAAATCATCTGCATGGCCATTAATAATATTAGCAGCTGTAGCTAGATATGGTGTGAAATACGCTGTAAAAAATATGGAAAGAGCGCAACTCAAAACGCTATTAAAACTAAAAGCTTTGGTAAAGTTTTACCTTCAATAGCCCATTTAGGAGCTAATAAAGGAAAACACATTCTTGCTAGTAAACATAATTGGAGCAAAGTAACTAAAAATAATTGGAGTGACGTTTCTAAAGTAATGTCACATGTTATGAGACAGGGAAAGCAAAGCAGAAATAAGAATACTGTATATTAAAAAACACTTACCATGAGTGCTAGAACAGTAGTCGTAACCTACACACGAAAAAAGTAAAATATATGTATCGAATGGAGGCAAATAAATGAAAAGCACTAACATTATATTAAATTTATTACCAACTGAATTGCAAAGAATGTTAGAAAACAAAGACTTGGACAATGTTTTAACATACTTTATGTCAAACGACATTTCAGACGAAAAATTAGCATATTATTTATCAAACCTTGCTAATCAAATTAACACGATTGAATATCACGAAATGGTCGCAAGCATCTATCATTTTCATTTTAATTATGTAGTTAGTGCTTATGATTTAGCTTATTATCACTATTGGCAATCGCTTGAGATTTCACAATTTAAAAATCAAAATTTGTTGAATGAATTTTTAGAGATTCTGGATGAACCAGATTTCGATATGATTAGTAAAGAGAATATTGAAATGGTTGCAAATAAAGTACTTGAAAAAGACCCTAAAAATGATATAGCTATTAAATACGCTAAATCATAATTCATAATTAAACCAAAAGGGCTGGGACATAATTCCAAAAATAAAAAAAGAATCCTCAGAAAAGTTATCTAAAGAAGAGATGAATCAAATTGAAACCTATCTAGAGAACAAAGAAAAAAATTAAATTTCTCAAATCGAAAATACGGCCAATACTCAAGAACGTAAAACATTGAGAAAATAGCGAAGCCAAATTAAAAAAAGCAAAAAAGCAATTAATGATCTTAGAGAACGTAAAATTAAATATGAGAATCAAAAGGAAATTTATGGTGACAGAAAGCGCTATTCAACAACAGGTCATGATGCGGCATTTATGGGAATGAAAGATGACCACATGAAAAATGGACAATTAAAACCAGGATATAACTTACTAAAAAAGCTATTAAGGGTAAATTAGTATGTGCAGTTAAAACTGTTACTGACAATCAAAAAGCAGCAAATGCTGTTTCAAAAAATTTCGAAGCAATTGATGCAGAACTACGCCCTTTGTTAAAATTATCTGAAGTCCCAGCTAACTCAGTTGCTGATGCAGTGTATAGAGGATTAGTAGAAGCTGGCGTTGAAAAAGGCCTCGCTGGTCAAGTTAAAGTTGCAGTAAAAAAGGTATTAACTTACTTGTTTAGGAGTGAAAATAATGTTTGAAAATAAAGATGATATAAGGTTACTATATCAAGCAGTTTCAGAACTAGCTGAAATCGTAGGACATCATCCTTACAATACAAAATCAATAAGTCTTTTATGTTTAGACTTAGGTATCACTCTAGATGAATATGAAAAAGTATTGATGGCATTTATAAGGTTGTCTAATAACAAAAATACTGATGATATGAACATTGAAGAATTTAAATCTATACTAATTAAAAATATAGCTAAATATGACGAAATAACAGACTCTCAAGCTTTAAGATTTATAGAAGGCTACGCTAGAAATTATATACCTGAATTATTACCATATGCACAAAAGTTATATCTTGATTTAAGAGTATAAAAATAAGAGCATAGCATTGATTTGCTAGGCTCTTTTTAATTTTAACCCTCCAATAGAACATCATCTATAATTTTAGTTCTATTAGGGTACTTTTTTCGTTTATTTCTCAGCATCTTCTATTTTCTTACGCTCAATCGTTTCTGAACGTTGTGCTTGTTTCAGTTGTGGCTCAAAGTGTGATTTTTCTTCGTCACATTGTTTAAGTTATTTCTTTAATACACGTAATTCGTTTCTGGTCGTTTCATCTGGAGTTTTAGATACTCACCTAGAAATGATGTGTTTTTTATTCCTTTCTTCTTCTAGCAAATACCATATGTATGTTTAATATTATTAAATCAATAAAAACTCCCCCTTTAAGATAGTTTTTCAATAAATCACCTATAAACGTCAAGATAAATACGTACAATTTCACTTAAATAAGAATATACAGTTTTATTCCTTTTCTGAAAGGAAATGCTTTTCTAATCTATAGGACTTTCCAACGATAGAGACGATTGGAGTTATGATGCAATGCAGTTTAGTCCATTATTTATTGAGTCTTGATGAGAGGCTCAAAGAGACATATGAAACGGGGCATCGTCTTTTAAGTGCTTCAAAAGCAGACGATATCCAACAATTACAGTTCATCTTACAGGATTCAAAAACAAAAGATATTTCACAAGGACTCAAGTGTGTCATTCAAAAAGCATTTGTAAGTGAATGTAAAAAACATATTAAACAAGAAATAACGTTGTTTAATGCGTTATCGTCTCGCCAACCGACGTTGACATAGAGCCAATAAAAAAAGCCCATAACCACAAGGGTTATAGACTAAAGTATGGAGACGGCGGGATTTGAACCCGCGTCCAAAGGTCCTGATACAAATGTTTCTACGTGTGTAGTCTATCCATGAATTTCACATCATGCAAGGCGATAGACAGCCAAACATGATGCTAGTTTGATTGATCTCTTCTCGTCAGACTTCAAACGGCAGTGACGAGCGTATCCTACTAAAGTTGAATCACGTTAACAGCACATAGGCGATGCGGTTAGGTGATGCAGAGTGCAATTACGCAGCTACTGCTAAATTATTGTTAGTTTTGCCAGTTATTATAAACTGATGTGTTGATAACGGAGACAACCCTCCGACACGCTTCATGAGCTCTGGGGACCCCTGTCGAATCCATAAACGTCCCCGTTATTCTAAATGTGCTTTCTTTATACGAAAGCACATTATATCATATCAAAATTTTACAATCTTAGCAATGCTTTAATATTTTTGTTTCATTGCACGATCCATATCTCGCTTCACAGCTTTTTCTTTTAAAGTTTGACGTTTATCGTATTTTTTCTTGCCTCTTGCAATACCAAGTAATACTTTACAATTTCCATGCTTTAAATAGAGCTTGAGCGGAATAATCGAATATCCGATTTCACGTGTACGTTCACCGAGTTTAGTAATTTCTCGCTTGTGCAACAATAATTTGCGTATACGTCTTGGGTCATGGTTGAAACGATTACCTTCTTCATAAGGTGCGATATGCATATTGTGAAGAAAGATTTCACCGCGTTTAACTTGTGCATAGCTGTCCTTTAAATTCGCACTTCCACGACGTATCGACTTAATTTCAGTCCCTTGCAACACAATGCCCGCTTCAATCGTGTCTTCGATGTTATAATCATGACGTGCCTTACGATTTTCTGCTAATGTGCCTTTACCTGATTTTTTTGGCATTGGTTTCACCTCAAATTATTTTTTCTTTTTTCGTGCTTTTTTCTTCACACTTTTCCCTTTATAAAAAGGTTGATGCTGTGTATTTCCAGATTTTTCACGACGGCGTGCGTTTTTTCCTTTACGTTGCTTCTGCTTTTTCTTTTTAGTTTTTTTCTTTTCAAACTGATTACCTTTTGTTGCTGCTTGTATCGTTTTACCGCGTGCTTTTTTATCTCGTTGTCGACCAAAATCAATAGGCATGCCTACAATTTGAAAAATCAATTTGTCGTTCTTCTACATCTACATGAACCACTTTGACTTTTACAACATCACCAATTCGATAGACAGTCGCTTTTCTTTCAGCGATAAGCGCCATTTGTCGCTCATCAAAATGGTAATAGTCATCGGTCATATTTTGAACATTGATCATCCCTTCAATTGTATTTGGGAGTTCAATAAACATACCAAAGTTTGCTACTGAACTAATGACACCTTCAAATTCATTACCAATATGTTGAATCATGTACTCTGCTTTTTTAAGTTCATCCGTATAACGTTCCGCATCGACCGCACGACGTTCACGTTGTGACGTATGCTCAGCAATTTGAGGTAACTTTTCTTCCCATTCGTGTTTCGCTTTTCCATCCATCGACTTTTCAATAAGATATTTTCTAATCAATCGGTGTACGATTAAGTCTGGATAACGTCGTATAGGTGATGTAAAGTGCGTATAATAATCAGCTGCTAAACCGAAATGACCTAAATTTTCTGCATCGTAATGCGCTTGTTGCATTGAGCGAAGCATCATTGTGGATATGACCATATCTTCTGGTCTTCCCGTAATTTCTTCACTAATACTTTGTAAAGTACTTGGATGAATATCTTCCCCTGTTCCTTGAATCATGATGCCAAAATTCGTAATAAAGTCAAAAAATTGGCGTAATCGCTCTGATTTTGGTTGTTCATGAACACGGTAAATAAATGGAACTTCCATCTTACTAAAATGTTCTGCTATCGTTTCATTGGCAATCAACATAAATGATTCAATAAGTCGCTCACCTTCACCACGTTCACGTGTAACCACTTCTTTTGGAATACCTTCTTCATTGACTAAAACCTTAGCCTCTTTGATATCAAAATCTATTTCGCCACGTTTTTTACGCATATCGATTAATGTTTGAGATAAATCTTTAGCTAAATCTAACATGGGTACAAGCTCACGATATTTTTGGCGTGTTTCTGGATCTCTATCAGTAATGATACGATTCACAGCTTCATATGTCATTCTTGCATTAGAATGAATCACACTATCAAATATTTCGTGTTTGATGACTTTACCTTCAGGATTAATGACCATACGGCAACTCATCGCCAAACGATCAACATTTGGATTTAACGAACAAATTCCGTTACTTAATCGATGTGGAATCATTGGTATTACACGGTCAACTAAATACACACTTGTCGAACGATCATAAGCTTCTCGATCGAGTGCAGAACCTTCTTTGACGTAATAACTCACATCAGCAATACTTACTGTTAATTCAGTATTTCCATGATCTAATTTTTTGACTGCAATCGCATCATCTAAATCTTTCGCGTCTGCGCCATCAATGGTAATAGTTAAATCTTGACGCAAATCTTGACGTCCTTCAAGTTCTGACGGTTGAATTGTTTCAGGAATGCGTTCAGCCTCTTTCAAAACATCATCTGGAAATTCTATCTCGATTCCATGTTGATAAATGATGGATAAAATATCTACGCCTGGATCATTTTTATGGCCTAAAATCGCTGATACTTGGCCTTCAGGATTATTAGTTCCATCAGAATACTTTGTAATTTGTACAAGAACTTTATGGCCATCAATCGCACCTAAATCCTGCCCTTTAGGAATAAAGATGTCTTGCATAATTCTTTTATCATCAGGCACCACGAAACCAAAATGACGGGCTTCTGAGAATGTACCAACCACTTGTTTAATCGAATGTGATTCTATCGCCTTTACTTCACCTTCAAATTTTCCTTTACGGAAGTCGCCGCGAGATTTTTTCACTTCTACGATAACCGTATCGCCATCCATTGCTCTATTAATTTTTGTAGGCGGTATAAAGATATCTTCCATGTCCTCTTCTTCAGGTCTAAGAAACGCAAACCCTTTCTTATTTTGGCTTAATGTTCCTCTGACAATGCCTGGTTTAGGTCCGCGTTTTTGATAACGGTCTTGTTTTGTCCGTGTAACCATTCCTGATTGTTCTAACTCAACCAATATTTTTATGAGGTCACGAAATGAATCTGCACTATTTAATCCTAATGCATCTTGGAAGTCAGACACTGACATCGGTTCATAATCAGCGCTTTGGATAATTGCCTTAATCTCTTCTTTTAAATTCATCTTGCTCCTCCTTTCTATTTAAAATCTGATTTAAATGACTTTCTAACTTGTCACGTATTTAAAATTGACTTTTTAATATGCGCTATTCAGACCAATCTAATGTTTCTAAAAATGAATAAATTTCTTCAAACACAGCTTCTTTTTCTTTATCAATTGTAATGACATGACCTGAATTTTGATACCATGATAAATGCTTATCTTCAGAAATAGCTTCATTGTATATGATATTAGCAGAATCCGGATTAATCATTTCATCGTTTTCTGATTGAATCACGAGTAACGGATCCATCACTTCATCTACAGCATCTCTGACTTCTTGCAATGTACCTTGGAGTTCTTTTAAAGTACTAGTCGGATGAAATGCTACCATCTCTTTTTCTATCGTCGCTTCATCTTTCCCCTCATACTTTTTAAAGTTTCTAGCATATTCTAAAACACCTTCATACATTGCACCTTCTGTTTTAATGTACATCGGCGTACACATGGTTACAATACCCTTCACACTGCGATTTAAGCTTAATTTCAGCGCAAATACGCCACCTAATGATAAACCTGCTACAGCAATTTCATCGTAGCCTTGTTCTACTAAGTAATCATAACCATCCACTGCATCTTTATACCACACATGTGGGCTTGATTTTAAAATTTCTTCTGGTGGCACTGCATGTCCCTCATAATGAGGCGCATAGGAAGTATAGCCTTTCTTTTGTAAAAAGCGGCCTAACTGGCGTACGTCTGAACTATTACCTGTAAAACCGTGTAATAATAACACAGCGCGTTTCCCTTCTTCAAAAAAGAAAGGCTTAGGTAGTTGAATTTTCATAATACAATCTCGTCCTTTCAAACACTCATATGATTCATTCTATCGATAAAAAATCGTACATACAAACAAAAAAGCCCGACTTTTCAACGGCCGGACTCTACATATTAAAGTAACTGATACCTAACATTAATACAAAGAAAATAATCGATAGTACAATTGTCAATCTATGCAAAAATAAATCTACACCACGTTGTTTTTGCTTACCGAATAACTGTTCAGCACCACCGCTGATTGCGCCTGATAAGCCGTTACTCTTACCTTCTTGTAATAAAACAACCGTGATGAGTGCGATACAGTCAATAATGAGTAATACTACAAAAAAGGTATGCATCAGACTGTCCTCCATTCATCATATACGGAAGCTATTTTACCATATTTGCCGTATATTCACAATATAGTTTAAAGATTAAATGTCGATTTACGCTTCACACTTACGGTAATCATCATTATCGCGAGAACTAAAGAACCTAAATTCACGAGGAGATAAGGAACTAGTGCGAAAAATCCTTTCACATGAAAAATCGCTGCATAAAGGATGGGTGGATTGAGTAGCGCATTAAATAATTGGGAAATAAAGACTGCAAGCATAAACCACCATAAATAAGGATGTTGATTTTTAAGAGCAACGACACCTGCTGCATAGGCTAAAACATATAAAATGCCTACATAGCGTAAGCTGTTATTAATTGCATTGATGCTATTTTCTGTTGCCTTATTACCCGAATGTTCCAACATATACGTAATCACATGACCATCAACAATAACGACCTGATGAATCACTAAGCAGACCGCAAATAAAAATGAAATATAGCCTAATAATTTGCCGGTATGTTGTGCACGCATTTCAGAGTTTTGTAGTTGTGACATAAAAGACTCCTTCTTATACTTTTAATATTATTATATCAGTTTCAAAACACATTGAAAATCTAAGTCTTGGTCGAAATAAAACGAACACAACGATATCTATTTGAGCACTCCACTTATATTAAAGTTTTGAATGAAAAAACGAGAGGTTAAGCAACAAATTAGTGTTACTCAACCTCTCAATTATCATTTAATTCATCTATTTAACTTAATATTATTTGTTTAAGTTATAGAATGATTTTAAACCTTCATATTTAGCTGCTTCATATAATTCATCTTCAATACGTAATAATTGATTGTATTTTGCGATACGATCTGTACGTGATAAAGAACCTGTTTTGATTTGACCTGCATTTGTAGCTACTGCAATGTCAGCAATTGTAGTGTCTTCAGTTTCACCTGAACGGTGCGATACAACAGCTGTATAACCAGCTTTTTGAGCCATTTCGATTGCTTCGAATGTTTCAGTTAAAGTACCGATTTGGTTAACTTTGATTAAGATTGAGTTACCGATGTTTTGTTCAATACCTTTTGATAAAATTTCAGTATTTGTTACGAACAAGTCATCTCCAACTAATTGAACGCGATCTCCGATACGTTCTGTTAATAACTTCCAACCTTCCCAGTCGTTTTCATCCATACCATCTTCAATAGAAAGGATTGGATATTTATCAACAAGTTGTTCTAAGTAGTCAACTTGTTCTTCAGCTGTACGTTTTGCACCATTTTCGCCTTCAAATTTAGTGTAATCATAAACACCATTTTCGTAGAATTCAGAAGAAGCACAGTCGAATCCAAGGTAAACATCTTTACCTGGTTCTAAACCAGCTGCTTTAATAGCTTCGATGATTGTTTCTACGCCATCTTCAGTACCTTCGAATTTAGGTGCGAATCCACCTTCATCACCTACTGCAGTCACTAAACCGCGTGATTTTAAGATTTTAGCCAATGCGTGGAACACTTCTGCGCCCCATCGTAATGCTTCTTTGAATGTTTCAGCACCTACTGGTAAAATCATGAACTCTTGGAATGCAATTGGTGCATCTGAATGAGAACCACCGTTTACAATGTTCATCATTGGTGTAGGTAATACAGTTGAATTGAATCCACCTAAATATTTGTACAATGGTTGACCTAAGAAGTCTGCAGCTGCACGTGCGACAGCAATTGAAACACCTAAAATTGCGTTTGCACCTAACTTACCTTTGTTAGCAGTGCCATCTAATTGAATCATCATTTTATCGATTGAAACTTGTTCTAGTACTGAGAACTCACCTTCGATTAATTCTGGTGCAATAATTTCGTTTACGTTTTCAACGGCTTTTTCTACACCTTTACCTGAATAACGTGCTTTATCTCCGTCACGTAATTCTACAGCTTCGTGTTCACCAGTTGATGCACCTGAAGGTACGAGTGCACGACCAAACGCACCACTTTCTGTTAAAACTTCAACCTCAACTGTAGGGTTACCGCGTGAGTCTAGTACTTCGCGAGCGTATACATCAGTAATAATTGGCATAATGTTAAATCTCCTTTTTCAATCAATTTTATGATCTGTTCTTAATTTTTTAAACAGACATTATTTTATCCAAAACAGGTTGGCTGTTCATTGTTATTATAACGAGTAATACTTATTTTTCAAAATGATTTAGTGCTCGATTAATGATTCACCAGTCATATCTTCTGGTTGTTTTAAGCCCATGATATCAAGTAATGTTGGCGCTAAGTCACCTAAGCGTCCTGTTGAACGCAAAGTATGGCCTTCTTTAGTCAAGATTACTGGAACAGGGTTTGTTGTGTGCGTTGTCATTGGTTGATCATCATCTGTTAACACTTCATCAGAGTTACCATGGTCAGCAGTGATTATTGCGTGACCACCCATATCGATGATTTTATCAACGACTTCGCCGAGACATTCGTCTACAGCTTCGATTGCTTTAATAGTTGGTTCTAACTTACCACTGTGACCCACCATATCTGGGTTCGCAAAGTTTAAGATAATAAGATCTAAATCGCCTTTATCTAATTCTTCTAATAATGCATCGCGAACTTCATAAGCGCTCATTTCAGGTTTTAAATCATAAGTTGCAACTTTAGGTGAATTGATTAAACGACGACGCTCACCTTTGAATTCCTCGTTTTGACCCCCGTTCATAAAGTAAGTCACGTGAGGATATTTTTCAGTTTCTGCAATTCTTAATTGCACTAAACCGTTATCTTGTGCAACTTCACCGATTGTATTTTTCAAATCAACTTTTTCAAATACAATATGTGCATCAACTTGATCATTATAGCCTGTAAATGTAGCAAAATATAAATCTTTAACTTGTTCAACCTCAAAACCATCAAAAGCTTTATTTGTAAAGATTTCTGAAAGTTGTCCAGCGCGGTCAGGTCTGAAGTTATAGAAAATGACTGCATCACCGTCATTTACACCATCATTTTGATTTTCTACAACAAACGGCTCGATAAATTCATCTGTCAAATCGTTATCATAGTTTGCTTGAACCCCTTCGTGTGCTGAAGGATATTTAACGACATGATCAAATCCACGAATCGCATCGTGTGCTTTTTCTTCACGTTCCCAACGTTTATCACGGTCCATTGCGTAATAACGACCAGAAACAGAAGCAAATTGACCGACACCAAGTTCTTTGAATTTATCTTCAGTTTCATCAATATATTTAAGTGCAGATTTTTGATCAACGTCACGACCATCTAAAAATGCATGCACGTAAACCTTTGTTAAACCTTTTCTTTTAGCAAGTTCTAAAATCGCATAAAGATGTTCGTAATGACTGTGCACACCACCATCAGAAAGCAGACCAAAAACATGTAATGCGGATTGATGATTCAACGCATGATCGATTGCACTGTTTAAAACCGCGTTATCGAAAAAGTCACCTTCTTCAATAGATTTGTTAATACGTGTTAAACTTTGGTACACAATGCGTCCAGCACCAATATTCATATGTCCAACTTCTGAGTTACCCATTTGGCCATCTGGAAGACCTACATCCAAACCACTCGCTTCAATTTGCGTTGTCGGATATTTTTCAAAATAGCGGTCAAAATTAGGTTTGTTTGCTAATTTGACAGCATTACCATGGACTTCTTCACGATTTGCAAATCCGTCTAAAATAATAAGAGCTGTTGGCTTTTTGGCCATAATTATTTCGCACCTTCTAACAATTGAACATAGTCATCAACTTTCAATGATGCGCCACCTACAAGTGCACCGTCGATATCTGATTCAGACATATATTCTTTAATGTTATTTGGTTTTACACTACCGCCATATTGAATACGTGCTGATTGTGCAACTTCATCACTTGTTAATTTTGCAATGGTTTGACGAACAGCTGCACACATTTCATTCGCATCTTTAGCAGTAGACGATTTGCCTGTACCAATTGCCCAAATTGGTTCATATGCAATGACTACATTTTTAATTTGTTCATCTGATAAACCTTTTAAAGCTTTTTCTACTTGTGCTTCTACAACTTCATTTGCTTTACCGTTTTCACGTTCTTCGTCTGTTTCGCCTACACAAATAATAGGTGTCATGTTGTGATTAAATACAGCATGCGCTTTTTTATTGACATCTTCATCTGTTTCATGGAATAACTCACGTCGTTCAGAGTGACCAATAACGACATAACTTACACCTAGATCTTCTAAAGCAACAGGAGATGTTTCACCTGTGAAAGCACCATTTTCTTCAAAATAAGTATTTTGCGCACCAATTTTAAGACCCGGTGCAACATTTTCTTTTGTTAAAGAAATCAATGCATCTAATTGAATTGTTGGTGCACAAATCACTGCCTCAACTTCATTTGTATCTGGTAATGCTGGTAGCTCTTTTACAAAATTTTTAGCTTCCTGAACTGTTTTATTCATCTTCCAGTTTCCAGCGATAATAGGTTTTCTCACTTCAGAACACTCCCTCTTAATTCTTAGTTTGCTTTCTATATTCACGCTTTAAAATTATTTATTCGCAATTGCTTTAATACCAGGTAATTCTTTACCTTCTAAATATTCTAATGACGCACCGCCACCAGTTGAAATGTGTGTAAAGTCTTCTTCAAAACCAAGTTGCATAGCTGCAGCAGCTGAATCGCCACCACCAATTATTGTTGTTGCATCTTTAAGTTCTGCAATCGCTTCACATACACCAATTGTACCTTTAGCAAAGTTACTAAATTCAAAAACACCCATTGGGCCGTTCCATACAACTGTATGTGCACCTTCAAGTTGTTTTTTGAATAACTCAACAGTTTTTGGTCCGATGTCCATTGCTTCTTGATCAGTAGGGATTTCATCGATAGATACAGTTGTAATTTGTGCATCGTTAGAAAATTCTTTTGCCACTTTACCGTCAATTGGTAATACGATTTGGTCCCCTGCACGGTCTAATAAATCTTTGGCAAAATCAATTTTATCTGCTTCAAGTAGTGAAAGACCGATTTCTTTACCTTGTGCTTTTAAGAAAGTGTACGCCATTCCGCCACCGATTAACACTTTATCTGCTATTTTTAATAAGTTTTCAATGACGCCAATTTTATCAGATACTTTAGCGCCACCTAAAATCGCAACAACAGGTTTTTCAGGATTTTCAACAACGCCACCAATGAATTTGATTTCTTTTTCCATTAAGAAACCTGCAACAGCTTCAAGGTGTGTTGAGATTCCTACGTTAGAAGCGTGTTCACGGTGTGCTGTACCGAAAGCATCGTTGACGAAAATGTCACCTAAAGATGCCCAGTATTTACCAAGTTCAGGATCATTTTTAGATTCTTTTTTACCATCTACATCTTCAAAACGTGTGTTTTCAAACATTAAAACTTCGCCTTCGTTTAATGCTTTAATGGCAGATTCTAATTTTTCTCCACGTGTTTCTGGAATAAACTGAACCTCTTTGTTTAGTTTTTCTGATAAACGTTTCGCAACCGGTGCTAATGAGAGTTTCTCTTTATCACTTTCTTCTTTGACTTTACCTAAATGTGAGAAAACAACAACTTTCCCACCTTGTTCAATGATATATTTTAATGTTGGTAATGCCTGAACAATTCGGTTGTCGTTCGTAATTTCGCCGTCTTTCATTGGAACATTGAAATCTGCACGCACAAGTACAACTTTACCTTTTAACTCAACATCTGTTACATCCTTTTTTGCCATCGAGAATCCTCCTCATAAAAAGTCATGAATTTTAAAATAAGCGGAGAAGCGTTTGTGCTCCTCCGCTTACTACAAGCTACAAAATAGTTCGAAGCACATATAGTCGTACTTACAATCCTATTTTAATCTATTTTATTTAGCGTGGCTTGCTAAATGTTCTAAAGTACGAACAAGTTGAGCAGTATATGACATTTCGTTGTCGTACCAAGAAGCAACTTTAACTAATTGACGGTCGCCAACAGTCATTACACGAGTTTGAGTTGCATCGAATAATGCACCGTAAGTCATACCTACAACGTCTGAAGAAACAATTTCGTCTTCAGTGTAACCGAATGATTCGTTAGTTGCTGCTTTCATTACTTTGTTTACTTCTTCAACAGTCACTTCTTTATCTAAAACAACTGTTAATTCTGTTAATGAACCAGTTGCAACTGGAACACGTTGTGCACCACCGTCTAATTTACCGGCAATTTCTGGAATAACTAAACCGATTGCTTTTGCTGCACCTGTAGAGTTAGGGATAATGTTTTCAGCAGCAGCACGCGCACGACGTTTGTCACCTTTTCTGTGAGGTGCATCTTGTGTATTTTGGTCACCAGTATATGCGTGAATTGTAGTCATTAAACCTTCAACAATACCGAATTCGTCGTGTAAAGTTTTTGCAACAGGTGCTAATGAGTTTGTAGTACATGATGCACCTGAAACAACTGTTTCAGAACCATCTAAATCGTCGTGGTTAACATTATATACGATTGTTTTAAGATCACCTTTAGCCGGTGCTGAGATTAATACTTTTTTAGCGCCTGCTTGAATGTGTGCTTCAGCTTTTTCTTTATCTGTGAAGAAACCAGTACATTCTAATACTACGTCTACACCAAGGTCACCCCAAGGTAATTTAGCAGGTTCTGGTTCAGAGAATGATTTCACTTCTTTACCATTCACACGGAAACCACCATCAATTACTTCCACTTCTTCAGTAAAACGTCCTTGCATTGTGTCATATTTCAATAAATGTGCAAGCATATCGTCATCTGTTAAATCGTTTACAGCTACGACCTCAATGTTTTCTACATCTTGAATTCTTCTAAATGCTAAACGACCTATTCTACCAAATCCGTTAATTGCTACTTTTACTGCCATGTTAATGGCCTCCTTTAATGATATTTAAAAAGTGGATCAATTCAAAATTAAACAAATCACGCACTTTTTATTATAACTAAATTGTTTCACTCGTAATGACTTTTGCCGCAGCTTCATCTGTAATTAAAACAGTATTGGGAGAAGCGATTTTAAGGTATGCCTTAATTGCAAGACCTTTCGACGCACCACCCGCTACAGCAAAAATGTGTGCTTTTGATTGAGCTTCTTCTAACTGAATTCCAATCGTTTTAACCTTGTGAATGATGTTACCTTGTTGATCAAAATAGTATCCTAACGATTCACCGACAGCATGATGATGTTGAAGCTTTTCGATGACTTCTAATGGCGATTGTCTTCGTTTCGCCATTTTCAGCGCATCACCAATACCATGAATAGTGAATTGAGACTCTCTAATTTTATCCAATGTCTGGATAACAGAAGGTTCTTGCATCAAATTTTGATAAGTCAACTCACTCACTTGCTCAGGGACGTATAGTGTAGTGTAGTCGCCCCCGGTTCTCTGTGCCATTCTAGAACAAATTGTGTTGGCTTGAAAAACAACATTTTGACCTAAGCCACCACGTGCTGGAACAAACAAAACATGGAAGGGAAGTTTCGACATCGCATCACTAACTGATGCCATAGTTGAACCACCCGTTACTGAAACAATTGCACGATCGTACAATTGCTTTTCAAGCAGTTGCCCAGCAATTCGACCAAGTTCTACCTTTACAGCAGAATCTGTATCGCTGTTCCCCGGAATGACATGAACTTCATTGATATCGTATTGACCTTTAATCGTTTGAGCAAGGCGATGATAATCAGAATAATGATTGAAATAAGCATTCAACTGTGTGACTACATCCTTACCTTCTACTGTCAACGCCATACCTGTGGGTTTGACAGAAATTAACTCTTGATGTTTAAGTAAATCTGTTTCTGAACGTAAAACACGTTCTGTCAAATTCAACATCTCACTCAAAGTTCGTCGTCCTACAGGTTGATATTTCTGAATCGTTGCTAAAATAGAGAACCTTCGATACATTTTGTCTATCAAGTCAGGCACAATTTTTTGTTGCACTTGAATCATACGTTCCAAGGTAAATGCCCCCTTAATAGTCAATTAGATGGTCAACTTTGAGCCACGCTTTGACATTTATAGTCCCAAGCACTGTAAAAAAATATATCTTGTTGTTTACAAACCCATCATACTACTGAAAAAGATAAAATGCAAGTCATAAACCATCCCAATTCAATAAAAGGTTGGACGAATAACGACCAACAATAATCTCATATGACTTCCATTTTATTTATAGCACGTTACACCATTTTTAAACATCATTATCTATTTTATTGCAAGACGTTAAGTTATTTCATATATTTACATAAAGAGGTGATTCTATGTCAAGAGATTCCGAACAGCCCGAGGTTATAGACCCTTCAGATCCACGCTATCGTCGCCCCGAAGATATACAACGCGGTTTAAACGAAAATAGATATGAAGGTGGAAATTATACCTATACGCGTTACTATGGGTGTACGCCTGTAGGCTGCTTGCCAGGTTGTTTATTTTCCATTTTTTTATCAATACTTTTAACATTATTACTCAATTTACTTTTTTAATATGAACAAGAAGAAATAAGTCGAAATGCGCATTTTATACTTCTAGTCAACATCCATATCAAGTGATTAGAAATAATAAAGTTGCAAAATAAAAAGCATAGCCACACGCTTTATGCGTTGAGTTGACTATGCCTTTTCTTTATCTTATTCATATAGTAACCGCGCAACACGATACGGTTCAAAATCTTCCGTTCTTCGTTTACTTTGCGTTTCAAAGTGTATTTCTTAAGCCATTTTAATGTTGATTACTTTTATCTTCTGACGGTTTTTGATTTTGGCCTTGGTTTTGGTTTTGATTTTGTTGAGGTCGTTGTTGAGAATGACCATTAGGTTGTTGTGTTGAAGGTTCCTTTTTAGGCTCCTGTGTTGAAGATGGTGGCGTTTTAGGTTCGTTTGAAGATGGTTCATTCGTCTTCGGTTCCGACGATTTTGGTTCTGAACTATCTGGTTTTTCATTCGTCTTCGGTTCTTTTTTAGGTTCCTCAGTCTTCGGCTCTTCTTTCTTAGGTTTTTCTGTTTTCGGCTCTGTTGATTTAGGTTTTTGCTGCTGATTACGTTGGTTTTGTAACTCTGCTTGACGTTCCGCTTCAATCGATTGTTGACGCGCCGCTTCTAAAGATCTTTCTTGCTCCGCTTGTTCTTTTTCAATACTTTTTTCTTTTTCTCTCTTTTCTTGCGCTTTTTTCTCTTTTTCTTTTTTAATTTCAGCATCACGCTTTTCTTTTTGTTCCTCAATAGACTTCTCTTTTAATCGCTCACTACTTCGGTGTGATTGATCGACGAATGAAAAGATTGCAAACACTAATCCTGCTAGCAATAATAATACGACAATAATACTGATAATCGCTAAACCTCGTTTTTTCTTTTTCCCGTTTTCAGCATATTTTGGTCCTTGTCCACTTCTTTTTGGTGCTGACATGATTTTCCCTCTCTTTATTAAGATCTCAATCTATTTAGTTTAAGCTATATTTATTTTTAAACTTACGTCTTGTCTGCCTTGTGATATTACAATTATACAATATTAGAAAGTTGACGACTATGTGACTTTTAAATTAATAACATTCAATATAAATCATATCACTCAAAACGACAAGGCACCAATTATCGAAATCTCCTAAATCAAAACCATGATCCATCTCACTCACCTTTTATGAAACAACACTACCCAAAACTATGATTCATTACTATTGTAACGAAATGGGGCATATTAAGTCCAAATTGCTATTGAATCTAAAAAACTTCCATGCCTCATCTGCTGATACTACTTTCAAGGTGAAGTTTAAAAATAATCATAATGAGGAAATGATTAACTATTACACCATTAATCATCTAAACATAAACGAAGATAATAAAAAGAGGTCTGAATGCTGCATCATTCAGGCCTCAACTAAAGGGAGTCAAAAATTACCTTCGTCGTATATATTATGGGGTATACTGAATTTAATTAAGAGATGTATTAATTATCGAAGGTACTTCTATTATAACGCACTTTGTGAATTAATAAACACACTTTAATGCATTTAAAGTGAAAAGTTAATGTCTGTTCTATGACAATAATATGAACAAGTCAAAAGGAGTGGTTTAAGTGACGAATTATTTAATAACTGGTGGCACAGGTATGGTTGGTACAGCACTAGTTGAAGACATTTCACAACGACCTGATTCAATGATTTACATCCTTACACGTAGCGATCGAAGTTCAAAATCTTCGCGTATTCAATATATAAATTGGAATCAAACGGGTTGGGAACAAAAAGTCCCCGACATTGATATCGTTATTAACTTAGCAGGCGCGACGTTAAATAAAAGATGGACAAAGACGCATCAACAACTTATGATGACAAGCCGAATACAATCCACGCGCGCACTATATGACTTATTTAAAACACGCAAGCAAAAGCCGAGTGTGCTTTTCAACGCAAGTGCGATGGGATATTATCCACCATCTCATACTGCAACGTATACGGAAGACTTTCGTACAACACCACATGATCTTTTATCCGAAATCGTTTATCAATGGGAAAAGCAGGCTTCACTATTTGAATCACTAGGTACACGTGTGATTTTAGGCCGATTTGGCCTCATCCTCTCTCAAAATGGTGGCGCTCTGCCTATGATCGAAAAACCTTATCGTTTCTTTGTAGGAGGGCGTATCGGTAGTGGTCATCAATGGTATTCATGGATTCATCTTGAAGATTTAAAACGCGCAATTCTATTCTTGATTGATCATAAAACAGCTTCCGGTGTGTACAACCTTGCTGCACCTGCGCCTGAAACGCAAAATCAGTTTGGGAAAATACTTGGAAATACGTTGCATCGCCCCCACTACACATGGATGCCAGCTACACTTATGCGACTAGTTCTAGGGAAAATGTCAACATTGGTACTTGATACACAATTCATCGTCCCTCAAAAACTCAATCAGCTCCACTTTACATTTAATTATCCAACGCTTTCACTTGCACTTAATGACATCTATAGCCATTAAGTGAACTGACCCGTGTTGAATGCTAAAAGTGCTCCGATGATATCATTTCTAGTGATATAATCAATCAGAATTGACACGTTGAAACACCATACATGTCAGTTCTGATTTTTAATGTTATCGCTAATTAAATCGCGCACATAAAGACACTTTATTTTAATTGTATCTGATAAAACGCAAGATTAAGCCATTGTTCAAATTTATATCCAACTTTCTCTAACGTTCCCATATGTCGAAATCCAAATTTTTCATGTAACAGTTTACTTTGTATGTTTTGATCATCAATACCTGCCACCATCGTTTGAAACTGTTTTTCACGGGCATCTTGAATTAATATTTCTAATAATTGAGAAGCAATGCCTTGTCTTCTCGCATTAGGACTGACGTATAAAGAATGTTCGATCGTAAATTGGTAAGCGGGCCAATTTCTAAATTGACCATACGTAGCAAAGCCTAAGACCTCCCCATTCCGTTCGTATACAAATACAGGTTGTTGTAATTGTTGTTTCGTTTGAAACCATTTTTCACGTTCTTCTAATGTTACTGTTTCATATGTATAGACAGCAGTCGTATGCTTAATCGCATGATTGTAGATTTCTTGAATTTGAGTCAGATCATTCACTTGTGCCTGTCTTATCACGTCTTTTCTCCCCTTTTCCCTCATTTAAATAAAGCCTATTTATTTTTTCATTAAAAAAGAGTGGCGCATAAATCTAAAATACGCTTTCAGATTTCATTGCTCCACTCATTACATATTAAGATGAGATAGGTTCATCATCTTATAAATAACAGAAACTTCTCTATTATTCTGGTTGCATTACTTCATCAATTAAGCCATAAGCTTTAGCTTCTTCAGCAGTTAAGAAGTTATCACGATCAGTGTCTTTCTCGATTTTTTCAATATCTTGGCCTGTACGTTCAGCTAAGATTTTATTTAATTTTGCGCGTGTTTTTAAAATGTGGTTCGCAGCAATTTCGATTTCAGTTGCTTGACCTTGCGCCCCACCAAGTGGTTGGTGAATCATCACTTCAGCATTAGGTAACGCGTAACGTTTTCCTTTAGCTCCTGCTGCAAGTAAGAATGAGCCCATTGAAGCAGCCATACCAATACAAATTGTTTGTACATCTGGTTTGATATGTTGGATTGTATCATAAATCGCAAATCCAGCTGTTACACTACCACCAGGAGAGTTGATATAGAGGTAAATATCTTTTTCTGCATCTTGTGCTTGTAAAAATAAAAGTTGTGATACGATTGAGTTTGCTACATTATCGTCAATAGCAGACCCTAACATAATAATACGGTCTTTTAATAAACGTGAATAAATGTCATATGCACGTTCCCCGCGATTTGTCGTTTCAATTACTGTAGGAATTAAATTCATAGATTATTTCCTCCTAATTTCTTTGATTTGATTTTATTCTAACCTAAAAGTCAAACATGGTCAAAAATTACGCTTTTAACTTTCACTATTTTAAGAGTTGACCCCTACAATGCATGAAGGTAAAATGATGAGTGTACGTTTCAATTTACCCCTCGTAGTGTAATGGATAACACTTAAGATTCCGGTTCTTACAATAGAGGTTCGATTCCTCTCGAGGGGGCTATCTTACTTTTTAAAATCAAGGCCCCCTAACGATGGGGTTCTTTTTATTTTACTCGTTAATCATATACCATATTATATTGAACTTCAGTGATTTAAAACGATGTCATTTCTTACGAAGTTTTATTATACAAAGAAAGCGCTCAGACGATTTTCTAGTAAAAGTCTCTGAGCACCATTTTTTTGAATTGATGTCTAAGCCCATATCGCGCATACTTTACGAAATGCACTATCAAATAGCATTGAAATATAACATAAAAAACAGGTTATCCAGACTGATTAATTGCCTACTTTTTACACTTCAAATCGTTCTCCGCTTCTGATTTTATCCGCCATTTCGTTTAACTTTCTTAAACGATGATTGATGCCCGATTTCGAAATGGTTCCCGTACTGACCATTTCACCTAATTCTTTCAATGAGACATCTTGATGTTCAATTCTTAATTTTGCCACTTCTCTCAGTCGATCCGGCAAATTATCTATCCCAATTTCTTCATCTATCAGTTGAATACTTTCAACTTGCTTCATAGCTGCACTGACCGTTTTATTTAAATTCGCTGTCTCACAATTTACCAGTCGATTTACAGAGTTTCGCATGTCTCTGACTATTCTAACGTCTTCAAATTTGAGCAATGCTTGGTAACCACCGATTAAACTTAAAAATTCTGCTATACGTTCCGCTTCTTTAAGATACGTAATCCAACCTTTTTTACGCTCCAAACTTTTCGCATTGAGCTCGTATGTATTCATCAATTGCGTAAGTCCTTCAGAGTGACCCTCATACAGAGAAAATATTTCTAGATGATATGATGAAGTTTCTGGGTTATTAACTGAACCTCCTGCGAGAAATGCGCCGCGTAAATAACTTCTTCTCATTTCGTCATCTTTAACCATAGTTGGATCGATATCATGGCTAAACATTCCATTTTTAAGTATTCCTAACTCGTCTAAAATCTCTTTTGCTTTCATTTTTATTCGACATATATAAATGTTATTTTTCTTTAATTTCATCTTTTTACGTACTAATATTTCGACTTCAACCTGAAAAACAAGTTTTATTAGTGTATAGATACGTCTTGCAGTTGTGGCATTTTCAGTTTGAATATTAATGACAAACTGTTGATGCGATAGGCTTAAGGCCCCGTTCATACGAATTAAAGCACTGAGCTCTGCCTTAGCGTTATCTTTATCAACTTCAATCCTTGTCAGCTCATTTTTCATTTCTGATGCAAAGCTCATAATGAATCGTTTCCTTTCTATTTATCAAGAATCAATATGGCTAAAGTTATGATTTGAATTGATCAGGGTCAAATTGAATTGTACTAATTTCTTGTAATGCAATTTCATAAATCATCTCTGCCAATATTTCTGTTCGATGTCTCACGTATTCGTGCTCTGTAATTTCAGCGAGATGCTCTCCTGTTACAAGTTGAACACCTTGTTCCTTTAATACCTCTTCATCACAATAAACAGGTTTAGCACCTTTGTCTTCATACTTTTGAAGTATTTCTTGTGAGAATGGTAATTGATTCGCAATCACAAAATCAATGACATTTGCACCCAGTTGTTGATGAATGGCACGAATATGATCTGTAACTGTATATTCATCTGTCTCTCCAGGCTGGGTCATTATGTTTGAAACATATAATTTTTTAGCATCACTTTCGACAATAGCTTCGGCAATGCCATTGACACAAAGGTTAGAAATCACACTCGTATAAAGAGAACCAGGCCCTAAAACGATTAAGTCTGCTTCTCTTAGTGCTGCAACAGCTTCATCCATCGGTTTCACATCAGCCGGCTCTAAAAAGACACGTTTAATTTTTTTATGTTTTCGAGGAATATTAGATTCACCCGTTACGATTTCTCCATCTTCCATCTCTGCGTTAAGCGCGACACTTGAATTTGTAGACGGTATGACGCGTCCTTTGATATTCAAGATTTTACTGAGCTCTTTTACCGCATGGCCAAAATCATTCGTAATATTGGTTAATGCGGCAATCAATAAGTTGCCAACAGAATGGCCGCTAATGATATCCTTTTCGAATCGATATTGGAACAGCTGTTCTAACAGCGGCTCGACATCACTCAATGCAACCAGTACGTTCCTTACATCACCCGGTGCTGGTATATCCATTTCGCTTCTGATTTTGCCTGTACTTCCGCCGTCATCTGCGACTGTTACAATCGCTGTAATATCTATTGGGAAGGATTTGAGACCCCTTGCCAAAACAGATAAGCCTGTCCCTCCGCCAATCAGCACTAATTTGAGTTGTTTCATTTTATTCGCCACTTTCTATATGTGCATCACGATGATGAACATATATGTTATAATCATACGTCTGCTTAAGTTCCTCAGCTAATCGTTGTGCTAATGCGACAGAACGGTGTTGTCCTCCTGTACAACCAATTGCAATAACAAGTTGTGATTTCCCTTCTTTTTTATATCCAGGAATCATGAATAATAAGAGATCCAATAATTTTTCATAAAATGTATTCGTCTCTTTCCATTTCATCACGTATTTATATACTTCTTCGTCCATACCTGTCAACGGACGGAGCTCCTCTACATAAAAAGGATTCGGTAAGAAGCGTACATCAAAAACCAAATCTGCATCTATTTGAATACCATGCTTGAAACCGAAACTTGTCACATTGATTGTAAATGTTGATTTATTCTCTTTATTAAAATTCTCGTATACTCTTTTTCTTAATGCTTTCGGTGTTAACTTTGTAGTATCTAAAGTATAATTGGCCAAACTTCTCACTTCGGCAAGTAAATTACGTTCTTCATTTATCGCTGCAACTAGAGTTAAATCGCCCTGCTCTTGAAGCGGATGCTTACGGCGTGTTTCTTTATAACGAGAAATTAATTTTTCCGTTTCAGCATCTACAAACAGTACATCTACGATTACATTTTTTCTACTTTGCACAGCATCTATTTCACGCACTAAGTATTTAAAAAATTCTCGTCCTCTTAGGTCGATACCAATCGCTACTTTTTGTAACGAAGGGTTGCCTTGCTCCATTAATTCTACAAACTTAGGCAATAAAATAGGTGGAAGATTATCGACACAAAAATAGCCTAAATCTTCTAAACTCTGAATAACGACAGATTTTCCAGCGCCTGAAAGTCCTGTAATGACGAGTAATTCACTTTTAACGATTTCATTGTTTTCTTCATGTTGCATTGTTGACCACCATCCCTTAAGATTCTCTTTTAGTGTACATGAAAATCCTTCAAAGTCATAGACAGAAAGCTAAAATTTAACACTTTTCATAACCGTATGTATTGATGATGATGTAACAATGATAGTCTCTACCAATATACTTTAACAACTCGGCTAGCACTCATTTTCTGATCATCTTGTCATAACAAAGCACTATTTTCATAAGCATAAAAAACAATGATAAATAAAAAGAGTGGGACTTGGAAACTCGTTGTTACGTTAGATTCCATTGTCCCACCTGTATAGGGTGTCGTTTATTTAATATATGAACACGCAAAATATAGCGTATTCGAACAGATTAACTTCAATCTTATAAAACGATTACTTAAAATCGTGATTAAGCTTCATCGTGCAAGCTTTCGATATACGCTTGAACACTTTCTGCTGCGATACTACCATCACTTGTTGCTGTTACGATTTGACGTAATCCTTTTTCACGAACATCTCCAGCTACATAAATCCCTTTAACAGCTGTGCTCATGTCTGGATTTGCGACAATATAGCCTGCTTCATTTGTAATGCCTAAGTTTTCAAACGGTTGTGTAAGAGGTTTCATGCCGATATAGACAAATAAGCCATCCGCATCCACTGTTTGTTCAGTGCCATCAACTGTTGAAACTAACGTCAATGAACCTACTTTACCATCTTTTTCGTTAACTGATTTAAGTGTATGGTTCCAAATAAAATCAATTTTTTCGTTTTTGAACGCACGATCTTGTAATATTTTTTGTGCTCTTAATTGATCTCTACGGTGAACAATAGTCACTTTATCTGCAAATTTTGTTAGATAAGTTCCTTCTTCAACAGCAGAGTCTCCTCCACCTACAACGTAGACATTTTTATTTTTAAAGAAGGCGCCGTCACATACAGCACAGTAACTCACACCACGGCCACCAAGTTGTTCTTCTCCAGGTACACCAATTTTTTTGTATTCTGCACCTGTTGCAATAATCACAGCAGTTGCCTCGATTTCGCTTGTGCCGAGATCGATAACTTTGTAATCGCCTTTATCTTCGATGCCTTTAATATCACCATATTTGTATTCGGCACCAAATTTTTTAGAGTGATCGAACATTTTATTTGATAAATCCGGTCCTGAAATCATTTCAAAACCTGGGAAATTTTCAACTTCTTCAGTGTTCGCCATTTGTCCACCTGGCACACCGCGTTCAATCATAACTGTTTTTAAATTCGCACGTGAAGCATAAACCGCAGCTGTCATACCTGCTGGGCCTGCACCGATGATTGCAACATCATATCTTACTTGTTCTGACATGATTCGTTCCTCCTCTTAATTTCATCATAAAAATTTTACAACATTTAAATACGAGACTCAAACTTATATGCTCAACAACCAATTGAGCGCAATTTCAAACATTTCTGGACACACGTCAAATAGTTCAATGAGCTCTTGTCGATTTAATGATTGTGCACCAGCATTAAAATACAAATAGGTAACTGCCGCAACATATGCGTTTACTTCATCAACATCTATTTTTTCCACCGATAAACTATCTGCATAATTAATCCAACTTAAAAATAATGCATCATCACCTTTAGTTTTAGGGAGGTGATAAAGCTTTTCCATTCCTTTGTGTATAAAATGTAACTTTGTGAGCTGTAGGTTTTGTATTAAATAGGAAAGATAGAGTTTCTCATAATCGCCTAGTGTTTCTAATATATCCCATACATCTTTCGTCATTAAAACCTCTTTACCATTTAATTGATTCAATAAAAAGAGCCCATAAAGACGTTCATGCTGATCCTCACTGGTTAATAGTGGTTCAATATGACGGTTAAAGTACTGTCTACTTTCATCCACGACCCAAGGTGGAAAACCAGGATTCGCTTTAAGAAATTGTGTCAATGCTTGCCAAAAATATTCACTTTGTTCAATATGACCCAGGTAATAATAATTATATGAAAGTGCATGAAAAAGCTGGAAAGTTTGAAATTTTCCTCTTCGGTGGAGGGGTAAGAGTAAATATTGTGATGCTTGATATTGCTTTAAATAACTTAACACGATTCCCAATTTAAAAGATTCTTCATCGTTAATTGGGACGACTTTATTGAGTAGTTTGAGGTAGTGATTAAACAGTGTTTGTTCATTCATATTATACAACAATAAAGTATAGTGACATAAAGCATGGACATCTGAAGCGTCTTCTTTCAAAAGCCGTTCAAACATTTCTTTTGCAATCGTGTTCTCGTTTAAATAGAGATAGCACATGGCAAGTAAATTTCGAATGAGGCGATTTTCTTGAATGACTTCATCTTGTCGTAGTAAGTACGCTCTGGCATCTAACAAGCGCCCTTGCCCAAACAAATATTGAAAAACGACTTGTGTTACAAACAATTGGCTTTCTAATTCAAGTTCATTTTCGCCAGTAAAAGAAACTTCAAACATACTCTCAAGTTCTTCGCGGTAGTCTTCATCTTCCGCGATAAACGCGTAGCTCAAACCAAATAAATAAGCTTTATTCGGTTCATTTAAATCAATGTTTAATTGACTAAGTTCATAATAAGAGGCCTCGAGTTCAGAGCCTTTACTGATTTCTTCGTAATAAATGGCTTCTGCCTTGCTTGGTGCATTTAATTTGATTAAGCAAGTCGCAAGTTGTTGCTTCGCCTCAAAATGATCGGGTGACAATTCTAACACTTTTTCTAAATAGCGCTGTGCTTTCACATAATCTTGCTGTTGCATTTTCTGTTGTGCCAAACGTTCATAAACAGAGACATCAGACCACAACTGTATAATATTATTCTTTTGTGTCATCATTGCCACCTCTCTTTCTCTTATTGTTCTTTTATTTGAATCGGTTTACCATAAGCAATGACATCATTGGGTATATCTTTTGAAACAACGCTGCCTGCACCGATTTTAGTACGCGCACCAATTTTAACACCAGGAAGAATTGTAACATTAGCTCCAATCATCGTATCGTCACCAATTTCAATCTCTCCTACTCTCAGTGCATCGGTCAAAAATTCATGTGTCAGTAGTGTTGTATTATAACCAATAATGACATTTTTGCCTATTTTTATTTTTTCAGGATAAAAAATATCAGGTGTCACTTTGAAAGCAATCGCCGTATATGGCCCGATTGTCATCTTCAAAATATGTCGATAGAGCCAGCGTTTGAATTTCAAACTCGGTACAAATCGCGCCAGTTCAATAATTAATGTATTTTTAAACAATTTTGTAAAACTTTGATAGTCATACATGTGCCAAAGCGCATTATGCGTTTTGGTCGGAATGACCGTTAAACGTCTTTTCATTTAACGTGACCCTTTCTTTTCCCAAGGCCAATTTAAAACACTTGCTTCTCGATACAACGGTGCTTTGGATTTAAATCGTCTCCATATAAACAGTGCTACACCAATCACAATAGCGATAATAGAGACAAGCTGTGCAATTCGAATCGTCTCAGTTAACATCAAGCTATCTGTTCGCAAGCCTTCGATATAGAAACGTCCAATTGAGTACCAAATTAAATACGTAAAAAATGTTTCGCCAATGCGAAGACGTCGACGTAAAAGAATTAGAATGATAAAACCAATCACATTCCATATGGATTCATATAAAAAAGTAGGGTGATAATAAATACCGTCGATTTTCATATTCTCAATTATGAATTGTGGTAAATGCAATTGTTCCAAAAAGGCGCGACTAACTGGCCCACCATGAGCCTCATGGTTCATGAAATTCCCCCAGCGTCCAATCCCTTGCGCCAATATAATGCTAGGTGCAACGATATCGCCGAGTTGTAAAGGATGCCAATCTTTGCGATAACAATAATACATTCCCATGGCAAACGCACCAATTAGGCCACCGTGGATCGCTATCCCTCCACGCCAAATCATAATAATCTCTGCGGGATTTTGTAAGTAATAATCCAAGTGGAATAAAACAAAATAGAGTCGTGCAGTAACGATAGCGACAACGACGCAGACAATTAAAATATTAATTAAATCGTCTTCTTTAAAGCCCACTTTTTGTGCACTTTTTTGTGCAAACCAATAACCAATTAATATTGCAGTTGCTATAATAATCCCATACCACTTGATTTGCAAACCACCTAGATCAATTGCTACAGGATTGATGTAACCAATCATCATTCTTTATCTCCTTTTTGATGTGTACTATTTTTTAATATTTCAGCATTTAAACGTTCATTAAATTCTTCTGCTGTATTAATGCCCATAATATTGAGTCGATAATTCATTGCAGCTACTTCAATAATGACAGCCACGTTTCTTCCTGGCCGAACTGGGACTGTTTTTTTAGTAATTTCCGTATCCAAAATTTTAAGCGTCTCGTGATTCAATCCAACGCGATCATATAATTTGTTTTGATCCCACGTTTCAAGATTGATATTCAGCCGTATGCGTTTTTGCGTCAAGATAGAACCTGCTCCAAAAAGCGTCATCACGTTAATAATTCCTAGCCCTCTTATTTCTAGTAAATGCTCAATAATTTTAGGCGGCTTACCAATCAATTCGTTTTTATTGATTTCCTTAATTTCTACATTATCATCTGCGACCAGACGATGACCGCGCTTCACAAGTTCTAAAGCCGTTTCACTTTTACCTATGCCTGAATCTCCAGTAATTAATACCCCAATCCCATACACGTCTACCAGTACACCATGTAATGCTGTAGAATTTGCTAATTCGTGCTCAAGATAAGACGTGAGACGTCCCATGACACGTGTCGTAGCTTCGTCCACATAAATGAGTGGTGTATCTAATGCTTTAGACGCTTCTAACAATTCCTCAGGCGCTTCAAGTCCTCTCGTGATAATAATTGCTGGTGTTTCTGGACGACAAAGTTTTCTCATCCGCCCCTGTCTATCCTCATCTGGCAATAAATTATAAAACGAAAGTTCTGTTGTACCTAATAGTTGAATTCGATTCGAAGCATAATGCGAGAAATAGCCTGCCATCTCTAAACCGGGTCTAGAGATATCTGTATTATGAATAGGTCGGTTTAAACCTGCTTCACCAGCTATCACTTTCAAATTAAATCGCTTTACTAAATCTTGAGTTGTTAACATGTCAGTCACCTCAGTATTCACTCTATCTCTCGTTAATCATCATATAGAAAGACGCAAAATAACAGTCTATTGCGAGACTAATCTCCACGCGCTTACTTAATCACACTTCTTTTTAACGCAGTCCTATCCGATGTACTGTGCCTATCGTGGTTAATTATGTCCTATATTATACATGAAATGCGAAAGAATAAGATGTATTTCATTATTAAAAAACTTTTACATTCATCTTAACTCGTTGTGTCTCATCCATTAAAAACGGTTCACTCTACTCAATGACCCTATTCATTTTAACATTTTTACTATTTAAGAAGGAACATCTACCACTAGACAGATAAAAAAGTCCCCAAAATTCATAAATCACATGAATTTTAGGGACTCATATAAGAACAATTTCTACACTATCATTTTAGTGCGAAATCACAATGATCATCTGTTAAATAAAGGGCATTTACTTTTCTTTATTCAATCTATCTGTCACTTCTTTTAATGTTTTTTCAAATTGTTTTAAAGGATCAATAGGGTGTGCTTCTTTATTTTGCTTTGCTTGTTCGCGCTGTTGATTGACATATTCAACGCCTTGACGTAGTGTTTCACTCACATTTTCAAATGTATCGCGGACAAAGTCTTCTACTGAAGATTTAAAATCGCTGTCTACATTTGTATCATCGGCTTTTGCTTCGGTTTTTTGAGTATCTGAATGGTTCGTTTGCGCTTGTGCTGTCGTTGTGTCTGTTGCCATTGCATCTAATAGTATTGCTGCTTCTTCTACTGAAATCTTTCCAGCTTGTAGTAATTCTAACACTTTGAATTTTGCTTCTTTCATTTACTAGCCCTCCTGTCGCGCTTTATCACGTGCCAATATTTCTTTCAAATATCGTCCAGTGTATGAAGTTGGATGTGCGGCAATCTCTTCAGGTGTTCCTGTTGCTAAGATTGTCCCGCCACCGTCACCACCTTCTGGCCCTAAGTCAATTAAATGGTCAGCAGTTTTAATGACATCAAGGTTATGTTCAATAATAACGACTGTATCACCATTGTCAACAAGTCGATTTAAAACTTTTAATAATCGGCTAATATCGTCAACATGTAAACCTGTTGTTGGCTCATCTAAAATATAAATTGAACGTCCAGTTGAACGTTTATGCAATTCAGATGCGAGTTTCACACGTTGTGCTTCACCACCCGATAGTGTTGTTGCTGGTTGACCCAACGTAATATAACCTAAACCTACATCCACAAGCGTCTGTAATTTACGTTTGATTTTAGGGATATTTTCAAAGAAATGGACTGCGTCTTCAACTGTCATCTCTAAAACATCAGAAATGTTTTTACCTTTATATGTGACTTCTAAAGTTTCGCGATTATAACGTTTCCCTCCACATACTTCACAAGGTACATAAACATCTGGTAAGAAATGCATTTCAATTTTGATAATACCGTCACCTTTACATGCTTCACAACGTCCGCCTTTCACATTAAAGCTAAAACGTCCTTTTTGATAACCTCGTACCTTTGCTTCGTTCGTTGAGGCAAAAACATCTCGTATATCATCAAAAACACCTGTATATGTGGCTGGATTAGATCTTGGCGTACGACCGATAGGTGACTGATCAATATCTATAATTTTATCAATCTCTTCTATACCTGTAATTTCATCATGTGCACCAGGTCTCACTTTTGATTTATTGATCGCTTTAGCAAGAGATTTATACAATACTTCATTAACAAGCGAACTTTTTCCAGAACCTGAAACCCCAGTTACCACATTCATCACTGACAACGGAAAATCAACATCTACACCTTTAAGGTTGTTACTTCTCGCGCCTTTCACTGAAATCTTACGGTCGGTTTTTTCTCGACGATGTTCAGGAACAGGAATAAACTTTTTACCACTCAAATATTGACCTGTCAGTGATTTTTTATCTCGCATCACCTGTTTAGGTGTACCACTAGAAACAACATGACCTCCATGATCACCTGCACCTGGTCCGATATCGACAAGATAGTCCGCTTCAATCATGGTATCTTCATCATGTTCGACAACAATTAATGTATTTCCTAAATCGCGCATTTCTTTTAGCGTATTGATGAGACGATCGTTATCACGCTGATGCAAACCAATCGAAGGTTCATCAAGTACATAAAGGACACCAGAAAGACGTGAACCGATTTGAGTTGCCAAACGGATACGTTGCGCTTCTCCTCCTGACAGTGTACCTGATGCACGATTCAACGTTAAATAATCCAAACCTACGTTATTCAAAAAGGATAAACGAGATGTAATCTCTTTTAAAATTAAACGCGCAATTTGGGCATCTTGATCTGATAATTCGATATTTTCATAGTAATCAAGCGCTTCTTTTATAGATTGTTCAACGACTTCACCAATATTTTTTCCAGCAACATAAACTGAAAGTGCTTCTCGACTTAATCTTTGTCCATGACACGTTTCACAAGGTTGTTCTGCCATATATTTTTGCATCATTTCACGGACATATTCTGAAGGCGATTCATGGTAACGGCGCTCAATATTCGGAATGACCCCTTCAAACGGCATCGTACGTGTACGCTGTTGTCCATTTTTCGATTGGAATGAGAAAGTAATTTCTTTATCTCCGGAACCATGCAAAATAATGCTTTTTTGTCGATCAGTTAATTTTTTATAAGGTTTATCCATATTGATTTTATAAACTTCACACACACGTTTTAATAACGTTGGATAAAAATCTGAACTCGTTGGCTCCCATGGGACAATCGCCCCTTCATTAAGGGATTTGTCTTTGTCAGGAACAACTAAATCAATATCAACGGTTAATTTAGTTCCTAAACCATCACAAGTCGGACATGCACCAAATGGACTGTTAAAACTGAACATTCTTGGCTCTAGCTCACCAATCGAAAAACCACATATTGGACATGCATGTTTTTCAGAAAACTCAAGTTGGTCTCCGTCAATGACATCGACAACAAGACGACCATCTGCAAGTTCTAATACGGTTTCAATTGAATCAGCCAGACGCGTTTCAATACCTGCTTTGACTACTAAACGATCGACAACAATTTCAATGGTGTGATTTTTATTTTTATCAAGTTCTGGCACTTGTGTCACGTCCATTATCTCGCCATCAACGCGGACACGCACATATCCCTTTTTACTAATATCATTCAATAATTTTTCGTGCGTTCCTTTACGATGATTAACGACAGGTGCCATTAATTGGATCTTTGTCCGTTCTTCTAACGCCATAATTCTATCCGTCATTTGTTGTACAGTCTGTGATTGTATCTCAATACCATGATTTGGACAATAAGGTTTGCCGATACGTGCATATAGCAAACGAATATAATCATAAATTTCAGTTACCGTAGCTACTGTAGAACGTGGATTTTTACTCGTTGTTTTTTGGTCTATTGATATTGCAGGTGACAAGCCTTCTATTGTATCCACATCAGGCTTGTCCATTTGACCTAAAAATTGACGTGCATATGCACTTAATGATTCGACGTATCGACGTTGCCCCTCAGCATAAATCGTATCAAAAGCCAATGAGGATTTACCTGATCCAGATAAACCCGTCATCACTATCAATTTTTGTTTAGGTAATTCAATATCAACATTTTTTAAATTATGGGCGCGTGCCCCTTTCACAACAATCGACGGTTCTTTCATGCTTTTCACCCTTCTGATTTTAATTCGAATAATAAATCTCTTAATTCTGTTGCTTTTTCGAAATCCAGTGCTTTTGCTGCTTCTTTCATTTCTTTTTCGACATTTTCTATCGTTTTTTGACGCTCTTTTTTCGTCATTTTCTTCGGCACTTCTGTACGTGCATCTTCATTTGTCTCATCAGATTCCACAGTCGCACTAATCACATCATGAATTTGCTTATTAATTGTTTGAGGCACTATGCCGTGCGCCTCATTGTAAGCCATTTGAATTTCACGACGTCGTTCGGTTTCATCGATTGCGACTTGCATAGAGTCAGTGATTTTATCCGCATACATGATAACTTCACCTTTGTCATTTCGGGCTGCACGACCAATCGTTTGAATAAGGGAACGTTCAGAACGTAAAAAGCCCTCTTTATCAGCATCTAAAATCACAACTAAAGAAACTTCTGGTATATCTAAACCTTCACGCAACAAGTTGATACCAATTAATACATCAAATGTTCCCATTCTTAAATCTCGAATGATTTCTATACGTTCAAGCGTTTTAATTTCTGAGTGGAGATAATTAACTTTGACACCTGCTTCTTTAAGATATGTGGTTAAGTCTTCACTCATTTTTTTCGTTAAGGTCGTAATTAAGACACGTTCATTACGCTCTGTGCGTTCTTGAATCTCACTTAACAGGTCGTCGATTTGGTTTTTCGTAGGTCGTACTTCAATTTTAGGATCTAGTAAGCCTGTTGGTCGAATAATTTGTTCCACCATTTCGTTAGTATGTTCAAGTTCGTAAGGTCCTGGTGTTGCTGAAACATATACGAGTTGCTTCGTTTTTTCTTCAAATTCTTCAAATTTCAAAGGTCTATTGTCTAACGCACTTGGTAAACGAAAACCATGCTCAACCAGTACCTTTTTACGTGCTTGGTCACCATTATACATACCCCGGATTTGTGGTAAAGTCACATGTGATTCATCAATCATCACTAACCAATCGTCACCGAAATAGTCTAGCAACGTATACGGCGTCGAACCTAAAGGTCTTAATGTTAAATGAACCGAGTAATTTTCGATCCCTGAAGTGAATCCCATTTCTCGCATCATTTCTAAATCATAATTTGTACGTTGTTCTAAACGTTGTGCCTCTAAAAGTTTGTTTTCACTTCTTAAATGTTCAAGTTGTGTTTCAAGTTCTTTTTCAATTCTTTCGATTGCAATTTTCATTTTTTCTTCACGTGTTACGAAGTGTGATGCAGGGAATAACGCAAAATGTTCTCGTTCTTTAAGAACTTCCCCAGTTAAATAATTAATCTCGCTAATTCGATCAATCTCATCACCAAAAAATTCAACCCGAATACATAATTCATCACGTGAAGCTGGGAAAATCTCAACAACGTCTCCACGCACTCTGAAAGTTCCCCGTTTAAAATCGATATCGTTACGTGTATACTGCACATCAACAAGCTTTCTCAATAAATCACTGCGATCCATTTCCATTCCGACACGAATACTTACTACCAAGTCACGATATTCATCCGGATTCCCTAAACCATAAATACAGCTTACACTTGCAATAATAATGACATCATCTCTCTCAAATAACGCACTTGTTGCAGAGTGACGCAGTTGATCAATTTCGTCATTAATAGATGCGTCTTTTTCTATAAATGTGTCAGTAGATGGAACATACGCCTCAGGTTGGTAATAATCATAATAACTCACAAAATACTCTACTCTGTTTTCAGGAAAGAAGGCTTTAAATTCACTGTAGAGTTGTCCTGCGAGCGTTTTATTGTGAGCAATAATTAATGTTGGTTTCCCTACTTCTTTTATCACATTACTCATTGTAAAGGTTTTACCTGTTCCAGTAGCCCCTAACAATGTTTGATGGCGCTTGCCTTCCTTAATCCCTTTCACAAGCGCCTCTATTGCTTTAGGTTGATCACCTTGTGGATCAAATTTTGAAGCAATTTTAAAATCATGATGCTCCATCCCTGTTCGCCTCCTATCAACTTAATACTCATATTTTAACAGAATACAATTAAAAAATACAAACATTTGTTCGTAACACGTGATTGTGCTTGCGCGATGTTTTAACATGTCAAAAAGGAGCGTATCTGATTGCCATGTCTTGCTTTTCAGATTCACTCCTGGTGAAAAATATTTATTTTTATAATCATTCTAAATATAACATTTGTAATGTAAATATTCTTAAATGTTATATTCCACTGTCATCATCATGCTCAGTCCGGTTTTTCTCTAAGTAATCCATAATGAGATATCCTGCTAGCAATGAGACAACATCTAAGAAAATAATCCATTCATTATGAAAGAAGCCTTTGTAGACTGAAGCCCCTATAACTACAAGAGTAATGAGAGTCCCTATCCATTTACTTCTCGTTACCGTACTGAAAAGAACAACAAGTACACATGGAAAAAATGCGGCTAATATATACCAGATCAATCCAATCACATCTTTCTTTTATTAAGGATATGCATTGTTGTTTCTCTTAATTCCGTTTTAGGGATAAATCTTTCTGTTAACATTTCAGGAATAATATGCTCTATGAAATCTTGAACTGGAGTACAAATGATCAAATTGCATGATGGTTTCGAGACTCATTTCGTAAATTTCGAAAAATAGCGGTTCAGGATTTCTTTTTTGAATTTCTCCAAACGTTTCATACAGTAAGTCAATTTTATCAGCTACTGATAAAATTTGTCCTTCTAGAGAATCATCTTTCCCTTCCTGTAATCGACGTCGATATATATCTTGATACTTTTCTGGAATCTCTTCCTTAATAAAAGTATCAACCATTTCTTCCTCAACTTGTGAAAAGAGTTTTTTTAACTCACCGCTTGCATACTTGACAGGTGTTTTAATATCACCAGTAAAAACCTCTGCAAAGTCATGATTTAATGCCTTTTCGTATAAACTTTTCCAATCCACTGTTTTCCCATGATACTCTTCAACAGTGCCTAAATATTGGGCGATTTTTGTTACTTTAAATGAATGTGCCGCTACATTATGCTCAAAATACTTAAATTTTCCCGGTAAACGAATTAATTTTTCTAAATCTGATAATCTTTTAAAATATTGATGGACGCCCATAGCCAACCTCCTCTAAAATCAATTAAGCGCATGCAAGCTATTTGTTGATTATATTAACACATTTATATTGAATTTTTCACTTGTTTTTACAGCTTTCACTGATATTTAACAAAAATGAATACAATTTAAAATAATTCTTTACGCGAAGTCATAAAGTTTAAAAAACAAACGAGCCGACGCACCATCAATATCAGTTTTTTTAGCATTTAATGGCTGTACACTTTATATGGTGGTTATGTGTCTATAATAATTAAGTCGCAAACTTCCGATTGCTTCTTCGAGTCTCGCTTTCCCAGGCGCCTTACCTCAACTAATTTTGGCTTTTATTGTAGCTCATAAGAAGCCAAAATGGATTTTCGGTTTCGACTCTATGCCTCGGGAGTCTCGACTCGGTACGCAATCTATTAAGCAATTTCACTATTGAAAAGTGGCATTGCTTTTTTCTTTGGTCTTTTATACAGTCTAAAAATAATAAAAATGCGATTTTTGAAGTTATAAAGGTTCTTCATTTTTAATTTGAAAAACATGTATAAAAAAGGAACGAAGATGAATCCTAATATCATAGGGTTCATTTTTCGTTCCTATTTTGATACAACTTAATGCATGAGATGTCTTAAATAAGCCTCAATAAATGGACTAATATCGCCATCCATCACTGCATTGACATTGCCTGTTTCTTCATTTGTTCGATGATCTTTTACCATGGAATACGGATGGAATACATAGGATCTAATTTGGCTTCCCCATCCAATTTCTTTTTGTTCACCACGTATAGCCGCTAACTCTTGCTCTTTTTGTTCGAGCTCAAGTTGATAAAGCTTTGCTTTTAACATCTTCATCGCAGCTTCTCTGTTTTTAATTTGTGAACGCTCATTTTGGTTGTTCACCACAATACCAGTTGGATGGTGCGTAATACGAATGGCAGACTCTGTTTTATTAATATGTTGTCCGCCGGCACCAGAAGCACGGAAAGTATCAACGGAAATGTCATCAGGATTGATTTCAATTTCAATCTTTTCGTTGTTGAACTCAGGTATTACATCACAAGATGCGAAAGACGTATGACGTCGGCCAGAAGAATCAAAAGGTGAAATACGTACTAAACGATGAACACCTTTTTCAGCTTTCAAATAGCCATAAGCATTATGACCTTTCACAAGCATGGTAACACTTTTGACACCCGCCTCATCACCCGCTTGGTAGTCAACAATCTCCGTTTTAAATCCTTGTTGCTCGCAAAAACGCTGATACATACGTAACAACATATTGGTCCAATCTTGAGATTCTGTTCCACCTGCACCGGGGTGCAACTCTATAATTGCGTTATTCGCATCATGTTCACCATTAAGTAAGAGTTGCAATTCAAAATGATTAAGCTTCTCTTCAAAATCGATGACTTCAGCCTCTATATCTTGCTTGATATCTTCATCATATTCGTCTTGCAAGAGCTCAACGGTTGCTTCCATATTTTCAATCGTTTCTGCGACTTCATAATAATCTTGAACTACTGACTTTAACGCATTATTTTTATCGATGATTTCTTGAGCGCGGTTTTGATTGTCCCAAAAATGTGGGTCAGCCATCATTTCCTCATACTCTTGAATATTTGTCTCTTTGTTTTCTAAGTCAAAGAGACCCCCTAAGTTGTTCTAATTTCGAGGTATAGTCATCAATATTACGCTTAATCTCTGATAATTCCATATTTATCTCTCCTTCAAATGTTCAACAACTTATTTTCCATGGCAATTCTTATATTTTTTGCCACTACCACATGGACATTGCTCATTACGACCAATTTCTTGGTCCTTTACAAAAGGTTGGGGCTTAGCTTTCTCTTTGCCGTCCTCAGCTGAGACGTGCTTCCCCTCCAACTCCTTTGTTTTTTCACGCTCCACATCATCATCCACAGTAATTACTGATTTTAGGATATATTTACTTACATCTTCTTCAATGCTTTGCATCATGATATCAAATAACTCATGACCTTCATTTTGATAATCTCTTAAAGGATTTTGTTGACCATATGAACGTAAGTGAATCCCTTGTCTTAATTGATCCATCGTATCGATATGTGATGTCCAATGATCATCGATAGAACGAAGGAGAATCATACGTTCAAACTCTGGCATACGATTGCCTAATTGAGATTTTTGTCGCTCATAGGCAGCCTCGATTTTAGCCCAGATGACTTCATACATATCCTCTTGGTCTTTACCTTTAATTTCACTTTCTTTTAAGTCACCCTCATGTAAGAAAACGTCTTCGATATAATGAATAATAGGTTCATAATCCATTTTTTCTTCGTCTTCATTCACATAATAATTCAATGTTCGTTGCAACGTTGATTTCATCATTTGAATCACGAGCTCTGAACTTTCAACTTCATCAATAATGCGATTTCGCTCTTCATACATAATTTCACGTTGCTTACGTAAAACTTCATCATATTCTAAAATACGTTTACGTGCATCAAAGTTGTTACCTTCAACACGTTTTTGCGCAGATTCTACAGCACGAGAAACCATTCTAGATTCAATCGGCGTAGAGTCATCCATTCCCAATCGGTTCATCATCGCTTGCATTCGATTTGAACCGAAACGCACCATTAAATCATCTTGTAATGAAAGGTAGAAACGACTGTCCCCTTGGTCGCCTTGACGACCTGAACGACCACGTAATTGGTCATCAATACGGCGAGATTCATGTCGTTCTGTGCCAATAACAGCAAGTCCTCCGAGTTCTTCTACACCTTCGCCAAGTTTAATATCTGTACCACGACCGGCCATATTTGTTGCAATTGTTACTGATCCTCTTTGACCTGCACCCGCAACAATTTCAGCTTCTCTTTCATGGTTTTTAGCATTTAATACACTATGACGAATACCACGCTTTTTAAGCAAGTTAGAAATATATTCAGAAGTTTCAACCGCAACTGTCCCTAGTAAAACCGGTTGACCTTTACGGTGTTTTTCTATAACCTCTTCGACAACCGCATCGAATTTACCTTTTTGACTCACATAAATTAAATCGGACTTATCGTGACGTTGAACAGGTCGGTTGGTTGGGATTTGCGTTACTGTCATATTGTAAATATTACGGAATTCTTCTTCCTCTGTTTTAGCTGTCCCTGTCATACCAGCCAACTTGTTATACATTCTGAAATAGTTTTGGAATGTAATTGAGGCCATTGTTTTAGACTCATTTTGAATTTTTACGTTTTCTTTTGCTTCAATTGCTTGATGCAATCCTTCTGAAAAACGACGTCCAGGCATTGTACGACCTGTAAATTGGTCTACAATTAAAATTTCGCCGCCTGTCACCATATAGTCAACGTCGCGTTGCATTGTATAATGTGCACGTAACGCAAGGTTAATATGGTGAATAATATCAACGTGTTTGACATCATATAAATTCTCTATTTTGAACATACGCTCAGCTTTATCAATTCCTTGCTCAGTTAATTGAATCGCTTTTGTTTGTACGTCGTAATTATAATCTTCTTCAGATTTAAGCATCTTCGCAAAAACATTGGCTTGCGTATAAAGTGACGTTGATTTTTCGGCTTCTCCAGAAATAATTAAAGGCGTACGTGCTTCATCAATTAAAATAGAGTCAACCTCATCAATAATTGCAAAATTGAGCGGACGCATAACACGGTCTTCTTTATAGTTCACCATGTTATCTCTTAAATAATCGAAACCAAGTTCGTTATTTGTACTGTACGTAATGTCTTTACTGTACGCTTCACGTTTGTCGATAGTGCTCAAACTGTTTAAGTTCAAGCCTACAGATAGACCTAAAAAGTTATACAGTTCAGCCATTTCTTCACTTTGTACACTAGATAAATATTCATTGACTGTAATGACATGCACACCGCGACCAGTGAGTGCATTTAAATACGTTGGCATTGTTGCAGTCAATGTTTTACCTTCACCTGTTCTCATTTCAGCGATGTCACCATTATGGATAGCAATCCCACCCATGATTTGAACTTTGTAAGGTGTCATATTGAATACACGTTTAGAGGCTTCACGGACGAGCGCAAATGCTTCAGGTAAAATGTCATCTAACTTATTATTTTGTTTTCTAATATCTTCAACTTTTTGTACTTCTTCTTGAAAAGCTTTCGTTTTCGCTTTCATTTCATCATCAGTTAATAGCGCCATTTGTTCTTCTAAGGCTATGACTTTATCTGCTAATTTACTTAAACGTTTGACTTCTCTTTTATTACCGTCAACCAGTTTAGTTAAAAAACCCATTTTGTTCGCTCCTTTAGCGTTAATACTGTGTCGCTTACAACAACTCATCATACCATTTTTGAGTATAAATTTATACTCAAATACTCAGTTACATTGCCGTCGTTATTTATCACACTACTATCATACGCGTATTTTACTAAAAAAGAAATCTATGGCAATGGTCTACCATAGATTTCTTAAATATCAATCCAATATGTCATGAACTCCATTCGCTATAATGATAGGCTCAAAAACGATGCCTAAGTGGTGAAATTCACGCTTTCTTACTCGACATATTGATTATTCAGTTTCAATTAAACCGTATTTTCCATCTTTACGACGATATACAATACTTGTACCATCTGTTTCTCGGTCATTGAATACGAAGAAATCATGTCCTAATAAGTTCATTTGTAAAACCGCTTCTTCTGAATCCATTGGTTTTAAACTAAATGTTTTTGAACGGATGATTTCGATATCAGAATCTGTAGCTTCGTTTTCAACTTCTGGTTCTGCACCTTCAACATCAACAAAAACGTCTTCTTCAAAACCACGATCTCTATTTTTACGGTTTACACGTGTTTTATATTTACGGACTTGACGTTCAAGTTTATTATTAATCAAATCGATTCCGGCATATAAATCATCGTGACGTTCTTCCGCACGAAGTGTAACATTCTTCAAAGGAATTGTCACTTCAATTTTAGTGCTAGAGTTTTGGTATGTTTTAACTTTAACATGAGCAGTTGCATTGGGTACATTAGTGAAATAACGTTCTAATTTACCAATCTTCTCCTCAATATAATTTCTGATAGCATCTGTGATTGTGAGGTTGTCTCCATGAATTTCAAAGTTAATCATAGTGCTCGCTCCTTTCAACCTCTTTTTAAAATATATTCCTTACTTATATTTTAACATGTTTACGCTATCTCGCAAACGTTAACATACTTAATTTTCTGACTTTTTGTTGTAATAATACATCTGCGGCACAATGCGCTGTATGCCCTGTTGTGTAAATATCATCAATAAGTAGAATAGACTTGTTTTCTAAACAAATCACACTTTCATCATGTTCAAAATAAATCGGATTCTGAACCTTAAATCGTTCGCTTGGCGTCAAAGTATATTGTTTCGGTCGTACGTTCATCTTTAAACAATCAACATAAGCGATTTTTTGAAAATCTAATATCGTCTTTACTGGATTAAAAGTACGTTTGATATCATTTTCTCGACTTGAGGGCATAGGAACAATGAAATCAATATCATGTGCTGGTATTTTAATATAATAAGCAAAAATCTCTGCTAGCGCCACATCTTGTAAAAATTTATATTGGTGAAAGAGCGTTTTAATAAAACCTTGATAATGAAAAATCGCGTTTATCCTTTCAAAGGGTTGCGTAGAAAGATTGAGGTGATCACAATTACGACAATATCCAGATGTATAGGCACCTAAACAATAAGGACATCGGCCCTCTTTATTAAAACGGCAAGCTTGGATAGCTTCGTCACAACTTATACATACAATTTTTGGCTTTAAAAAAAGCGATCGTATCCCCACCTCTTCATCATACGTTTTCATACAGTAATGGCATCTCACCCATCAATCCACCCTCTCTGCCTCGCGATTCGATTCATCATTTTGATTTCACGTCGTGCTGTAAACATCGCTGTTGTTCTTCCCTCATGGAAAAAACATACATCGCCTCCTGGGCTTTGCATTTTCCGCCCTACACGTCCAGCAATTTGAATTAATGCTGTTGCAGAAAATCGATGACTGTCAACCACCCAGACATCTAAGTCTGCCATTGTAAAGCCACGTTCTAATATCGTGGTTGTTAACATAATTGAATACGCTTTTTGTCGTAGGGCTTCAACTTTCTTTATGCGCGCACTATCTTCACTATGCACAAAGTGCAGTTGCTCTATTTGATGACGATACGTTTCAAAAAATTTTCGCATTTGTTGAATATCACTAAAGAATATCAGTGTGGTTCGTTGCTGTTTTTGTTGATGTTTCATTTGATTAAGAAGGTAAAGTTGAACTTTGGAAAAACGAACTTTAAAGTATTTAAAACGTGGGACGACAAGTGGCTTTTGATGAAAACGAGCAGGTAAAGTAATCGTATGTTCATTATCAAACTGTGCTTTTAATTTTTTAGGTGGCGTAGCTGTCATATAAATCAAACTTTTATGTGTTCTTGCGGCATTTTCAATTGTGCTCATTAAAGTCGTATCCATCGACAAAGGAAAAGCGTCTACTTCATCTACAAATATCACATGGAAATGATTTTTAAATCGATACAGCTGGTGTACAGTTGAAATTACAAAATGCGCATCATACTGCTGTTTGCTCGCTTGATGTAGCACATCAATCGCTTCGCTTTCAAATGATTGCTGAACACGATAACTGAGTTCAATCACAACATCTAGTCGCGGAGAAACGATTGCCACATTGTAGGCGGCGCGTCTTGCGCGTGCAATAGCTTCAAACATCATCTCTGTTTTCCCAGCACCTGTTACAGCATGAACTAATAAACTTTCGAAATTCATAACCGCTTGTACAATACGATCAGAAGCAAATTGTTGCTGTTCCGACAACTGGAAAGTGAGATGATACACACCTGTTGTACACTTCATTAAACTTTTCGTTATAAAGACCGTCGTTAAATTATCAATCCGCCCCATTTGAATACAGTGGCGACAATATACAACTGTGTTATCGTGGTACGGACTCTTGTAACGATAAAAATGTTCAGGCGCTGTTGTCGCACATCTCGCACAAAGCCATCCTTGTTTCGTTCGTTCAATGCCTTTCTTTTGTGTTTCGATATCTACTTCCCTACATAGCGCTACATCAGTAATTAGTTGTCCGTTAAGATACATTTAAGTGGCCCCTTTCACCTGTATACACGTTTATGTCCAATGAATTACTTTCTCGCTTTCAAAAATATTTGCACATTGTTTTATAACTTCATGCTATTCAAAAATCAATGACAGGCCGATGAATTTAAATAACTGGCAATGAAACATCTTTTATAAGCGGATTCGTCTTTAAACATCACAAAAAAATAAAGACATCTTAAAACCAACACTAAGCGTTTGGTTTTAAAATGCCTTATACTTTGAATAAGTTTATTCAACTTCTTCATCTGCTTCAGGTAAACGGATATCACGGTTCGTCACACCAATCCCAAATCCACCTAATCCTAAATGAGACGAAATCACAGGACCAAATTCAGAAAATGCAATGTTTTTCTCAGGGAAACGTTCGCGTAAACTTTGAAAAACATCACGTGATTCTTCTTTATTATTACCACCGATCACCATCACTGTCGCTGTATCGAATTGATCAGCTAATTCAATTGCTTTTTGTTCGATTAATTTCAACGCTTTCTTTTTAGTACGGACTTTTTCATAAGGAACAATTAAGCCATCTTCAAATGTAAGCACGGGTTTCATTTTGAGTAAGTTTCCAATCCATGCTTGCGCCCCAGTAATTCGGCCACTTTTATGTAAATTTTTCAAATCATCTACAACTAAAAAAGCACCCGTATGATCTCTCATTTCAATCAAATCGGCTAATATTTCTTGTACATCTAAACCTTGAGCAATTAGATCTAACGCACGAATAACAAGTGCACCCTCTGGTAAACATGCAATTTTTGAATCGACTGGGTGAACGTTAATACCTTCAACCATATCAGCTGCTTGTAATGCTGTTTGATACGCACCACTAATACCACTTGAAAGATGAACCGTAATTACATCTGTATAGCCCTCATTTTTGTATGCTTCATAAGCATTTATCATCTCGCCAATTGCGGGTTGACTTGTCGTCGGAATTGTCGCTGATTTTTCTAATATATCATAAAATTCATCTGCAAAAATTGAAATATTTTCTTTATAATTCTCACCGTTTTCCAATGTAATACTCAATGGTACAACACGAATATTATATTTTTCTAAAACATGCTGAGGGATATAGCTTGTTGAATCAGTCATCACAGCTATCTTCATTTTTATTTCCTCCTCTAAAAGCTAAAACACAATCGTGTATTTTATTTGCAATCACTTTGATATGATTTAAGTGATATGAACGCTAATCGAAAAGATAGCGATAATTGTCAATGTGTGCTGTTCGGACTCGAATGTTGTCAAGTATGGCGATGCATATTTAAACGAAACCTACACACGCCTTTACACCTCCAGTTTAATTCAACCGAAAGACACAAATCCTTACAATATGTACTTGATACTTTCTTTTATATCAGATTTCTTATTATATTGCTATTGTTTTAACATACAACAATTTATAATTATATCAACAGTTTTCATAGGTTTCCAATAGGTATTGTGGATACAATCACTTCACGCACATCAATTATTATGCTTTAACAATACATGAAAGACGCTTGATTCATTCATGATAACTGCTAACGCGTACAAGAAAAATCATCACACATCGTGGTGTGACATCAAGCACAAAAAATGATTGCAACATTTGCCTAACCTTATATGAAGCTTATTAATATAGTATAATAGACAACGTAATTTGAACAATAAAGGGTGACATTTATGACAGATTCAGTCATTACAATAAAAGATGAGCATATCATAGAAAATGTAATTAATAAATCACGATTCATTGCACATATCAAACCTGTACAAGATGAATCAGAAGCAAAAGCATTTATAGAGGCCAAAAAGAAAGAACACCGTGAAGCCACACACAATTGCTCAGCATATACAATTGGGGATACCATGTTAATCCAAAAAGCAAATGACGATGGTGAACCTAGTGGTACTGCAGGAGTTCCTATGTTAGAAATGTTAAAAAAAACTGGAGGTTCATAATGCAGCGGTCGTTGTTACACGTTATTTTGGAGGCATTAAATTAGGTACGGGCGGTCTGATTCGTGCATATGGTGGCGCAGTGAGAGATGTCATCCAAGATATTGGACGTGTTACTTTAAAGCCTGCAATTCCAACGCGACTGTCGATTGCATATGAACTGACAGGTAAGTTTGAGCACGAACTTCAAAGTACCAACTTCATATTAAGAGATACAAATTATACGGATCAAGTTACATATCATATTGATGTGTTAGAAGAAGATTACGATGCGTATATTCAATTTGTAAACCAACATACGCAAGGCAAGTTCACTATGGAAGAAGATCCTGTTAAACGTTTGCCTTTCGATATCGATTAACGAATGACTTCAAAAATCGATTCACCTTTTCATAACTTGTGAAAAATCATTGATGCATATATCCTCAATATTCTTTCATGAAAAGCAAATAAAAACGGGAATGGGCTATACACCCAATCCCGTTCTAACTTGTTGATGAACAAACGAACTTCGTTGAATTACGCTTTAAATTTTTAATATTTGCTTCGATAAAAGCACTTCATCTTCTTAATACTAAATCCATCCTTAAGATTCTGTCATCAAAATGAATTTGAAAAGACTACACTATTTTCTGCTCTCTTTTCGCTTTGAAATTAAGTTAAGTAGTGGTCGATAATCATCGTCAATTAATCCCGTAAACTCAACAATCAATTCAATTGTAACCACAATCAGAATAATCATTAAGAATACGCCCCATGGTTGTGATAAATATAAAATAATACTTACAACACTAAACATGAAAGCGATGGAATAAATGAGTATAACGGTTTGACGGTGTGTATAACCTAAGTCCAACAGTTTATGATGGAGGTGCGATTTATCTGCTTGCATAATATGTTGCCCTTTTTTCACTCGACGAATCATTGCAAATAAAGTATCAATGAATGGTACAGCTAAAATGACTATCGGGAAAAATAGGGATATAAATGTAATATTTTTAAAACCAAGTAATGATACAAAGCCAATAATAAAGCCAATCAATAACGCCCCGCTATCCCCTAAAAATATTTTTGCAGGGTGGAAATTGAATACGAGAAAACCGAGTAGTGAACCAATTAATACACTACAAATCATGATGATAAAGATATTACCTTGTAAGATGGCAATAAATGCAATCGTAGCTAATGCAATGACAGATACCCCTGCAGCTAGGCCGTCCAAACCATCAATAAGGTTAATGGCATTTGTAATGGCAACAATCCAAAAAATAGTAATCGGGATACCTAGCCACCCAAAATGAATTGTCGGTCCAATAGGCAAGGAAATAAAATCTATGGTCACCCCATAAGAGACAACTACAGTTGCTGCTAATATTTGACCTATTAACTTAATAATAGGTTTAAGGTCATATAAATCATCAATCAAACCCCACTAAATAAATCACAACTGAACCTAGAAGTAACGGCTTAATCTCCCTTTCAATAGGTTCTCCAAGCCATATACCAATTAAAAATGAGAGTAAAATCGCCGATCCTCCCAGCATTGAAATAGGCTTAGTGTGGATCTTACGAAAATTAGGCTTATCAACAATATCCAATTTTTTAGAAACAGCGATAACGACCGGTATAATCATCAAACTGACTATCATTGAAACGCCAATGAGTATTAAAGTATACATCAGTTCACCTTCAATAAATGAAAATTTTCTTTATTAATATTCGACAAACAACAGCATATTTATAATGAGCTACCTTTAGAAAGTTTAACGTAAAGAATGAACTGTACTAAAACATAAATAAAAGTTAGAATGCTTTGTATAAGACAATCTAGAAGTTAGAACCAACATTCATCTTTTATAAACTTCAAACGGTAAATTGCGCACGCTTGTAAAGCGCATACGTCACCTTGTGCGCGATTGCGCTTTGAGCATGAATCAAATACTCATGCGGTTTATTTTAAAATAAAACTATTTGCATTAAAATCAATTTAAAAATGGTTTTACACGCTCAATCCTGTTATATATCCTACCATTCAAACGCTTCAAACACTTTATTATATTATCATATATTAACATGTAAATGCCTTTAATAACATTTATAGGAGCGAAAATTATTATTTTCTTTTTCATTATCATTGTATATTCTTTTACGATTATTCTCATTATCATTCAATGCATCATAATCGACAACTATTTGACACAATTGTGATATTTTAATTTTTTTAACTTATTATAAAAATACTAATACGACGTTTTATCATTTAAAATTCTGATTTTCTCTTATAAAAATGAATGACAAAATGTAACATTTCACTTACAATAACTAATGGTAAAGAAAAGGAGTCATAAATTATGATTGAAGCTATTATCTATAATATTTCAGTAACCATTGCTGGTATATATTTATTTCATCGTCTCCAATACGCAGAATCACACGATTTTAGATTTTCAAAAAGCTATATCACCGTATTGATGACAATTGTTGGACTATTATTAGCATTATATCCTGTACCTATAGAACATTATATGGTTCAGCTTTCTTTTGTTCCTTTACTATTTTTAGGACGCTATACAAATTCCTTTTACACATTTATTTCAGCCATGATTATTGCGCTTGTTGGCTATTTTGTATTATCTACATCTTTAACTTATGCTATAGCACTCATTATCATTGCAGGTGTTGTGAGCACTATCGGACCATTTTTAAAACAGAACCATGTCGTTGCAATTCAAATTTTGAATGTATTAAGTATCATTATTTTGACCGTTATTGCATTATTCATGCCATCGTATGATATTAAAGAAGTCATCTACTTAATACCACTTTCTGTGATTGCTACTTTAGTAACAGCGATTTTCTATGTTGATTTATTAAGATTTTTCTCTTTAATCGAACGTTACGAAAATGAAGAAACGGTGGATTATTTGACGGGATTAGGAAATGTTAAAGAATTTGACCGTCATCTCAACGAAGTCTCACGTATTGCAGATGATAATAACCAAAGTTTAGCTTTATTGCTGATAGACATTGATGGGTTCAAAGATGTCAATGATGCACATACACATCGTGCTGGAGATGCTGTTTTAAAACAAATGTCTCACTTATTCCAAAATTACGTGCCTAAAAAGACTAAAATTTTTCGTAATGGCGGTGAAGAATTTTCGATTGTCCTTCGTCATTATTCTTTAGATGAATGTGTGAAACTCGCCGAAAACATTCGAAAAGCAGTTGAAAAGTCTAATTTTCACCTTCCTGATAAAACGGTAATTAAACTTTCTGTATCGATTGGTGTTGGTTATTTAGATAGTGACGCACATAAATCTCATCGAAAAGTTTTTAAAGATGCAGATGACATGCTCCACGTTGCAAAAAATGAAGGCCGTAATAAAGTGATGTTTAATCCAATTATTAAATTACAATAAGCAAAATATTTTAGACACTTCGCGTAAGACATGTTCAATCACGCCAAGTGTCTTTTTTGATCTCTATATTTCTAGTCGCTTTATTTCAAATTAAAAAACAATTCTAGAACAATAACGCCTTGTTCAGAAACCTAAGCATATAGCGCATAAATGAATCTCCTTTTTTCTAATGTGTAATTATTTTAAGATGATTTTTTGTGTGACCCTATTATGAAAAATATTATTTATTCCCTATATATAAAGCTTTTGCTTATGATTTTTTGAAAACATTGGTATTATATATTGCAAGACCCTTTATTCCAATGTAGACTGACAATTGATTGTTATTAAAAAGGAGGCATAGTCATGGCAGAGGCATTAACGATTATAGATGAAGATAAAGTCATTGACGTTGTCTTACTTGCAGGCAAAGTCCTACTCGAAAGTGGTGCTGAAACGTACCGCGTTGAGGATACAATGGGCCGAATTGCTGCAAGCTATGGACTTGAAGATACATATGCTTTCGTCACATCTACAGCCATCATCTTTTCTTTAAATGATCGTACGAATACACGTCTTGTTCGTGTGCGTGAACGTACGACGGATTTAGAAAAAATTGCAATGGCTAATAATATCTCACGAAAAATCTCACGAAATGCTTTAACATTAGATGAAGCAAAATCGGAGTTAATTCATTTAGACCATGCTTCGTTACAGTATTCGTTTATTATTAAATTTATATCCGCTTCCATTGCATGTGGCTTCTTCTTATTCATGTTTGGCGGTGTCGCACATGATTTTATTTATGCAGTTATTGCAGGTGGCGCGGCATTTTTAACATTTGATTTAGTACAACGCTTTATACAGATTAAATTTTTCTCTGAATTTATAAGTGCAATGGTCGTGATTACGATTGCTGCCTTTTTTACTAAGATCGGCTGGGCAATCAATCAGGATATTATCACAATCGCTGGTGTTATGCCCCTTGTCCCAGGTATTTTAATTACGAATGCCATTCGTGACTTAATGGCGGGAGAACTGCTTGCCGGAATGTCTCGAGGTGTCGAAGCGGCATTGACCTCTTTTGCAATCGGTGCAGGCGTCGCGATTGTTTTACTCATATTTTAAGAAAGGTGTGGGAAGCATTGACAGTCATTTTGTATTATATTGCGCAGTTTATGATTAGTTTTTTTTCTACAATGCTATTTTCAGTTATATTCAATGCGCCTAAGCGATTGCTAGTTGCGTCAGGCTTTGTTGGTGCAATGGGTTGGTCTATTTATAAATTCACTGTAGATATGAACTACGGTATCGTGATGGCTGCTTTTCTTGGAAGCTTTATATTAGCGGTTATGAGCCATACGATGAGCCGACGTTATAAACGCCCTGTCATTATTTTTATATTACCTGGTATCATTCCTCTTGTACCCGGAGGCGCAGCTTATGAGGCAACACGACTCTTAGTATCAAATTCCTATACACCCGCTGTAAACCAGTTTTTAGAAGTCACACTAACATCAGGCGCGATTGCTTTTGGAATACTCTGCGCTGAGATCTTCTATTACATCTATACACGCATCAAGCATTACTATGGTAAACTAAAAGGTAAGACTTATCGTAAAGGATATCATATGAATAATCGTATTTAACGTAAGAGAAGGAGTGGTCAACTTGAAAGAACAAATTATTGAAAGACTTACACGCTACACTAAAATTAATACACAATCTGATCCAAATAGTGAGTCAACACCTTCCACTACAAGACAATGGGATTTATTACATCTTTTAGAGGAAGAATTGACAGCGATGGGATTGCAAACAGATTTGGATGATCAAGGCTATTTATTTGCGACATTAGAAGCCAATATTGAAGCGCCGGTGTCAACTATTGGCTTTTTAGCGCATGTAGACACTTCTCCTGATTTTAATGCTGCAAATGTCAATCCTCAAATCGTCGACAATTATGACGGTGGCATTATTAAATTAGGTACATCTGGACGTGAAATCAATCCTGAAGTTTTTCCAGACATCGTTAAAGTTAAAGGACATACTTTAATGACGACTGATGGCACTTCATTATTAGGTGCAGATGATAAAGCAGGCGTCGTGGAAATCATGGAAGCATTACGTTATCTATTAGAGCATCCAGAAATTAAACATGGTCGTATCCGAGTAGGCTTCACTCCTGATGAAGAAATTGGTCGTGGACCACATCAATTTGATGTTGAACGTTTTGATGCGGATTTTGCTTATACAATGGATGGCAGTCAATTAGGGGAACTTCAATATGAAAGTTTTAATGCTGCAGAAGCAACGGTTACTTTTGAAGGCGTCAATGTTCATCCCGGTTCTGCAAAAGATAAAATGGTCAACGCTTTAAATCTAGCGAATACTTTTCATCAATCGCTACCTGCTCACGAAGTTCCTGAGCACACAGAAGGTTACGAAGGATTCTTCCACCTGATGCAAATGAATGGTAATGTTGAAAAAGTGACATCACAATATATTATTCGAGACCATGATCGTACTTCATTTGAAAATCGAAAACAAACTTTAATTGAAATTCAAGAGAAAATAAACGGACAGTATTATTACAATCCTGTAAACCTTGTCATTCATGACCAATACCATAATATGGCAGAAAAAATCACACCACTTCAACATATTATAGATATTCCTAAAGCCGTTTATAAAGATTTAGGTATTACGCCAAATACTGCACCTATCCGTGGCGGTACAGATGGTTCACAATTATCATTTATGGGTTTACCTACACCAAATCTTTTCACAGGCTGTGACAATTTTCATGGGCCGTATGAATATGCATCGATTGATGTTATGGAAAAAGCAGTTCAAGTCATCATTGGTATCGTACAAAAAGTGGCTGAAAATCAAAAAGCATAACTTTATGACTATCAAAAGAGGTCAAAAAGAGTCAGAGAAGCTGTATTCTCTGACTCTTTTTTATCGACTGTATTTCTCTTTTAAATCATTCTTCATTGAGGGAGATAATTTAAAACGTCTCAATCTAGAAGTTATCATTAAAACCACTTAAATTGGTGTTATCCTAAGCCACATTTATTGTGGTAAATGCGTGCGCAATAACTTGATGGCTTGTATTGTATTATGGCGTAATTGAATCCCCATTTTGAAATCCGTCAATTGCTTTGGCATTTCGATAAAGCTATTAAACATGCCCGTTACACCTAAAGCTTCGAAACGTTCAAATTTATCTGCAGTGCCACACAATGCCACAGAAACTTTATCATGCTTTTGACATAATTCAGCGATGCGCAATGATGATGTATCGATAATTTCATCTTGTTCATCTATGCCTTCACCAAAAATGATTAAATCTGCTTGTCCAACTAATTGGTCAAGTCCTGTAATTTGATCCACAAGTTCATGGCTTGTATTGATTTCGGCATTAAAGAGTGCCGCCATAGTAGCAGCAATCCCTCCGCCTGCACCGCCTCTTTCAATAGGACCTAACAACAATTGATGTTCGTTTTTAAATAACTCACTCAAATACCATAATAGATTATCAATTTCTACAGCTTGCGTTCTCTCTATTTGCTGTTCTGTATAAGTTTTCATAATCGCACTTTGTTTACCATATAACTTACTTTCAAAATCGACCAGAACTTGAATACGACATTGTTGTAACCGTTGATCCAAATCACTTGTATCAATACGGCGAACATGTTTAATTTGGCGTGCGCCTTTAGTCATATCAACACGTTGGCCCTCGTCATCATAAAAACGTGCACCTAACGCTTCTAGCATACCCGCACCGCCATCATAGGAACCAATGCCACCAACTGAAATAACGATATGTTGTGCCGCTTTATCTAACGCATGTCGAATGACTTCACCCAGACCATAGCTTGTCAAATTGACGTGTGACGCTTGACCTGTTAAAAATTGACTTGCTTCAATCACTGTTAAACCATCATCTGTTTGGCCGTATGTGACATCAACGGCTTGCATTTCAGCATTATGCACAGAGATTCGATATTGTGTTCCAGACTTCCATAGAAATACTGCGTTCAGCAATTCTCTTCTACCATTAAATAATGGAACTTGAACGATATCTGCCGATTCTAATTGGCTCGCTACAGCTTCTTCCACATAGCGATTAGCATCATAACTCGAAATAATGCCATTATATTCATCCATCGCAACTAAAACTTTCATTTTGTCACCCTCTTATCTCTCATATCACTTAAATATAAAATCGAAACGATTCATCATTGATTATACTGTTTTTTCACTACTCAAACTGCTAGCGTACTATGATCGCTAGGCTTATGATACAATAGGCGCCTTGCTGGCATAAATGCTATAACAAGGTTTGCTTTTTGGAAAGATTAAACTTCCATTTTCTCCCTGTTTGTCCATTTTAATAATCATGGATTGTTCAACCACTCCATATTATAGCGTTGACTTATAATTGAATACAAACGAATAGAACGCTTATAGACATTTTGTAGTGATTCTACAATAACCTATAAGCGTTCCTTTTTACAAATTGATTACTCTTCAGCTTGCGCAAGTGAAGATACATTAATATTATTGTGGCTATCATGCCATTTGACCTCACCATTTACAAAATAAAATGCTTGTGGTGATTCGTGCTGAATACCTGTTTTTTCAGCAATATAATCCGATAACTCTCTTTCTTCTTGAACAACGAGATAATAACCGTCCATATCACGTTCATATAAAAATTTATTAAACTGATCAAATGCATTTTCAGAAATCGGACATGTGTTACTATGCTTTAATATAAAAATATAGTTGTTTTGTTCAAGCACTTGCTCAAATTGGTCAATCGAAGTTAGCTTTATCGCCATTCTCTTCACCTCTAAGTATATTTTCTGTTTGTCTTTTATCTATCATTTAATTCAACTTTTCTCAATGTGTACCATTATACACACATAATCTATCCTTGTTAACCTTTAATTTTGATTGAAACTGGAAATCTACACGTATGAAATCCGTTCTTTCCTTCCTTATGAAGCAAATGATTCCCCATTAATCCTTAGTCTTATGAGTGATATTATTTAGACTCTAACTTTCTTTTTTCCTTTTCAAAAGGTTGATCGAAACGTTCTAAATCGTCTCCTTTTGTTACTAATTGATTCACATCAAATTTTGATAATTTTTCACTATATTGAATCGTTTTCGCTCTTTCTTGATAATAACGTTCTAATTTGTAATACATTTCAATCGCATTTTGACGCGCGTTATTTGTGGCACTGTCTTTTAATTGCGTTTTGTTTAATTCTTTTATTTGTCCTTGAATGAGCGGTAACATTTCTTTATGGATGGCATCTAATTGCGCCTTTTCACTTTTAGCATTCATTGACTTTTCTGCTATTTCTTTAATCGCTTGGTTGTTACTAATGAGTTTATTTTCAAGCATTTCACTTTCTCTTGAACCTTGCTCTGTTTGTTTCGCCAAGTTCATTTGCGACTCGACACGACTACGGTGTTTTTCAAATGCTTGTGTAGAATCGAGAATTTTTTCATTAGATTGAATAGATTTTTGACAAAGTGCTATAAATAAATCTAATTGTTTGATTTCATGTTCTTTTTGATCAATTCCTTTTAAATATGTTGATTTTAATGCTTTCAATGAATCATCTCGTGCCGGTAGTTGATTGGCTGCCTCTCGATAATCTTTAAATTTTGGCTTTAACTTTTGATCAATTGCTTTTTTTATGTCATTAAAAGCTTGTTTATTTTTATCTGTCGTATCAGTTTGACTTAAATAATGAATTTGATTTAAGTCCATTTGATTGAGTGTTTTGCTTAATACGCGTTCTTTTTCATTGACTATTTTCATGCGTTGATCAAACGCTTTTAATTGGTCTTCAGACGAATGCATACATGCCGGAAGTAACGTGAGCGCTAAAAAGCTTAAAATTATAATTTTAATCCATTTTTTCATCATTGCACCCCTTATTAATTCGTATTATACAGAAACATATTTAACTTGAAAATAATATATGTTATAGTTATGCAGAATTAAGCAAAATGCCTTATTTTAGCCATAAGGAGGCTTTCACATGTATCGTCATGTTCAACCTTTTATTACTGCGCAACACCAAGATTTTTATGCGCAACAATATCAAAAATATCGAGACATTCTCTTTAACTTATTGAAGTCTCCAGTGAAAAGTACACAGCATATCGGAGGGACCTTTCATTTTAACTATCCTACTGAGCCCATCCTAGACATTTTAGTCGGTGTGGACAACCTTCATGACATTACTTCATTAGATGAAAAAAGATTAAATTATGCTGGATTTTATCGTTTGCATCATCCTTATGAAAAAAAGGTCATGATGGCAAAGTTTAATAACTTAATTGATTTAAAACAGGAAGTCCGACTGCATATTCTCCAACGTCACACCCCTATTTTCGAACAGTATGCGCAATATCACGATTTGTTAACATCCCATCCAAAAGCCATTGACTATTTTTCAACACAAAAACAGCAATTGACAGGTACAACGTTAGCTATTCGAGATTATGAAGCACAAAAAGCACAATGGTTTAAAAATCTGCGCCAATATTCATCTTAGAATTTCGATTAAAACATGACGCTTTATCATAAAACAGTTAAAATAGAATTAAATAAATTTCTGCCGACATTTCTAAAATAAAATATTAAACAGAACTTTAGTGCAGAAATAATTATATTATCAATGAATACAGACAAAGAAAGGATGTTAATTTTGAATCATTCTAGCATCTTACAAGGATTAAAAGCGCTCGTCCCAGAACGCATCATTAAAGTAGATGAGCCTCTTAAACGTTATACTTATACAAAAACTGGAGGTAAAGCAGACTTTTATATCTCGCCTGATTCATATAAAGATGTACAAAAAGTCGTAAAATACGCTTACGATAACCAAATTCCAGTAACTTATTTAGGTAATGGCTCTAACATTATTATTCGCGATGGTGGGATTAGAGGCATTGTTTTAAGTTTGTTAGATTTAAATCATATTGAAGCTTCTGATGCGACAATCATTGCGGGTAGTGGTGCAGCAATTATTGACGTCTCAAGAAAAGCACGTGATTTGTCACTGACAGGGCTTGAATTTGCTTGCGGTATTCCAGGTTCAGTTGGGGGCGCTGTTTATATGAACGCTGGCGCATATGGTGGCGAGATTAAAGATGTCATTGATTATGCACGTGTGATTAACGAACGAGGGGAATTGCTCCAACTCACACATAATGAATTAGAACTCGATTATCGAAATAGTATTATCCAACAGCAACATTATGTTGTCCTTGAAGCTGCCTTTACCCTAACACCTGGTCAGCTCGAAAGTATTCAAGAAAAGATGGATGATTTAACAGCGCGCCGAGAGTCAAAACAACCGCTTGAATATCCATCATGTGGGAGTGTCTTCCGTCGCCCACCTGGCTATTTTGCTGGGAAACTCATACAAGACTCAAATTTGCAAGGGCATCGTATTGGCGGCGTAGAAGTATCGACGAAGCACGCAGGATTTATGGTAAATGTTGATAACGGGACAGCAACAGATTATGAAAGTCTCATCCACCATGTTCAATCTGTTGTAAAAGAGAAATTTGATGTCGCATTAGAACGTGAAGTTCGCATTATTGGAGAAAAGTTAGAAGATCAATAGTAACTGATGTGAGGAGCGAATAGCATGCCTAAAGTGTATGGTGCCACTGTAGATAAAGAAACACGATGTATTCATTATCATACGCCTTATGATATTATTGCAATAAAGTTTAAATGCTGTGAAAAATATTACCCTTGCTTTAAGTGCCATAATGAATCTGAGAAGCATCGCCCAAAACGCTGGCACTCAGATGAATTCCAAGTAAATGCCATTATGTGTGGCGTTTGCGGCCATGAAATGTCAATTGAAACTTATATGATGTCGGAAGCTTGTCCAGAATGTGATGCCCATTTTAACAATCGATGTAAATTCCATTATCATCACTATTTCGAGATTTAATATGGCTTTCATTTGAGCTAAAATCAGAAATTCTTTTATTTTGTTTATCATAACTTCACATTAGTGAAATGACTGAAAAGGAATGACTGGGGTGAATCATGCCTCCCCTAGCATGAACAGCTAAAGTGGGACAAAAATCTACACGATTTTTGCCCCGCTCTTTTTATTGTCTTATCAAAATAAGATTGGATATCCCGTCCCAACCTCATCTTTAAATATTAATTATAGAATGAAGTGATGTTGAGCATTGTGGAATATATCCAATGCTCAAAGCGTGCTTTCAAAGTTAGATGATATGAGCTGCAAAAATTCTCTTTTTTGTTTGACCGTATTCTTGACTTAGATTCACCTCTACATTTTGCGCTTCAGTTCTATTTGAAAGAGCTACAAAAACAACCTCACCAGTTGGAGGTGAGGTTGCTCGATCAAATTGTATAGACTTCCTCAAGACATCCCGGCGTCTAACATGTCATCACGCCTAGAAAAAGAGGAGTTCATATCTTTTATGCTTTATCGTTGTCATCAAAAATAAAGTCTTCGTCTTGTAAGCCTTCAACGTTAAGCGCTAATACGTAACCGTCTCCTTTTACTGAAAAGAAGTCATGGTTTTTAGTTGTACGGTCTAAAGCATTTTCAATAATTGGGCTGAACTCTTTTTCTTCAAAGTACGGTTCAAAACCTAAGTTAGAAAGTGCTTTGTTACCGTTATATTGTACATAATTAAGCACGTCATCAGCTAAACCAAGAGGCTCATACAATTTACGTGTGTAAGATTCTTCGTTTGCATATAAATCTTCTAATAATTTATACATTTCACGATCCGCTTTTTGTTTTTCACTTTCGGATAACTCACTACGTAAACTTTGTGCATCCAGTCCAGTAAATAGACCATGAATGGATTCATCCAATAAAATTTTACGAATAATTTCTCCAGATGTCGTCATACGACCTTGTCCTGCTAAATAAAGTGGATAATAGAAACCAGAGAAGAATAAAAATGTTTCTAAAAACACACTTGCAACACGCGCCATATATTGATCATATATCGTTGTTTCTTTCGCCCATAATTTATGATACGTTCCGACAATTTTCTCAGATTTGTATTTCAAATGTGGCTCTTCAATTACCCATTTGTCCAATAACTCATCTGTTTCACTTGAAGGAAGCAATGTTGTGAAAATATGTGAATAACTTTTCGCATGAATCTGTTCCATCATCCCCATAAAAGCATAGACCGCTTTTTTACGTAAGTCACTTGTATGCATCATGATTAAAGGCATACCATCATCAGCTTGATGTGTGTCTAATCCTGTTAACCCGGCTAATGCTTTTTTAAAGGCATCTTGTTCTTGTTCAGTTAAAGTTTTCCAACTCGCAATATCTTTTGAAACTTTAAATTCTGTTTCAACCCACATTTGAGCAATGTTTTGACGCCAAAACATATTCGTCATATCTTCTTGAGTATTCCAATTTACAGCTATCATTAATTTCCATTTCTCCTTATCTTTTTTATTAGTATCACGATCTATGCATCACGCATGTATGGGGCTAAAATCAATGATTTCGTTGCCCCAAGCATGATAATAGAGATGCACTTATGCTTAATATGAATTCGGCATCAATTTATGCCTAAATTGAGCAACTTGTACATTCTTCGACGCTAAGTAATTTATTTCTTGTGTAATATAAAGATTTAAGCCCTTTATAATGTGCATAAACATAAAGTCGAGATAATTCACGTGTTGAGATTTCTGAGTTTACATAGAGAATTGTAGAAATACCTTGATCAATGTGTGTTTGAATCGTTGCAATTAAGTCGATTAATTTCATTTGATCTGTGTTAAATGCTGATTTGTAATACCACATCGTTTGCGGTGATAAAAATGGCATTGGATAAAATGTTTCAGAATTTCCGTATGTGCGTCGTTCAATTTGATCCACGATTGGCATAACGGAACTTGTCGCATTTTGTACATATGAGATGCTTTGAGTTGGTGCAATCGCTAAGCGGTATGCATGGTAAAGACCGTATTTTTCAACTTCAGCTTGTAATGCTTTCCAGTCTTCTCGTGTTGGTATATCGTGATTTTCAAATAATGCTTTGACTTTGTCATATTGTGGCAAAAAGTCTTCAGATGTATAACGCTCAAAATAGCGACCATTCGCATAATCCGTTTGTTCAAAGCCAACAAAAGTTTCGCCACGTTCTTTTGCGATTTCCATAGAACGTTCAATTGAGTAATAGTTCATCATCATGAAGAAAACATTGGCAAAGTCTCTAGCTTCTTCTGATTCATAGCTTATTTTATTTTTCGCAAGATAGCCGTGTAAGTTCATCACACCTAAACCAACTGAATGAAGTTCGCTGTTTGCTTTTCTTACACCAGGTGCGTTTTGAATATTAGCTTCATCACTTACAACAGTCAGTGCATCCATACCTGTATGCACAGAATCTCTGAATTTGTCTGATTCCATTACATTGACAATGTTTAATGAACCTAAGTTACATGAAATATCTCGTTTAATTTCATCTTCAATACCATAATCATTAATGACAGATGTTTCTTGTAATTGGAAAATCTCCGTACATAAGTTACTCATTTTGATTTGGCCGATATTAGAGTTCGCATGCACACGATTGGCGTTGTCTTTAAACATTAAATAAGGATAGCCTGATTGCAATTGTGTTTGCGCGATCATATTTAACATTTCACGTGCGTCTTTGCTTTTCTTCATAATATTTGGATTTTCAACAAGTTGGTCGTAATATTCATCAATATTAATGTCATCAAGTGTGACACCGTATTCTTTTTCAACCGTATGTGGTGCAAACATAAAGAAGTCTTTACCTTCTTTTGCTAGTTCGAAAAACTTAGATGGCACAATTAGACCTGTAGAAATCGTAGACAAACGTAAATCTTCATCGGCATTTACTTTTTTAGTGTCTAAAAACTCTTCCACGTCATAATGGAAAATATTAAGGTATACTGCACCTGCCCCTGGACGTTGACCTAACTGATCGGCATAACTAAAGCCACCTTCTAAAGCTTTAGCAACAGGGAGCACACCTTTTGCTACACCTTTGATGCCTTTGATTGCTTCGCCTCTGGCACGTAGTTTGGATAGATTAATAGCGACACCGCCACCAATCTTACTCAGTTGTTTTGCAGTTGAATCTATGTAGTTAATGGAATTTAAGCTGTCGTCCACTTCTAATAAGAAACATGATACAAGTTCCCCACGGCGCGCACGTCCTGCATTTAAAAATGTAGGCGTCGCTGGTTGGTAACGTTGATCAATCATCGCTTGAATAAATTGTTTTGCTAAAGCGACATTACCTTTTGCAAGGTATAGTGACACAATCACGACATGCTGATGATAATCTTCAAGGTATTTTGATTTATCATTGGTTTTAAGTGCATAGTCTTTAAAAAACTTACTTGCTGACATATAGCTCGCAAATGCAAATGGAATTGAAGATGCAAATGCAATGACTTCAGCAAGTTGCGCTTCACTGTATTCGTTAAATACGTTGTAGTAAAAATTATTATCAACTAAAAAGTGAAGGCGCTCCAATTCACTATCAAAATGAACGGTTTTATCTTTAATTTCTTCAAGATACACCGCTAACGCTTCTTGGTCTTTTTCTATTTGAAAAAAGCCGTTTTCATTTCTCTTTGTGACTTGATTGTTTAATTCAATGTGATTGTACTGCTTTTGTTCCATAGTTTTCATAAAAATTGACCACCTTCTCTTTAAATTCTGTTGTGTCTTGGGCATTCCCATGTAATTCAAACTTCAATAATAAAGGGACATTGTACTCATCAGAAATTGTTACGCCAGCCTTTGCGAAGTTTTGTCCCCAGTTGCGATTTCCACTTGCTGCAACGCCCTTTAAATATTCATGGTTTTTCCCTAAAAATTGTTGTACTGGTTGAGGCACCTCTCCAAAACCAATTGTACTTGTCACAATAATAAAGGGTTCTGTTATCTCTTTGGATGCATTCGTTTCATTAATCTCAAGTGTGTTATCAAGTTCTGCACGCTTAACAAAGCGTCTTACATTGCCGGTAAAAGAATAAAAAACGACTTTCATATTGAATAACCGCCTTTCATATTAAATGAACGCTTTTTATATAATTGCTTTTGTTTTCTCTCAATCACAATATAATTCTCATTAAATTAAATGCGAACATATATTTGTTGTCATATGCGCTTTAAAATGATGCGCGCATTTCGCAAATTGTTATATTCATCATGCAATCGTTCATCAAAAAATTAATAACACTACATGTAGAGAAGAAAAGAAATAGAATGTGCAAAAACGTGTAATCCTCTATCAATTCCATCTGTTTTTATCCTATTTCTCATCTTTCAAACACAATATATAGTGTTTGTTTTTATTTGTCGGTACTATATTATGTGTTTCATTATACATAAGTCCTTTCTGTTTTTAAAGAGATAAATATGAACTTTTGTCACCGATTGTCATCAAAAGCGATAGTATCAATAGGTTTAGGAAACAGAAAAATTTTTTCTGTAAGAAAACATTTTTAACGCTTGACTTTTGATGATAAAAGGATTACTAGGCGACGCAAATAGAACATATGTTCCCCTTTATTGTACACTTCCTTCACAAAATTTCAAGATATAATGCACGGTAACGCTTTTTATGCTACGATGTATAAGTCAAATTTTTATAATTAAGAGGCGATTTAATGAATTCAAAAATGAAAGGCATCGTTGCTATCTTAATTTCTGCGATTGGTTTTAGCTTTATGGCTGTGTTCTTTCGTCTCGCGGGAGATTTGCCCGTATTTCAAAAATCATTAGCTCGAAATTTTGTAGCGATGTTTATTCCCCTTTTCTTTATTATTAAATTCAAGCAACCCTTTTTCGGTAAACTCAGCAGTCAACCTTTACTCATTACACGCTCGATTTTAGGATTAACGGGTGTGTTGTTAAATATATATGCCATTGATCATATGGTTTTAAGCGATGCAGACATACTTATGAAACTCAACCCATTTTGGACGATTCTATTAAGTTTAATCTTTTTAAAAGAATATATTCAAAAGTATCAAATTACAGCGATGCTTGTCGCAATCGTTGGGATGCTTTTTGTAGTCAAACCTGAATTTTCTTCAGAAATATTACCTGCCTTGACAGGCTTATTGTCCGGTATTTTTGCAGCTTCTGCTTATACAGCTGTACGTGCACTAAGTACACGCGAAGCACCTTACACAATTGTTTTTTATTTTTCATTCTTCTCAGTTATTGCACTGTTACCGTTTGTGATATTTACGTACGAACCGATGAGCCGTATACAAATCATCTACCTTGTTTTAGCAGGACTTTCAGCGGCTGTTGGTCAAATCGGCATTACTGTCGCATATAGTTACGCACCGGCAAAAGATATTTCTATTTTCACATACGCTTCTATCATCTTTACAGCACTCATAGGCTTTGTTTTATTCAAAGAAGCACCTGATTTCTATGCTGTCATTGGTTATATTATTATTCTAGGTGCAAGTTATTATATGTTTGAAAAAGCAAGACGCTCAACTTACTCTGAACATCGTCATAAAAAGCAACAATCAAATTAAAGAAGGAGGCATACCCATGCCTAAAGGTCGTTCAAAAGAAGAATTAAAGGATATTACATTACTCGGCAATCAAAACAACACATATGATTTTGATTATCGTCCAGACGTATTAGAAACGTTTGATAATAAACATCAGGGACGAGATTACTTTGTTAAATTCAACTGCCCTGAATTCACATCTTTATGTCCAATTACAGGTCAACCTGATTTTGCTACCATCTATATTTCATATATTCCAAATGTAAAAATGGTTGAATCAAAATCACTCAAACTTTATTTGTTTAGTTTTCGTAATCATGGTGATTTTCATGAAGACTGTATGAATATTATCATGAATGACCTTATAGAATTAATGGACCCTCACTACATTGAAGTATGGGGTAAATTCACACCTCGTGGTGGTATTTCAATTGATCCTTATACAAACTATGGTCGTCCAGATACAAAATATGAAAAAATGGCCGACTATCGCATGATGAATCACGATTTATATCCTGAAACAATTGATAACAGATAATTTTATTTAAATACATTTAAAGCACACGAGGTTGGGACATCAATCTCAAAATAAATAGCGCTCAGATGATTTTTAATAGAAAGTCGTCTGAGCGCTTCTTTTTTGGGCTGTACACTTTATATGGTGGTTATGTATCTATAATAATTAAGTCGCAAACTTCCGATTGCTTCTTCGAGTCTCGCTTTCCCAGGCGCCTTACCTCAACTAATTTTGGCTTTTATTGTAACTCATAAGAAGCCAAAATGGATTTTCGGTTTCGGCTCTATGCCTCGGGAGTCTCGACTCGGTACGCAATCTATTTAAGCAATTTCACTATTGAAAAGTGGCATTGCTTTTTTCTTTGGTCTTTTATACAGTCTAAAAATAATAAAAATGCGATTTTTGAAGTTATAAAAGTTGCGATAGCCATATGAAACTCTTTTAATTAGTTTAACTTTTTGATTAATTCCTTCAATCGCACCATTATTGAATTGAGGGGTTCCAATCGTATAAGCAATGATATCCTCATACTTTCTGTAGAAGCGTAACACTTTCCATCCATACATTTAAAACGTTGTTTTAACAGATTTAAATACACTGCTATCTCTTGGAATCTTAAAAAAGTAATTCGCGATAAACGTTTTCTGTGTTTGTGTATTCGGTTTGGATTCGAATGATAACAGTGAGGACAAGTCATAGGCTTGTATGAAAGGGTACCAAAGATGACGTTAGATTTCTTACCTCTAATAACTACATCTTCTTCAACTTTAGTGATTTTAATATTATTATCTTTAATTTTTAGTAACTTTAATATATCATTACACATAGGCGCAATATGTCTCCTTTATTTTTGGTTTAGTCACTTAAAATGATAGAGGCATTTGCGCTATTTTTGTACAAAAAAGCAGGATGACTTATGTCATCCCACCATAAAAAATGAAGAACCCTTTTTTATGGTAAAACGGCTTTTCATATCTCGCAGCGCCTCTCCTCTTTTTAGAACAAACCTCTTTCAATCTATATCATCACACCTAAAAATATGTACATAAATGAATTATTTTCTTTGAAATGTATAAAGCTGAGTTGTATATCATATTAATCATTTTCTTGTTTAATCTACAATTTAGTTATAGAATAGTTTTAACTTCATGCGAAGAGGGGGACTTTTTTTATGGGCGCACATTACACAAAGGAAGAAATATTGAACAGTACGCCACGTACAGGTTTTTTTGGGCATCCTAAAGGTTTAAGTACATTATTTTTCACTGAATTTTGGGAGCGCTTTAGCTACTATGGTATGAAAGCCATTTTAGCTTACTATATTTATTATTCTATCGCTAAAGGGGGATTTGGCCTCGATCAAGGTGTCGCACTACAAATTGTGTCTATTTATGGTGCGTTAGTTTATATGAGTGGTGTGATCGGTGGATGGATTGCCGACCGTATTACAGGCACACGTCACGCACTGTTTTACGGAGGAACACTCATTATGCTCGGGCATATTCTTTTATCTCTACCCAATAACTTTGTAATCCTTTTAATTGCATTACTCGTGTTAATTATTGGGACAGGGATGTTGAAACCTAACATTTCCTCAACAGTAGGCTTATTGTATGAAAAAAATGATCCACGCTTAGACGCGGCTTTTACAATTTTCTATATGAGTATTAATTTAGGGGCATTACTCTCCCCACTTATTGTAGGTTGGGCACAAGTGAACCTTGGTTTCCACTTTGGTTTTGCTATTGCTGCAGTAGGGATGTTTATTGGGTTGGTTACATACTACATCACGAATAGAAAATATTTGGGTCTTGCTGGATTAGAAGTACCTGATCCATTAACAAAAGCAGAGCGTTCAAAATTAATCAAAATCGTTATTATTGTGGCTGTTGTCATTGCAGTAGTTTGCTTTATTTTAAATCTATTACAACTGTTAACGATAAGTACATTCGCAACCTTTATTACACTTTTAGGTGTGTTTTTACCACTCTTTTATTTTGTTAAAATTATTTTAAGTAAAAAAACAGCCGATCATGAACGCAAAAGAGTTTACGCATATATTCCTTTATTCATTTCATCGGTTGCGTTTTGGATGATTCAAGAGCAAGGTTCAACTGTACTTGCACAATTCGCTGATACTAAAACACAACTTGATTTAGCAAAAGTGACGGGTGGACTCATCGATTTTCATATTCCACCTGCTTGGTTCCAATCGCTAAATCCACTCTTTATCATTACGCTTGCACCATTATTTTCTATATTGTGGGTGAAATTAGGCCGTTTTAATCCACCTACTGTTATCAAATTTGCAATTGGTGTTATTTTAGCAGGGGTTTCATACTTAATCATGGTTATCCCTGGCGATGCTGATTTAATTAATCCATTTTGGTTGGTTGCAAGTTTCTTAATTGTAACGATGGGTGAACTTTGCTTATCCCCTATTGGCTTATCGACAACTACTAAATTAGCGCCAGAAGCTTTTACCGCACAAATGATGAGTGTGTGGTTCTTATCTAACGCGATGGCACAAGGGATTAACGCACAAATGGTAACGATGTATACGCATATTAGTACCAACCAATATTTCTTAATTTCTGGTGCAGTCGCACTTCTCATCGGTATCGTTTTAATTTGTATCGCACCATTCATTAAAAACTTAATGCAAGGTGTTAAATAACATTTAACTTCAACGATGGCACGATTAAGAAGCGGAAGTGGAACAACGAAATCGATTCGATTTCAGTTCTACTTCCTTTTTATTTATCTGATAAAGCGTTATTTCTCTGTTACTAAAAATGTTTCACCTAAACTAAAATCTGCTATAGATTCCCTATCATATCGGGCGTTAATTAAGTCTATCTCTACGAAATTATTTTATGCTTGATAACTTGATTTGTTATTTGTTGGTTATTTTTATTAATACAATGCTCAAAATCAATTACTTTCTTCTTATTTTATTATTTGGTACCATATGAGAGTCTGGAAAGTTTAATCTTTTATTTTAGAAATCTATTTAAAACAAGTGAAACAGGCACTTTTACCTTAATAAGTCCCAACACGAATGACCACTGTTTTCTTAAATGTGCGTCATCTATTGAATGTTTTAGACCATCCAATAGATCACTTGTCATAACCGATTTAGGTGCCTTAAAGTAATCACACTATTAAATAGTGCCCTACTTCGTTTCAGATTCATTCAATCACGCTTGATAGATAAAGTGATAAAATTAAAATTATTCAAAATATTTTGTCGTCATACAAAATTCACATTTTCAAAATTATATTTTCAGAAACTTATTGAAATTTAAATATATCAGGCGTAAAATGGCTTCTATATGCTTTGTTCAGACAGGAAGGATTGATTAAAATGTCAGAATTATCACACGAAAAAGCTGTCCAGACCATTCCTCAAAAAGGATTTTTCGGACACCCTCGTGGTTTAGGAGTACTCTATACTGTTGAATTTTGGGAGAGATTCAGTTATTACGGTATGAGAGCCCTTCTGATATACTATATTTACTACAATGTAGGTCAAGGTGGTTTAGGCCTTGAAAAAACTTTTGCCCAGTCGTTGATGGCTGTCTACGGTTCATTAATTTTTATGACTTCCATTCTAGGGGGATGGATTGCTGACCGTATACTGGGTACACGTCGCTCGATGGTTTACGGTGCATTACTGATTATTATCGGTCATATCTGTTTAAGTTTACCGTTTGGATTATCCGGATTACTTGCTTCAATGGTATTTATCATTGTAGGTTCTGGTTTAATGAAACCGAACATTTCTAACATTGTTGGCCGCTTATATCCTAAAGGTGATGATCGTGTCGATTCAGGTTTTGTTATTTTTTACATGTCGGTAAATATGGGGGCATTTCTTTCTCCACTTGTATTGGATCATTTTAGAAATACGGGCAACTTCCATGGTGGATTCCTTATTGCCGCAATTGGTATGGCATTATCACTTTTATTCTATTTGCTATTCCATAAGAAAAATTTAGGCGATATTGGAACAACTGCACCTCACCCATTAAGTCCATCAGAAAAGAAAAAATATGGCATCACATTTGGAAGCTTAGGCTTACTCTTACTGATTTTACTTGGCGTTACATACGCAACAGGAACACTTACATTTGATTTAATTAGTCTCATCGTTTTAATATTAGGCGTTGCTTTACCGATTGGATACTTCTTCATTATGATTGTTAGTAAAGACACATCTGATGTTGAGCGTTCACGTGTAATTGCATTTATTCCTTTATTTATTGTCGGCGTTATTTTTTGGTCTATTCAAGAGCAAGGCGCCAACGTACTCAACGTTTATGCGGATGAAAAAGCGGACCTCACATTTAATTTGCTAGGTTGGCATAGCGCTTTTCCAGTGACATGGTTCCAATCGATTAACCCATTCTTTATCGTCGTCTTAGCGCCTGCTATTTCATTATTATGGCGTAAATTAGGTCGCTTCGAGCCGAGTCTACCTATCAAATTTGCGATTGGTCTCGTATTAGCAGGTATTTCATTTATATTAATGATGGTTGTCATATACGCATATAATGGCTCAGAAATTTGGTTTATGTGGATTGTTCTATCTTATTTCATTTGTGTTATTGGTGAATTATGTATTTCTCCAACAGGTAACAGTTCAGCGGTAAAACTAGCGCCTGAAAAATTCAATTCACAAATGATGAGTTTATGGTTACTGACAAATGCAACTGCACAAGCAATTAACGCACAGCTTGTAAAGTTACAACCTATTATTGGAGATCAAAACTACTTCGGTTTAATTGGTGGTATTGCTGTTGTCGTTGCTCTACTCGTTGCACTTGGTACACCACTTATTCTTAAAGCGATGAAAGGTATTCGTTAAAACATTACTTTAAACGGATAGCATAATTGACTTCAAATACAATAAAGTAAAACAGGAGTAGGAGAAATCTAAGTTCAACTTTAGACTTCTCCTACTCTTTTTAGATCTGTTTAAAATGATTAACATACACTACGTTTAGATATACAATGAGAACTAAGATTAACGAAAGGAGTCAACACAATGGCCCCGAAATATGAACACGGTTTACTTTTTTATCATGAACATTCAGGCCTTCAAAATATCCATGAAGGCATAGGGGAAGTGACAGTTGCACTTTCACAACTTTGTAAAAGGCTTTCCATCCAACTGAGTGAAAATGAAGGCGATATTGAACGTTACTGCAAAACAATAAAAGACGGTAACAATGTTGAATACATAGATGTGCTCTTTATTCTAGGTGGCGATGGTACGGTTAATGAACTTGTCAATGGTGTCCTCAAACACGAACTTCATATTCCAATTGGCGTCATCCCAGGTGGAACGTTTAATGATTTCGCAAAGACACTCAATTTAACGAATAAAGCCGGTGAAGCGAGTCATGACCTTTTAGTTGCGACGCCGCAAACTTATGATGTCATGAAAGTGAACGAGCGCTACGCCCTCAATTTTGCTGGGATTGGTTTAATGGTTCAAAATGCGGAGAATGTTAAAGGCAAATCAAAAGACCTCTTCGGAAAATTAAGCTACATCTCGTCTACGTTTAAAACGATAACAAACCCTGAACATTTTAAATATACTTTAGAAATTGATGGACAAAGTTATTCTGGCGAAACGTCTATGCTTTTATTTGCAAATGGCCGATTTATTGGAGGCGGAAAAATCCCCTTAACAGATATGTCCCCTTCAGATGGTGTACTCAACACTTTTATCTTTAATAACTACAGTATGAGTATCCTTAAAGATATTTTCAGTTTAAGGGATAGTATGACTTGGAATGAAATTAGCGACAATATCCAGCATATTTCCAGTCATACAATCAAAATTACGACTGATCCTGAAATGCGCGTCGATATAGATGGTGAAATCGATATGACAACACCAACCACGATTGAAATTATTCCAAATGCAATTCAATTATTAACAGCTCCACCCGCTGAAAATAATCAATAAAAAACACATGTGTCAGTAAAAAAGTCACTGACACATGTGTTTTATTGTGCGGTTGTATTTAATCTAACTTTCTATGATAAAGACTCTGTTTCAGAAATATCACTTAAAAAGTAAGCTTCAACTTCTTTCCAATTGTTTAAGCGTTCGAAGTCCGTATTCCCTTCGTTATGTGGCGCTGTAAACATTAAAGGTTTACCTGTATGAATCGCTAATTGTCGAGGACTATCATCAATTAAATAATCCGTCGCAACGATACCTTTACGCCCACAGAAAACAAATTGCTGTGGATCTAAAAATGGAAAATGTGTTAACAACCAATCATATTTATCATGGAAAGATGTTGGCACATCCATCGCTGCAGTTACAATGTAAATATCGTAATGTTCAGCAAGTTTTTTAACGACTCCCTGTGCATCTTTCATGACATTTAAGCGTCGAAAGAACCCTTCAGACGCTAAAATATCACGAATTTCTGCGGTATGCTCAGGCATAATATCGTAAATTTTACGTCCAATAATTTGTTCTACGGTTATACCTAGTTCGGTACGACGATTAAATTCATCGATTAGTGCTCCCGTCGTATCAGCTAAAACCTCATCCATGTCTATCCCAATTGACGCTCTCATCTAATCGCTCCCTATTATTCATTTCATTTAGAAGGCTATCAAAACAGTCATGCTTTAATGCCTCTATAACACGCCCTTATTTCAATAGTATCAATGTATTAAAAGGATTGTAAAACTTTGCGAATCACTTCATTTTGCTCTGGAAAACCTAAAGTGATGCGCACGCCATTTGGAAACCCTCGTGCAATGATTCCATTTTGCAGCAACTGTTCGTCTAGTTCTTTTGCTCGATCTGTTTGTGCAAAGATAAAATTCGTTTCCGATGGATAAAGCTTTACAGAAGTCTCTAAACCATCAAATTTTTCTCTCTCAATTCGATTACGTTCCACAACTTTTTGTAAGTAATCTTGATCTTCAAATGCTTTTAAAGCAGCCTGCTCTGATAAACGTGTTGTATTGAATGGTGGTCGTAATACATTTAATTGTGCAGCCAATTCAGCTGTCGCAACTAAATAACCGATACGTAAACCAGCAAGTGCGTATGCTTTAGAAAACGTACGCATCATCGCAATGTTATCATATTTTTTCATTAATTCAATCGTATTTGGAAAGTCTTTTGCAGTGACATATTCACCGTATGCTTCATCAAAAAGTACAGTAACATCTTTTGGGATTTTTTCTAAAAATGCTTCTATTTCAGCGTGTGTATGATAAGTACCTGTCGGGTTGTTAGGGTTACAAATCCAAACTAACGCTGTTTGCTCATTTACCGCTTCTGCAATCCCATCTAAATCAAATGCGCCTTCAATCAGTGGCACTTGAATTGTTTCGGCATCTTCTACAGTAGCGTTATGGAAATATTGTCCAAAAGTACCTTCGCTTGTGACAATATTATCCCCTGCTCGAACCATTGTTCTAGAAATAATTACAATCATCTCATCAAGGCCGGCTCCAAAAATAACTTGTGATGGCTCAACACCATAATGAGAAGCAATGGCTTGTTGTAAAAGCGGTGCATTGGGTTCTGGATATAAGAAGAGATCATCTACATGATCCTTAATCGCTTGTTTTGCCAATGGAGAAGGGCCATATACATTTTCATTTGAAGCATGTTTATATAGCTCACCTGCAATGCCATATTTTTTCTTAAGTCCTTCTGGTGATAAGCCTGGTTGATAAGCGCGTAATTTAGAAATTTGAGATTTCATTTCTAGCCCTCCTATATGTCAGAATTTTTTAAATATGTTAACTATTATAACGAGTTTTACTTTAAAATGCTAGAGTGTGTAGCCATCATCATCGATGGTCCTACTTGTTATAAAACATTTCATATACGCTACATATTAATTATAGTTAGGTTTCTAGTCATATTGCACGCTTTTTGATTAAAATCTAAAAAGACGGGATAGCAGGGTCATCTCTCTACAGAAGATTCACCGTTCTATCCCGTCTCAAAGCATTCAATGGCGTAAGTTATATTTGAAGTGCTTACGTTATTTTACATATATATCATTCGATATGCTTTTTAATGAATGAGTCCTTCTTTTTTCAAGTAGTCTTTTGCAACTTGATATGGATCTTCATCTTTTTCTGCAACACGATAATTCATTTCTTGCATTTCTTCATCAGAAATTTTACCTTGTAGTTTGTTTAATGCTTTCTCAACATCAGGATGCTTATCAATAAACGATTTTTTAAATAATGGTGCCCCTTGATAAGGAGGGAAAGCTTTTCGATCATCTTTCAATACGACCATATCAAATTGTTTTAATTCCGCATCCGTCGAGTATGCATCAATGAGATTAATGTCACCTTTCTCGACAGCTTGATAACGTAATTTAGGCTCCATCGTTTTCACATTTTTAAAATTCAAGTGATACAATTTTTTAATAGCTGGATAACCATCTTCACGATCATTAAATTCTAAAGTAAAACCTGGTTTAATTTCACTTTGCACTTTTCGTAAATCACTGACCGTCTTAATACCGTGTTGCTCTGCAAAATCACGTTTAACCGCAAGTGCATACGTATTGTTATATTTCATCGGTTTTAATAAAGTCATATCAAACTTTTTCTCAAGACTTTGATTGGCTTGTTGATACACTTCTTTTTCATTTTTTGAGTTTGGTGTTTCTTTCGTTAACTCACCTAACACCGTACCCGTGAATTCAAGATAGCCATCGATTTTATCAGATTTAAGGGCATTGAATAAAAAGCTCGTTTTACCCATACCGTCTTTAACATCGACCGTGTAATCTGTTTGATCTTCAATCAATATTTTATACATATTTGTGATAATAGAAGGTTCTGTTCCGAGTTTACCGGCGATTGTAATCTTTTCACCTTTGTGAGACAACAACGGTGCCACTGTAACAAGGAACATCGCAAGTAAAATCACACCCAATGTGATTAACATTTTACGATAAGAAATGTGGCTCAGTATTCTTAAACCGACATCAAATAAAATAGCTAAAATCGCAGCTGGTATCGCACCAATTAAAATTAAAGACGTATTGTTACGATCAATCCCTAATAAGATTAAGTCCCCAAGGCCACCAGCACCAATCAAAGCAGCAAGTGTCGCAGTACCAATAATTAATACCATTGCTGTTCGAATCCCGGCCATAATGACAGGCATCGCTAAAGGCAACTCTACTTTAGTGAGTCGTCTCATAGGCTTCATACCAATCCCTTTAGCTGCTTCAACTAATGAATCGTCAACACCTGTTATCCCCGTATATGTATTACGTAAAATAGGTAATAAGGCATACACAACTAAAGCAATGACAGCCGGCACTGTTCCAATACCAAATAATGGAATCATCAAGCCCAGTAACGCTAGCGATGGAATCGTTTGTAATACAGCAGCGATATTAATGACAATTTCTGACAGTTTCTTTGTTTTTGTCAAAAGGATTCCAAGTGGCACACCAATAAGCACTGCAATGAGTAATGCAACAAAAGACAGTTGAATATGTTCAAGTAATCGAGCTAATAATTCCCCTTTTCGATCACTTAAAGTATTGAGGATGGTATTCATACAGATTCACCTGCCTGGTTTTTTGATAAGAAACTAAAAATATCTTGTCGTGACAATAACCAAGATTGTGCATCGACCGTAACAATAACTGCATCATGTGATACGAGTTCGCGATAGACGTCGCTGACCGCTTGATTATGATCGACAACCGGATAATCTAATGTTTCGTTCGTATCAAGCTTTCTTCCTGCAAGTTCGGCTACTTTTCCAAGTGTAAAATGATTTAATACCACACCGGTCAAGTTTCCTAAAAATTGGCGTACAAAATCGTTTTTAGGCGTTTTAATAAAGTCATTAGGTGTCCCAATTTGTTCAACACGTCCATGATTCAGTAAACATATCCGATCGCCTAATTTAAAAGCTTCTTCAATATCATGCGTCACAAACACAATAGTTTTCTTGATTTTACTTTGTAAGCTTAAAAGGTCATCTTGCAATTTTTCACGTGTAATCGGGTCTAAAGCACTGAAAGGTTCATCCATTAAAATGACAGGCGGGTCTGCTGCTAGTGCACGCACGACACCGACACGTTGACGTTGACCGCCAGACAACTCGTCAGGCTTACGATTTTTAAATTGTTCAGGTTCTAAACCTACCATTGTCAATAACTCATCGACACGCGCATCAATTTTTGATTTAGACCAATCTTTCATTAAAGGCACTTGCGCAATATTGTCACGGATTGTCATATGTGGAAACAGCGCAATTTGCTGTAACACATACCCCATATCCCAGCGCATCTCATACACAGAATAGTCACTAATAGGTCTTTCTTTAAAGTAAATATAGCCGTCTGATAAGGGGATAAGACGGTTAATCATTTTCATCGTTGTCGTTTTGCCCGATCCTGATGGTCCAATTAAAACGAAAAATTCGCCTTCTTGAATCTCCATATCGACTTGATCAACAACGACTTTATCACCGTAACGTTTCGTTACATTATTAAACTTAATCATTGAATCCCTCGTTCTCTATTTTATTGATTTTCATTTATATAGCTCAATTACCCCAAACTTTGAAACTTATACTTATTAAATCATAATTCATTGAAAAAATAACTCAATTTGCCTCTAATTTTTAATCGAGCTTAATCTATAAAATAATACGTTACAAGTAGCATTCAATTTTATATAAACTGTTTCTTTTAACGCCATTATGTATATCAATAATCTAATCCATTTTATCGCAGGCGATGATCAAAATTTTTAATTGTCTTTACAAAAACATTGTCTCAAAAAAGCAATAAAAAACAACACAGACTGCATTGTCTGTGCTGCTTTATTTTCTACTGCTACAACGACCTATCCTTTAATATAGTCACTCCGACGTATTATTTATGAACTATGCATTTTATAATCTTGAATAGCTGTTAAAAATTCAGGACAGTAGTGTTTTAATTTATAACTACCTACACCTTCAATTTGAATCATATCTTGCTTTGAAAGTGGCTTTCGTTTCGCAAACGCTTCTAATGTATAATCCGTAAAAATATTCGTCGGTGGAATATTCATTTTTTCGCTCATATGTTGACGTACTTCAACTAATTTTTCAAATAAAATACGGTCAACACCTTCGACAGTATTAATATTAACAGTTTCTTTTGATTTTCGTTTGAAAGGTGTCGTATAAATTTTCGTTTCGTCATACAATAACGTCTCGACAGATTGATCACACAACAAAATTTCATCGTGTTCATTTAAAAAACCTTTAAAGCGTAACTCGTCAATTAAATGATGTAATTCACCTGTCGTATAATGTTTCATGATGCCATATGTGGAAAGTGTCTCATACGCGTGATGACGTATGTAGTCTGTCTTTTCACCACGCAATACTTGAATCACTGTTTGATAACTTTCATTTTGTCTTAAACGTGCAACACAACTGACAATCATTTTAGCTTCATTTGTCATGTCATACGTTTTATTTTTATCTACACAGTTACTACATTGTTGACATTCTTCTAACTTTTCATTGGGCTCAAAATAATGAACGAGTGTAGCTTCTAAACACTTACTTGTTTTAGTATATTGGATCATCTTCGTAAGCTTTTCACCCATGCGTTCCTTATAATCATCATCCGCTTTTGAACTACTAATAAAATACTGATGTAAACTGATATCACGATCACTATACAATAATATACAATCACTTTCTAAACCATCTCGTCCTGCACGTCCCGCTTCTTGATAATATGATTCCAAATCACCCGGCATATTGTAATGAATAACGTAACGAACGTTGGATTTATCAATCCCCATACCAAAGGCATTTGTGGCGATGACGACGCGAATACGATCGTACAAAAAATCATTTTGTGCTTCGTTTCTTTGGTTAGATGTCAGCCCTGCATGATAATAAGTTGCAGCGACACCGACATCTTCAAGTGCTTCATAAAGCGCCTCTACTTGTTTACGGGTAGAGCAATAAATAATGCCTGAAACTTTCGCATGACTTTTAACATAATCAACAATAAACTTTTGTCTTTGATAAGTCGCATTGACTTGAAATTTTAAATTACGACGTCTAATACTCGTTTTTACGACATGATTAGGGTGAATCATCAAGCGCGACATAATATCTTGTTGTACTTCCGTCGTAGCAGTCGCAGTAAGTGCTATAATCGCAAAATGTTGAGGCATAGCTAGGACCCGTTGAATGACCGCTTGATAACTTGGACGAAAATCATGGCCCCATTTCGATATACAGTGTGCTTCATCAAATGCGACAAGCGCAATATTGACACGGCGCAACAGCATTTCAAAATACGTACTCTCGAATCGCTCTGGTGCGACATACAAAAATTTTAATTCACCATCGACTAATTGTTGCTCGATTTCTTTTTGGGCTTGTGCAGTTAAACTACTATTTAAATAAGCCGCTGCAATGCCCATCGCTTTCAATTGATCGACCTGATCTTTCATTAATGAAATTAACGGGCTGATTACAATTGTTGTACCTTCTAACATCAGTCCTGGCACTTGATAACAAATTGATTTACCACCCCCAGTAGGTAAAACACCTAATGTGTGATGATGATTTAAAATCAATTCAATAATTTCTTTTTGACCAGGACGAAAACTCTGGTATCCAAAATAATGCGACAGTGTTTGCTCCATATTATCCCTCTTACTGTTCTAAAATTTCTTCTAGTTCACTCCATCTCGTGATGTCTAAATCATATTGCGTCTCAAGCGCTTCTTTTTCTTCACTCAATGCTTTGATTTTGGAATAATCTGCGTTGGCTTCAATCATCTCTTCGTCAATGGCTTTGAGACGTGTTTCTGTTTCATCAATTCTAACGATTAACATGTCGTATTCTCTTTTTTCTTTATATGATAATCCTTTTTTCTTTTTCTTCGGTTGTTCTTTTGGCGTATCTTTCGAATCTTTCACTTGTGTTGATGCTTCAACGTATTGTTTCTGATAAGCAAGATAGTCCTCAAATTGTCCTAATATCACATCAAATTGCCCGTCATGAATATACCAATAACAATCGACGACTTTATTTAAAAAGTAACGGTCATGGCTTACGGTAATGACTGTTCCACCAAAAGTTTGAATATAGTCTTCAAGGATCGTCAATGTTTCAGTATCTAAGTCATTCGTCGGTTCATCTAATAATAGAACATTCGGTTGATGAACTAACAATTTAAGTAAATATAAGCGCTTCTGTTCTCCACCAGACAGTTTATATACTTTTTTACCATGAGTCGCACTCGGAAAGAGAAAACGCTCCAACAACTGTGTAATCGAAATGGTTGTGCCATCCTTTTGACGGGCTAATTCACTCTCTTCTCGCAGAAAATCAATCATACGAATATCTCGATTTAAACGCTCATCTGTTTGTTTAAAGTAAGCAATTTTAACCGTTTGACCCACTTTAACGACACCCTCATATGCGGTGTCTTCTCCTGCTAAAATATTCAATAATGTTGTTTTACCAGCGCCATTCGGTCCAACAATACCAATTTGTGCCCCTTTTTGAATCAATGTTGTAATATTTTCAAATAACGTGCGTTGATTGATTGCTTTCGTTACATTTTCTAGTTCAAAAACTTGTTTACCTAAGCGTGAATAAGCAAGACCTAGTGATCCTTTTTCCTGTGATTTTTGCGCATTGACTTGCTTTTCTAAATCATGGAACCGATCTTGTCTCGCTTGTTGTTTCGTCGTTCTCGCCTTAACGCCCGCACGCATCCACGCAAGTTCTTGTTTGTATAGGGCACGTTGCTTGGTTTGTTGGCGTGCTTCGATTTCTTCTCGTTCTGCACGCATCGCGATATAGGCCTCATAATTACCCGGATACGTTTCTAGCTGACCATTCTTCAGTTCTACAATGCGCGTCGCCACTTCGTTTAAAAAGTAGCGGTCATGCGTCACAAAGACAACTGTTTTCGGGTAAGATTTTACAAACTGAATAAGCCAATGGATAGATTCAAAGTCTAAATGATTGGTCGGCTCATCTAAAAGCAGTAAATCTGGTTTTTCAATTAATGTACGTGCTAAAATAACGCGCTTTTGTTGGCCCCCTGACAAAGATCCGAGTTGCCGCGTTGTATCATGAATACCTAATCTAGAAAGTATCGTTTTAATTTCAGCACTGTAATCCCATGCACCTAAATTGTCCATTTCTGTTTGCGCTGCCATCATTGCATCAAAAGCTTGGTCACTTTGTACTTCAGCATAAGTTGCAGTGGCTTCTTCATAACGCTTAATAACTTGTAACTCTTTAGAGTTTGCACCATATACTGTTTCGTACACTGTCATCTCGGGATTTAAATCATGATTTTGTGCAGCATAGCGAATGCGATAATTTTTAGGATGCGACTGTTCGGCATCAAAGTCATCGTCTTTACCTGCAATCACCTTTAATAACGAACTCTTCCCTGTCCCATTAATTCCTACTAATCCAATTCGTTCTTGATGAGAAATGGATAGATGAAGGTCATCAAATATCACTTTATCCGCATACGATTTATTGAGGTGTTCAATTTTATACGCTTCCACAACACATGCACCCTTTTTCTTATAGATTTACTCGTATTTATTTGTTAACCTTAAATCAGTTCTATATATTATACACTTTTTTTGGAACAAATGATATAAAGAGAGGTGTGCTTGGTGGAATATATTTCAAATGCACCGCCCTTTCTTCAAGCACTCATTGCAGGTATCGTGACTTGGCTTTTAACTGCATTAGGGGCTGCAGTGGTATTTATTTTTAAAAAGGTCAATACACGTGTACTGAGTTCAATGCAAGGTTTCGCAGCCGGTATTATGATTGCTGCGAGTTTTTGGTCACTTTTGCAGCCTGCTATTGAAAGCAGTGCTGACAGTGCGACGCCGTGGTTACCTGCGACGATTGGCTTTCTTCTAGGGGGCGTATTTATCCGTTCTTTAGATGGGGTCATCCCGCATATCCATCGCAATGCAAAAGAAGCGTCACAAAGACAAGAGGGTGTCAAGACGCACTTAGATAAAAACACATTGCTATTACTCGCGATTACTTTGCACAACATACCAGAGGGGCTTGCGATTGGGGTTGCGTTCGGCGGTATTGCAACTGGAAATGCACATGCAACATGGCTTGGCGCTTTAGGGTTGGCAATAGGGATCGGCATACAAAATATTCCTGAGGGTGCCGCATTGTCACTTCCTATACACGCATCAGGTCAAACAAAGTGGCGCGCTTTTAATTACGGGCAAGCTTCAGCGCTCGTCGAACCGATTTTTGCAGCAATAGGTGCTGCAGCTGTTTTGGTCGTGACGCCAATATTACCATATGCATTGGCATTTGCAGCAGGCGCAATGATTTTTGTCGTTGTTGAAGAACTGATTCCAGATTCACAATCTGGGGATAATACAGACCTCGCAACTTTGAGTTTGATGCTTGGTTTTACCATAATGATGATACTCGATGTTGCATTAGGCTAATAGGAAAATCAATTATAAGAATTGCTATTAATTTGGATATTTAGCTTATTACATCTTACATTGCCTGGTTTATAGTTCAGTACTCAACGGTTCTATTTAAATGTTTCCTGAAATTTGAGATTTTTTTAAGAATATCCAGTAATAGATGAGTATGATTTGGCATTATATACCCTTCTATAATCTTTATAATTGATATTTACACATTCATTTTTTATCGCTTTATTAGACGTAACAAATCCCTGCTTTCGTTATTAATTTGGCTTGAACACCTTAATTATAACGTTAAGCAGGGCTCTTTTAGAATAACTCTGATTGACCGCTCACATAGCAAGTAGTTTATTGTTTAACACTGTTATCGTACCCAACTGACTGAAGTCATTAAAAATAATATTTCGAAGTAACTTTGGATTTATGTCAAGAATACGGACACAGAAAAAGAGAATTCTACCGCGCTTCGCTTGCTAGCCTAGCCCATCATGTACTTTTAAAAATCAAAAAGTACATTCTGAGCTAGGTTATTTTGTTGCGTATTTCTTCTCAAATGCAATGGGAGTCATATAATTCAACGTTGAATGTACGCTTTTAGAATTGTAAAAAGTAAGGATATATTCCACAATGCTAAACATCGCTTCATTCCTAGTTTTATAGTTCTGATGATGTATCAATTCCTTTTTGATGATACTATGAAAAGATTCTATACATGCGTTGTCGTAACAGTTTCCTTTACGACTCATACTGCTCTAAATCCCTTTTTCACGTAGTAAATTTTGATACTCTATTGAGGCATATTGACTTCCTTGATTTGAGTGATGGATTAGGCCTTCTCTAGGTTCTTGAATTGTATACGCTTTGTTTAAAGCTGACATCACAAATTCTTTTGTCATACGTGATGTCAGCCACCCAAACGCTGCCAGGTTGTGATACTTTAAACTGTTGGTTCAATAAATTGGGGTATACAGGAAGATGATGCTTTAAATGGGTCGTTGCCTTGTATTTCTTTTTTGTGATAGACCTTATACCGAGTTCCTTCATCATTCTACTGACAGTTCTTTGAGTTACAGTATGTCCGTGACGCCTTAGTATTTGTGTGATTTTGGGGCTTCCGTATCGTTTTTGACTTTTAATATAGATTTGATAAATATACTTCTTCAAACCTTCACGCTTCACTGTACGCGTACTTGGCTTGCGATTTTTCCAATCATAATAACCACTTCTCGAAACACCTAGTACTTGGCACATCTTTACGACACGAAATTCATGTCGGTGTTCATAGATAAACTTATATATTACTTCTGGTCTTTGGCAAAGATGTGCATAGCCTTTTTTAAGATTTTATTTTCTTCCTCTAAGTCTCTTAATCGCTTTTCTAAATCTGCTTCTACTTGTGTATTTGACGTACGTTTACCGCTACCAACAAAACCTTTTTCACCGTCTTTACGGTATATACTCAGCCATCTTGTTAAGGTTTGAATAGGAATATCTAAATCTCTCGAAATTTCTGAGGCACGTCTCCCTGATTCTACTCATTGAATTGCTTCCATTTTAAAGCTATAATCGTATTTTCTTCTCGCCATCACTGACACTCCTATAAATTGATTTTTTTTACTATACATTAAATTCCTATCAACTTACTGTGTCCGTTTCTTAGTCTCGCATCACTTCTTCTCTTGAACAATATATATAACTATCATCATTAGGACATAGTTCATAATGATTCAAAATACTACAAGGAATGCATAATTTATATTTATATTCTTCTATATCAAAAATAAACCACCTGCTTAATAATTTGATCTAGTAATTTTTTTAGCACCTACTTTTTTAGCATAATATTCTAAAAGACAAAACACTTTTTTTCTATTTTTCTATTTCTATATGCTTGTAGGATATTTAATGATAAAACTATTAATTCATTCTCCTCTCTATTGTAATTTAAATCTATAGTGCCTATTAAATTATTTTCTATTAAAATTGGCAAAGCATAATAGCCATTTTTCCTCTTTTTTTTAGGAATATAAGACTCTAATCTATATTCAAAAGAAAAAAGTTTTTTTAATCGTGTTCTATTATAAATTAAATTATCAAAAGGAGATAAAAACACATTTTTAGATACTATTTCACTACTTTGATTATTAAAACACTCAATATCTTTGTTAAGTATATAATGCTTTTCAGCTTCATTAAACAAAGCATTCACTTCATTTAACTTCTCTAATTCACTTAAAACCTCTTGAACGTCGTTAATTTTCACTTTCCATTCAAATGCTATTTCCTTAGCTGTTAATACACCTAATCCTTCAAGAGAACACAACACATAATATTTTAAAGATTCCTTATAGCTATACGAATTATCTATAGTTTCTTTTTTATATAGATACCTTTGAAAATTCTTATCTCTTAAAACTCCTATCTGTCCCGTTCTAAATAAAAAATCTGTTAAATCTTGTATTTTGCCTTTTTTCCACCCTTTAGACTTATTATACTTATAGATGTTAGTTAATTCTTTAAACGATAATAGCGTATTTTCTGAAATAGACTCTAATATCTTTTCCATTAAATCAAAATCGTCTGTGTTATAAGACCTTTTATATTTTTCATAGAAGCTAGCCTGCCTCCAAAAATGTTTATTATCATCTTGCATATTATTTATAGTTAGCGCTCTACTATAATTTTCACTTATTTTAAATTTTTCATAACATTTTAATAAATCTTCTTGCTCATAACTTTTAATTCTATTTACAAAATACAAATCTTGGGTCTTAAGAAAAACGTTAATACTATCTAACTGAACTATACCTATATTATCAAGAGCATCATATATATCAGTAAAATAATTACCTTTATTTAACTTCTGTTTGAATATACTAAAATTTTTAATTTGTTTGTTTGATATTTGCATAAACACCTCTGATTATAATCGAAAAAGCAACAATTGTTATTAAAATTGTTGATAAAATAACAATAGTATACTTAACACCTAGTACATTAACTATAAAACCTGATAAAGCCAATCCCAAAGGATAGCCTGCTGTACTAAAAGAATAAAATAAAGAAAATATTTCCCCTTGATTTTGCTCAGGTATATTTTCTTGTATATAAGTCTTAGAAAATATCATTGCTGGAACAGAAATAATGCCAAATAATAATGCTAGCAAAAGAAAGAAAAATTCATTATTAGATATACCTATAGCAAAAAATATTACTCCATGCGCTATGATAGAAAAATCAATGATCTTTCTATTACTTCTAACTTTTAACTTAGAAATAATAACACTTCCTACAACTATGCCTAAAGACAAAAGAGATGAAAATAAAGAAAATATTATTGGACTATCACCAATTTCACTCTTAATAAATATAGGTATCACAACCGGATATACCCCCCATATAAATAGATTCCAAAATGAGTTATTTATTAACAATGATAAAACACTAGTTTCTTTTAAAATTTTTTTCAAAGAATAATTTTTTGAAATATCTTTTTGAGCTATGTCACTAAGTTTTTTATTATCCAATTTATTTATAAGTTTTAAAAATAGAAATAATGAAATTAAAAATGTAATTGCATTCACTATAAAACCAATACTATTATAATGAAAATTCAAGAAAATCCCTGAAATAATCGGCCCTAGAATAAGCGCTATATCAAATTGGATATAATGAATACTATTAGCGGATATTAACTCATTTTTATTAACAACTTTAGGTATTAAAATATTTGATAATATATCATTAGCTGATGAAAACGTACCCGAAATAAAGAGTAAAATGAATACTATATATACATTATTATCGTATAATAATATTGGTATTATAAAAAACACTATAGCTCTTGATAAAAACGATATATATGTAATTATTTTTATATTTTTATCAATTAGTCTCCCAATTAATGGAGAAAATAGAATTGCAGGTACTTCTAAACAAAGTAATGCGATGGCAATATAAATAGGTTGATTAGTTATAGAATATATCAACCAAACTAAAAATAAATTAGCCATGGCATCTCCTAGATTTGAAATAAAACTACCACTAATTAAACTCAAAAAATTCTTTTGTTTTAAAATTGAAATCATTATACTAACCTCGCAGGTATTCTACATTTAACTTATAATCCAATTTAACGACATATATTCGACACAATAAATCGCCTTTATTTATTTTATGTTCAACTATAGGTTCTATTGCTATAGATAATCCCAAACCAGTGTCATTCATCTCTTTTAATTTTTTTTCATTTAAAATACCAGGATGAATTCTAAATCTTGATTCTCCTTCAATTGGTTGTATTAATATTGAATAGCCTTCTGGGATCTCTATTCCCCATCCTAACCTCCATTCTAAACTACCTTGCCCATTAGGTATAAACACAGGATGCCAACTTCCATTGCTGAAATATTGATATAACCTAAACCAATTTGAATTTCGAATACCGATATATATTTTTTCTCTTTTTATCCAAAAAGTAGTTTCAGTAAACTCTGATAGTTTGTTTAATTCCATCTCATCATTTACGCTAACTTGAGTTTCTACCAATGGTTCACACGTAATATCAAATGGTGCCAAGACTTCTAAAGATGTCTCTATAGCTAACTTATACGGCCAACACTTTCCTTTAACTCTTTCTTGAGAAAGCCATCTTAATCCTTCGTATTGATTTGAAAGATTTCCAGTAGCTCCTTTTTTTGGTAATTCAGTCCATTTAAAAAGTTCTAGTATATTTATATTCATACTATTAATCTCCTCAAAACTATAAAAAAGGGAGTATCCCCCTTTTTTATACCGTTGTACTATTGTTAGTTTCATAAGTATTAATAAGTGTTTCTGAACTTGGTTCATATATAGATACACTACAAGGTCCTAATCCTGTTTTAACATATCCCTTTCTTTCTAACGTTTTCAGGTCTACTACAGATAAACCGTCGCCATCTTGATTATATTTACTAATCATAGTTCGTTTAAAAGCTGAAACATATAGAGTTTCGCTTTCCTCATCAATTTTTAATCCTCTAGGTGTAGGACCAACATCAATATGTTTTATTTCTTCATTTTTATTTATATCAATTGCACTTACTGAATTCGAAGCTTCACAACTTACATATACAAGGTTTTTATAAGGATCAGCTATAACAGCTCTTGGTCCATAGCCTACGGGTATTTCAGTAATCAATGTCTTTTTATGCAAATCAATAACACTTACAGAATGCCTATGAGTATTTGCTGTATAGACATTATAGTTTTTGTGTGTAAATGCGTGATATGGTTTAGCATTTTCGCCTAATTCAACTATTGAACTAATTTTTGAATCTAAAATATTCTCACCTAATTCAATAATATAAATACTATCTGAACCAGAGCAAGGTACACTTAAATATTTCCCATCTGAAGATACAGATAAAAATCTAGGGTTCTCGCCAACCTTAATACGTGAAATTTCCTGATCATTTTCAGTTGAAACAATAGAAACATCGCTTGATCCCGAATTAGAAACATATATAATTTCTTTGTTAGGATCGACACATACCCCCCTAGGAGCCAGTCCTACTTTGATTTTGCTATCTTCTTTGTTATTTGTAAGGTCTATTTTTGAAATTGTATCACCTGCGCAATTACAAACGTAACCATAAGGCAAGCTTTTGTGTAAAGCCATACTACCTCTAGGACTCCCTCCTACAGGAATCCTAGTTAATTCGCTCTCCTGCTTACTACTAATTACAGAAATGTCATTTGAATCAGTATTAGTTACATAAATAAACTTTTCTTTCATGAAAACACCTCCATTTTTATACTTTAATTAATATACTAAAAATTCTGAAAAGTCAACTAAATATACAAAAATAGTAATTATTCATATAAAATGTCCTTATTCGAATTTTTTATTAATATACGTATCTGTCATTGCTATGGGTTGTCTTGCAAAATTAAATTCATAATATAATTTGTTCATATCCTTGATATAGTAGCTACCAGCAACGGAAAAACTATTCTAACAACTCATTAAATACAATAATTCGTTATCGCTAACCTTCTTTAACGCTACATCTTTAGAATTTTTATCTATACTCAATAACACGTCAAACCTCCTATTCATTGATTAAAAAATACGATTAAATAAACTTGAAATGAAATCTATGATAGTCTGAATAATTTGTAAAATGCTATCCCAAATTTTTTGTAAAAAGTTTCTATTTTCTTCTGTGTTTAAATCTTTAGCTTTTTCCTTAGCTTTATCTAATAAATCGCCTGAATTTTTTCTATACTTTTCAAAGCGACTTTTGCATTTTTAGCAAATGCTTTAGGATCTGAAGTTAAAGCGTTAGAATTTGCAACATTAGCCCTATTTTCAGTTATCATTTGTTTTTGATTATCTGTTAAAGTTCCAGACAATCCTCTTTCATCAAGCACTTTATTAACTATGTCTTCAACTTGTTTTGGCGTAATCTGTTCATCTTGTTTTTTCTTTATATCTGCTAACTGTTGTTTAATATCTGCTATAGACGCGTTTAAAGCTTCGTCTGAATACCCATATTTATTTTGATTTTCTTCAGATATTGAAGTTAAATCTTGCATTTCTTTATTTGAGTTTTGGATATCTTCAGAATTTAATTTGTTACCTTTTTCTTCATAAGCTTTATAAATACCTGCTAACGCACCTTCTCCAGTAACTTTTTCAACTGAAGCTATATGAATTTCAGCGTCTTTAATACCTGCTGTGATTGACGCGTTTTGATATTGTTCACTTGTAACCTTTGTAATGTTATCAGGTGTGTCTATTTCCACATCTACACCATTACCCCATTTTTTATGCTTAATAGTTGTACTTGAATATATATAACTTAAATTACCACTATTAGGAATATATTTACTAACGTCATCTGTTGTTACGCTGTATGTTTCATAGTCATCTTTCACGCCTAAATCATCTTCAGTCTGTTGTAAACCTTGACCTTCAAGATCAGCGCCCTTTATAAAAAACAGGCTTATCCCAATCTTACTTTTTTTCTGCTTTGGCCATACCTGGAACAGTTAATAATAATGTTACTACTGCTGTACTAACCATTAATTTTTTCATTTTTATTTAACCCTTTTTAATAGTTATAACTACCGTCCTTATAATTAATCTGAACGCCTTCTTGTTTATTCGCAATCCAAACATTGATATTTATTGTTTGGCCGTCATCATTAATTGAGTAGGCTCTAACGTGTGAACCTCTTGGCACAAGTTCATCATCTTTATAAACGGGCGTAACTTCATAAAACACTTTTGTTTCAGGATTATCATACATTGCATTTCTTATTTGCGTTTCAGGATAACCCATGCCCCCACCTTCAGGGTCTTTATTAGATCCAACATTTTGCGCCCTAGTACCTAATGTTAAATTATGTGTTTCCATATCTCCGCCCAATGACCAGGCAAGCGAATGAGATTTATTATATATATAACCCCTATACCCATCTAATTGTAATATTTGGTTGTTTGAGTTCTCGCCTTCCCATGCCTGCTTTTCAGGGTTATATGTTCCATCTTTATACTCCCCAGCTACATGAACACCGTAATCAAATGATGGTCTTTTTTGTGCTTTTGAAGAATGACTTTGAACAGCTTCATTTGTAATCAACGCTTTAACTTTGCCTGCTCTACCGTATTTATCCAAATCAGGATAATCGGCCCAAAAACGGTCATTACCTTTTTTATTTAATAAATTTTGATCTTCCTGACTTAATTCTGTCTTGTTGTCGTTTATAAAAGCATAGTTTTCACTATTAGTTTCAGCACCAATAAGTTTTATATCTTCTTTACTGTTTTTTATTTCAGGTGTATCTGATTTACTGAAATCACTAATAGTTGTTATTAAATTATCAACTTCATTTATTGCCTTTTCTGTATCACAACCACTTAATACAATAAGTGATAATAATAAGGCTATCAGTGGTTTAAATATCTTCATTGCATTACTCCTTTACTCAAATTGTTCAGCAATCCAAAAATATTTAGTGTAACTTTTATTCTCATAATAAAATAAAGGCTTAGGCACAACTTTAAAATTTTTATTTTTGACGTGCATAGTAACATTTTGTCTTGTTACACCTAATCTTTCAGCTACTTCATTAACATCTATGAGTTGCTGTGGTTCAGAACTTTCACGAATTAAATCATCTAAATTATTACTTTGAAGCTTACCAGTATAAATAGTGTTGTTTTTCTCCATAATATACACACCTTCATTCACTGCTATTTCATGCTGTAAATGGCGGTTATAAAATGTAGGAAAATGGCGGAATGAAAATGCTGTTTTTCCTACATTTTTTATTTTCTAAAATATATAATCATGTCTTAACTCAATCTTTGAATGGAGGTTGTTTGATTGAGACATGATATATACGAAGGAGTGTTATTTTACATTATGAAAGGCATAAAACCAAATTACGCTGAGCTGGCTAGACAATATCATTGCGATCCAAGGACAGTTAAAAAATATTATGAAGCTGGGAAAGGCAATGAGTTGAAAAAATTAAAAACAAAGAAAACGGCAAAGAGAGTATCAAAATTAGAACCCTATAAAACGCTCATAGACGAAAAATTAGAGTTAGGTTGTACGGCTATGGCGATTTATAAATATATTTCTGAAAAAGGATATGAAGGCAAGTATACGATTCTAAGAGAATATTGTAAGTAAAAGAAAGAAAAGGAAATTAAAAAAGCAACTATACGGGTAGAAAAACGCCCTGGTATAGCTGCTGAAGTAGACTGGAAAGAAGATATGGTCATGCATGATAAATTTGGCAAACGTTATCAATTCAATATCTTTCTTTACGTTCTACACTATTCAAAAATGAAGTATATCACATTAACTTGGGATAGAAAACAAGATACATTATTTCAATGTTTAAAAGAATCTTTTGAGCACACTGGAGGCGTTCCTAGGTTGTATATTTTTAACGGTTGGCGAAATATTCACTGACCGTTATTTTAATTTTTGATATTAAAAAAGCACAAATATCTCTATAATTGTAAGTGCCTAAACCAACGATTAAGGAGATATTGTGCCTACCTGTAATGATATATCAGAAATGCTTGGAATTAATATCAAAAATTTAAAAATCACTCAAAATCTAGGATTACATGTTCATAAAAACGTAAAGGCATTATTATACGAAGGCCAATTGACATATCATCCCAGTGCTTGTGCGTGTTGTGGAATTAAAAATGATGCCCATTTAATTATTAAACATGGCTTTCGTAAAACGAAAGTTTATATGGGATTAATTTTTGAAAGACCTGCCTATTTAAAATTGAAGAAACAGCGCTTTTACTGTAAAGCTTGTCAACAAACCTTTACAGCTCAAACACCTTATATTCAACCCCGATGTACCATCTCAAATGAGGTCAAATGCATGATGATCCGGAAACTATCTAAAGTCATCTCTGAAAAGGATGTCGCTGAAAGTCTATGTGTATCACCTTCAACTGTCCATCGCCATTTAAAAGAGGTAAGTGATTCGGTGAAGACGCAGGCACATCATGTTTTACCGGAGCACTTAGCTTTTGACGAATTCAAATCAACGAAAGGTGTCGAAGGTGCGATGAGCTTTATTTACTGTGATAGTGTAACCCATGATATCATCGATATTTTACCTGATCGTCGCAAACATAAATGAGAAGCCTATTTTTTAAAGTTCTCTAGAAAGCAACGTGAAAGAGTGAAAACCATCTCTATAGATATGTTTCCGCCTTATATCGCACTCATTCAAGACTTATTTCCTCATGCGGAGATGATTATTGATCGCTTTCATATCGTGCAAGCAATCAATCGTGAAATCAATCGATGCCGAGTTCAAGTTATGAATGGTTTTAGGACAAAAGACAGACCTCAATATAATAAATTAAAGCGTTATTGGAAGTTACTATTAAAAGCGCCCTTAGATTTGGATCGAATGATATATCAGTCATACAGACTTTTTAAGTCTTGGCAGAGTCAATACAGTTTAGTTCAGTATTTATTGGGCCTTGATGAGAGACTCAAAGAGACATATGAAACAGGGCATCGTCTTTTAAGTGCTCTGAAATCAAACGATATCCAGCAATTACAGTTCATCTTACAGTATTCAAAGACAAAAGATATTTCACAAGGCCTCAAGCGCGTCATTCAAACATTCATCAAATACTTGCCCTATATCTCAAATACGATGCGTTACCCACATTTAACGAATGGGCCAATTGAGGGCATTAATAATAAAATAAAACTGATTAAACGGGTTTCTTATGGTTATAGAAATTTCTGGAATTTTAGGAATCGAATCTTAATCATTTCCAAGGTATTTGTAAGTGAATATAAAAAACGCATTAAACAACAAAATAACGTTGCTTAATGCGTTATCGTCTCGCCAACCGACGTTGACAAAGAACCCTATAAATAAAGGGGTCAAGACATTTATATGTCTCAACCCCTAACCATTTCAAATGGGAAAGTTATATTCCACAATGTCACTATTTGATATCAATAGCCTTATACAAACCGAAATTATTGCTTAATGTCTGCTTTTGGACCTTGTGGATATTTATATTTAGATGGATTCACTTTGTTGAAGTCTGGGTTTTTGTAGAAACGGAATAAATCGCCGTTTAAAATTTTATCGCTGACTTCTAAGTCATTTTCAACTTGCTTTTTATTTTTCTCTAAATCAGCAGGTTGTTTTTCTACTGGATGATTGTCTTTATTGCTGTATACCTTGCCATTTACATACTTGTAGTCTTTTGTTACAAAGTCACCGTTACGGAATGGCACCACTTGTTTGTGATCTTTAGACAGCATATCCGTACCAAGCATCAAATAGTTTTTCGTATCAATGCCCATTAAGTGAAGTAATGTAGGCATCACGTCGATTTGACCTGCATATGTTTCATCCACTTTTGGTTCAACACCAGGTGCTTTCAACCAAAAACCAGTCGCATTTAAGTCATTAAACTTCGCTGGCGTAATCGGTTCACCTAACAATTGAGACATTGCTTTATTATGATTTTCAGAAATACCATAGTGGTCACCATAAATCATGATTACAGAGTTGTCGTATAAACCACGTTTTTTCAAATCGTTAATAAATGCTTCTAAAGATTCATCGAGGTAACGTGCAGTTTGAATATAACCGTCGACTGTTGGGTTACCTGTATCCCCTTTCGGAATCGATGCATCTTTATCGCTTAACGTAAATGGATAATGGTTCGTTAACGTAATTAAATGAGAATAGAAAGGTTGTTTTTCTTTATCTAAGTATGATGCTGCCTCTTTGAAGAAGACTTTATCTTTTAAACCTAAGTTTTCAAGATTTTCTGGTGACATATCAAAATATGTCGCATCATAAAACTTATCAATACCGAAATGACGATATACTTGATCTCTATTCCAAAACGTTTTGTAGTCACCATGCATAACATTCGTCGTATAGCCCTCTTTTTGATGTAAGATAGCTGGTAATGATTGGTATGTGTTATCTCCTTTTAAAGAGAAAGCTGAACCTTGTGGTAAACCATAAAGACTGTTATCCATAGTAAACTCAGCGTCCGATGTTTTTACCTTGACCTGTTTGGTGATAAAAATGCGGATAGTATCTAAAGTCATTATTACCAGATGAAAGTTTGTTCAAAAATGGTGTAACTTCTTGTCCATGAATCTTTTTATTAATTAAAAAGGTTTGGAAACTTTCTAAGTGGATTTTAATGACGTTTTTACCTTTAGCTTTACCGTAATACTGCATGTTCGGTTCAACATTTTTTTGCTTAGAGTAATTTAACACTTTTGTTAAATCATCTTCAGAAGCTAGTGCTTTTTGTTGATTGTTTTGAACTGTTTTCACGCCATCATAAACTGTGAAGTTATAAGGTCCTAAATATTTGACTAAATATTTATGGTCAAATGTACGTGTTAATAACTCTGGTCGATCTGTTTCTGCAAATGCTAAATTCAAGAAGAATAAAGCAATCGCTGTTGCCATCACAACTGGCACGAATTTTTTATGGAACACATTTTTACTTAACCATTTTTGTTTAAAAACAAGAATGAATAAGTACACTAATGTATCAATAAAATAAACAAAGTCATACCATTGGAATGATGCCCCAACAGCACCGCCCATTGAATCCACATTGCTTACTTGGTTTAATGTACTAAAAGTAATGAAGTCTGAGAAAAATCGGAAATAGACGACATTGGCATAAAGTAAGAAAGTTAATAAGAAACCTCCTGTAAATATAAACCAATAGGCTTTTCTACCTTTAAAAAATAAAAACACACTTAATAGCAATGCAACTAAGCTATATGGGTTCATGAGTAAAATTAAGTTTTGTGTTAATCCTTTAACACCAAGTGACAAGTCAACATAATAAGCAAAATACGTTTTTAATGCGATGGTTAAAACCGTCAGTAGGAAAAACGCAAATATACCTATTCTTTTTTTTCCTTTTTCCATATTTGTTCCCCCGTCGTTTTATCTGTTGATTAAAATTCAATCGTTTAATAATTTCTCTAAATTTGTAAAATTCTCCACTAAAAGCTTTATTAATATGTAATATTCTTGTAATATACATGATTAAGTTCAATATAACAATATATACCCATTAAGACAAAAATTCAAGCGAAAGCCGTTCGTTTGATTGAGATTAAAATGGCTTTCAATCTGGGTTTATATTGACTTTATATTGGCTTAATATTTTAAAAAACACTGCTTTAAATTGATGTAAGGATATGCAATATAAAATTGTAATATACTCGCCTCTCAATCAGAACGTATATGATTATACATAAATCACGCTTTAAATGACTCGGCCCATAGTTGTATTTCTACATCTTGTAGATTTAACTCGTTTAAACGCTTATTTTAACAACTCGCTTTGCATTCTAAACTCTATTCCTTGGAATAATTGCTTCCGCCACTGATGATACTTCACTAAATTTTGTTCAGCTTGTAACACATCAATAAACTGAAATTTAATTTTTGAACCTTGACTTTTTTGTGCAATTTTAGATAGATGATAAGAAGCGATTGTCCCAATTTGTGGGTAACTACCTAACGTATAATGATCATTAAGCAATACTATCGGTGCGCCTTCTTTCTTAACTTGAATAGTACCTCGTTTGACTGACCGATGTGGGGGCATATCTTTGTAAAAGGCTTTAATGGATGGGCCTTCTAATATCATTCCCATACGATTGGCCTTGCTCGAAATTTGGTATTCACTTTGAGTAAAACGTTTGAGAATAGCTTCTTCAAAGTCTTCTGTACCTTTATTCGGGATGACATGCACAACATCAGATAAATAGTTAAAAGAGAGTGCATAACCATCAACACCCCATGACACAGTCTTTCGCTCTTCCAATTTTTTAAACAATTGATGATGCCTTTCGTTATAATCCCGCTTCATATTGACGGTGTCGCCATCTCTTAAACGACGACCTTGAAATCCACCTATTCCTGAAATCATGTCAGTTGAAGTCGAATTCAGCCATTCATCCAATTCAAAGCCACCTGCAATCGCAAGATATACTCGTGCACCACGATATAAATGATCAAAAGAAAGCACATCGCCTTTGTTCATTAAATACAGTTTATTAACTTGAACTTGCATTTCGTCTGTATGTGCTAAAACTTGTGCACCTGAGAATGCAATTAATGTCGGCTCCGTGAACCGAATTTTAGCCATTTTATGTGTCATTTCTAACGTCGATTCATTCCGATCATTACCAACGAGTCGATTCGCATTTTCGTGAGCGAGCACATCGAGCGCCCCACTTCGAATAACACCCATATGTTCATAGCCCTGTCTTCCAAAATCTTGAAAACTCGAAAACAATCCACTATCTTCTATGATGATGGCCATTATGCATCCCCTCCTTGTGCTACAACTGTAAACTTCACTTGGTCTCCTAACGAAATTCTTGCAAAATCTTTTTTATTCGGTTGAAATAATTGTAATGGTGTACGCCCAATCACTAACCAATCGCCGTACGTTTCAGTCGTTGTAATACCACATTTATTATTTTCCATAATAATAGAACCCGCAGGAATCACACGTGGCTCATTCGCCATATGATTGACTATAATGCGAGGATCAACGCCCGTTAAATAAGGGAAAGCTGGCGAATAACCCATCATCGATACGAAATAGTCTGATTCCGTGTGGAGTTGAATAAAAGTTTGCGCATCCATATTCAACTCCGCTAAGATTTTCTCAAAATGCAAACCGTGTATGCCCCCATATTCCACTGGCACTTTAATACAGCGCTGTTGTTTTTCAAAAACAGCATCACTGATATCAATATGTTCAATAAGCGATTTCATATGTAAAAAGGAGACGCTATTTTTAAATGTCTCATCATCATATATGCATCATAAGAAATGAGCATATCTGTTTCCGTTGGGACAATCTCAGTAATATATGGGTAATTTTGAGCGACTAAATAATTACGAATCATCAGTAACCTTTGTGTCGCTGTTGGCGTGACAGCCCCTTTTAAAGAGACCACTATCGCTTGATCCCCTTGACTATATACTTTCATTTTTCCACCTCTATTAATTATCATAAAATAAGCTTAAAACCTCAATGACACGGGGTGCCAATTCACTTATCAACCCGTATATGATTCCCCCTTGAATAATGAGCACACATAGCATCCATACATAGGCCCAAAAACGCTTTTGATGAAAAATAAGTTGATTACCTATCCATTGGCCAAGCCAGAGTACGATCATAAATCCTAATAAATATACCACTATCATAAAATCACCTAATTCTTTAGTTCAAGTGAAATAGGGACCCATTCACGCAAACTATTAATCATCCACAACTGACCACCTTGTTGTAACATTTCTAACAAGTCGCCCACTGTAAAATACTGCTCAGTAATTTTATGTTGCTCCAGTAGCATTTGGCGCATGCACCCTTGCAAAAAATCGTGTGCGTAATTGGGCGTGATAGATTGGCCGTTAAGCACGACAACAACATTCCCTATATCGAATTCTAAAATTTTTCCATCCGCATCATAAAAAAGTGCTAACTGTGTCGTATGATCATGTGTTAAATAATCGCGTTCAGATGTTTTGTAGATTCGTTGCCACGTAGGTACTTGATTTTTTGATGGTATCAACTGTGCAGTCATCTTTTTGGTTTCACCAAGCGCACCAACTTCAACTTGCATCTCCCCAGATTGATGCACAATCAGCTTGACCCGATACAGTCCACTAGGATATTGTGTTTGAACATGCTTCAAATTGTGTTGCCATCGTTCAGAGTCAAAGGGGATGTTTAATGACTGGCTCGCACTTCTTATTCTTTTATAATGATATTGAAGGCGAGCAATCTGGCCCGCTTCAAGCCGCATCGTTTCAAATAATTTCATAACTATCCCTCTAATATTTTAGTTTTCGCACAAAATTCTTCATATTCTTTGTCGGGATCAGAATCAATCGTAATGCCTGCACCTACACCGTAATAAAAAACTTCATTGATCCGTTCAATCGTCCGAATCGGTACGTTGAAAATCGCACGGCCATTCGGATGAAGTAAGCCTACCGAACCACAATAAATATGACGGGGTGTCGCTTCAAGTTCATGAATGATACGCATCGTATTGATTTTAGGCGCCCCGGTAATCGAACCACAAGGAAATAGCGCACGCAGTAAATCTTGATAAGTTGTATCATCTGAAATTTCCCCTGTGACCATCGTTGTCATTTGAAAAACAGTCTGATAACGTTCGATCGCAAATGGATGTTTCACTTGAACGGTCCCTTTTTTCGCTACACGTGCAATATCGTTTCTTAATAAATCAACAATCATTACATTTTCGGCTCTGTCTTTTTGAGAAGTTCTTAACGTTTGTTCATTAGCTTGATCATCTTTCACCGTAATCCCTCGAGGCATCGTCCCTTTCATCGGTTTACTTACCAATGTACGAGGATTTGTTTCGAAATCGCCTAATTGAAAAAATAATTCTGGCGAAATAGATGCTACTTTAATTTCTTTAGTGTCTATTAATACCGTATAGTCCCCATTCGCGGTCTGAGTAAAGCGTTGGTACAAAGCTGAAATCGACATCGCATCAAAGCTTTTAAGACGCGTCGTATAGTTGACTTGGTATGTCCACCCAGCAGTGATTTCATCTTGAATTTTGCGAATGTGTTGCTTAATGGTTTCCGGCGGTGTCACGAAATGAAAACGTCCGACTGCCTTCTCTGTTCTTTCTTCCTCTTCAACAGCGTTCACTGGTGCATCAAACACATAATAGGCTGCATAAATATGATGCTTTGGTGTATGCGTAATGAAGTCGCGTTGGAAATAAGGCGCTGCCTCATAAGGCAAATAAAGCGCGACATAATAGCCTTGTCGTTGGTAGGCTTCTGCTTCATCAATTAAAGGTCCAACTTCTTCAATTTCATAAGCAATCCTTTGCTCAACGGGATGCTCAAAATGATATCGATAAGATGTCGTTGTATTTGCATCGCTATAATATTTATAATTAAACTTCACAATCATCGATAATCCCTGCTTTTCTTAAAAAATTTCTCATTTGTTCATGTCCGTACTCTGACAAAATGGACTCCGGATGATACTGTAAACCGTAAATTGGCCACTGCATATGGCGCACTGCCATCACAATGTCATCTTCATTCAACGCTGAAACGACTAAAGGCGTGTGTATTGTGGTAGGGTTAGCCATTAATGAATGGTAACGCATCACGTTAAAAGATTTAGGCAACGCATGAAATAACGTTGACCCATCATGACGCAAACGTGTCGTATGACCGTGAACCGGACGCGGGGCATGAATAATTTTTCCGCCATAATACGTCACAATAAGTTGAAATCCTAAACAGATACCTAAAATTGGGACTTCTTTCTCAAATGTGCGCATTACGTCAAACAATATTGGATAATCTTCGGGTGCACCAGGTCCCGGAGAAATCACAATAGCACTCGGTTTCAACTGCTCCAGCATAGGAAGAGATACCTCATCGACATCAATGAATTTTACTGTTTGCTGACTCTCTACCTCTAAATAATCAACAATATTATACGTAAATGAATCTTTATTATCTATCATGACTATCATTTTTTTGCCTCATTTTTATTTAATAATTCTATTATCACAAATGTGCGCATAATTGACAAAGTTCTAGCCAATTTCATTTTAAAATATAAGGATGACTTGATTTCTGCGCCTAAATGTATTACAGTATGGAACGTAATTGAATTAAAGAGGTTCCTAGCTTCCAACCCTCTATAAAAAACTAGACACCTTCCGTCTATCTTTTTATAGAGACGGCTTTTTTTATGTCTTATTTTAGGATCTCTACATAAAATAAGGAGCGAAACAATTATGTCTAAGGTGCTCAATGATGAAAAAGCAGTCGTTGTATTTAGTGGTGGCCAAGATAGTACAACCTGTCTCTTTTATGCGAAAAAACATTTCAAAGAGGTGGAGTTGGTTACTTTTGAATACGGTCAACGTCATGCGAAAGAAATAGAAGTTGCGAAAGAAATCGCAGAGGATCAAGGGCTTAAACATCATATTCTTGATATGAGTTTATTATCTCAACTAACACCAAACGCGCTGACATCGCACGACATGCAAATAAAGACGGATGAACAAATACCTAACACCTTTGTTCCTGCGCGAAACTTACTTTTCCTCTCTTTTGCCGGTGCACTCGCCTATCAAATTGGTGCGAAACATATTATTACAGGTGTTTGTGAAACAGATTTCTCGGGTTACCCAGATTGCCGTGATGTCTTTATTAAATCAATGAATGTCACGCTCAACTTATCGATGGAACGCGATTTTGTTATTCATACACCATTAATGTGGTTAGATAAAAAAGAAACATGGGCATTGAGTGATGAATTAGGCGTACTTGATTATGTGCGTCATCGTACACTTACTTGCTACAACGGCATCATCGCAGAAGGTTGTGGCGAATGCCCAGCTTGTCGCTTACGTCAACGCGGTTTAGAACAATATCTTGCTGAGAAAGGAAGTGAAAAATCATGATGCAACAAATTTATCCATCTGTAAATCATGATTATACGTACGAACTCAATAAAGACTTTAACTTTTCAGCTGCACATTTTATCCCTGATGAACGTGCGGGTAAATGCATGCGCGTTCATGGGCACACGTATTTTGTAAATATTACGATAGCAGGCGATGCCTTAGATGAACTTGGTTTCCTCATTAATTTTAGTGAACTTAAAAGTCTCATCCATGACAAATTTGATCATTATTTATTGAATGATTTAACACATTTTCAAGGCAAAAGCCCCTCTACTGAAATCGTAGCGCAAACAATTTACGAAATTGTCGCTGAACATTTAAAAGATTTACCACATGCGCCAAAATGTCTTCAGATCTTTTTACGCGAAACACCTACAAGCTATGTCGTCTATCGACCGAAAAAACAGGAGCCAAAGCATGGCTAAAATACCTGTACTCGAAATTTTTGGTCCTACAATCCAAGGTGAAGGTCGTGTTATCGGTAGAAAGACAATGTTTGTGCGCACAGCTGGATGTGATTTTCGTTGTAGTTGGTGTGATTCTAAATTCACTTGGGATGGCAGCATGAAAGATGAAATCCGAATGATGTCCGCTGAAGCCATTTTCGACCAACTTAAAGCGATTGGTGGTGATCGCTTTAATCATGTCACGATTTCGGGTGGAAATCCTGCACTCATTAAAGGGATACAAGCATTAATCGATGTTTGTCAATCCCACGGCGTCCATACCGCTCTTGAAACACAAGGAAGCCATTTCCAACCTTGGATGCGTCAAATTGATGATTTAACGATTTCACCGAAACCACCAAGTTCTGGTATGAAACAAGATTTGGAGCGATTAAATCATGTGATCGCGCAATGTGACGTGTCCCAGATTAATTTAAAGGTTGTTGTATTTGATGATGCGGATTATGAATTCGCTAAAATGATTCATCATCGCTATCCTCACCTTCCATTTTATTTACAAGTTGGAAATCCTTATCTTGAAGATCATGTCGAACACCATACTCAAAAATTACTTGAACATTATGAACAACTGATTGATCGTGTCACTGAAGATGCAGAAATGAATGAAGTATACGTGTTGCCACAATTGCACACATTAGTTTGGAGTAATAAGAAAGGCGTTTAACTCACTCAGCCTTTCATCCATATAGTATATCCTCTCTTGAGGATGGAGATTAATAGATGAAGGAAACCTGTCTGTATGACGATTTTCCTTCATCTATTAAATTTTATAAAGATTTAAAGTGTTATTAAATGCTAATAAGAGATGAGATTGATATAATGGAAAAATGAATTGCGAATAGTTAGGAGAACATAATGGCCTTATTTGTCATCTTAAACATTATTATCGTGATTGGGACATTATTAGTTGATTTACATCGACATCACTATCAATATATTCGACTCAGTTCGGTGATACTATCACTCACGTTGAGTAGTTTTGTGAACCCAATCTTATTGAATAAGCTTAATTTTATTACACTCGCCACGATGTTAATGTATTTAACATGGTTGATCTTACAATATCATTTAGATTACACGCATCATGCATTTAAAATTCGACACCAAAAATTCTTTATTGGTATTTTGACCATTATGGTTAGTATTTTATTTGTCATTTTGGCACGGACATCTGAAGCATCGATTTATATGTCTGTACCGTATTTAGCCCCTGCCATTTTTCTATTTGGTGGGATATTACAATTTTCAACTACGTTAAACTCACCGCGTTTTTCAAAATTTTATCAAGTTTTGAAAATAAAGCATCCCATTTGGATGGGTGGCACTTTGATTCTCTTATCAATGATTACAATGGTTAGCCTCACGCCTTTTTGGTACCTTTTTGTGATAGTTTACATCGGCTTTTGGGCAACGTTAACGATTGAAAAAATATTTATCTTACCAAAAAATGATTAAACTATCCATAAATGTGGTATTTACTTGTAGAACCTTATGGTATAGAAAAAAAAGGAGGCATACACTATGGGTTTTATAATTATGTTAATCGTCGGTGGTCTTATCGGTTGGGCTGCTGGAGCAATTTTAGGTAAAGATATCCCAGGTGGTATTATTGGTAACATTATCGCTGGTTTAGTCGGTTCTGCAATTGGTAGCTGGCTATTCGGTCATTGGGGCCCATCATTAGGCGGCGTTTATATTTTACCAGCATTAATTGGTGCAATTCTTGTTATCGCAATTGTGTCATTAGTATTAGGTAAAATGCGTGGTAAAAAATAAATTTGAATATTAAAATACATGGGCCTTGGCTCATGTATTTTTTTATGTATAAAAAAAGGTATTAAAGTATCGTGTTTGTATAACACTGTCATCCTTAATGCGCCTTGATAAACGCTACATAACTACCATTCATCAATCCGCGACTTTATCCTCAGAAAGCTTCTTTTTGCATTGTATAAAATTTAAACTTTAAATATAAAACGAATGTATTTTACTCACTAATATTTATTTATCTATAATATTGCTTTTTAAAATTAGTTTACATATAATACTTTTAAAGGCATACCTCTCTTCATAGTGAGGTCTTGGCCTTTTTTATAACTATGATTTTGAATCTTTGAACGCAACCAATACAATCTAAATTTTACATTTTATACAGTGTTTGATGATTTATCTCTATCCACTAGATATTGATAATATGGGAGATGATTAATGAAAATGAATTATAAAGCTGCACTATTTGCACTCTTTTTAAATATATTATTTTCAATTCTAATGTTCATATTAAAGTTTAATATCGGTTTAATGATTATGGCATTTACGATTATTTTAGTTCCTGTTTTGATTAATATCCTCTCTTTATTTATGAGTAAAGAATCTTATAATATATTGACATTATTAACAATGAGTGTTTTCAATATTGCATATTATGTTATTTCTGCAAATACCATATTAAATAACTCTCATTTTCAAATCTTTGCTTGTCATTATTCCTATGAGACAAATGGCTCTATTATGAATTTAAAAGAACATTCACTTTCCATACCTCACTTGATTGTTTTCTTCTTACTTTATTTTGTGTTGAGTTTATTGTGCGCTAAAATTTATTCAAAAAGCTTAAAATTGAAATGATGCGTTTGAAAAATACAATGGTCGTACAACAAAAATGGTCATTTTCAACATCATTTGCGCGCATTTTCGTATTAGTTGTGCACTACGTGGCCTATGCATCGTTTTAAATCTATTCTAAGTTTTACAACATACACTTTGCCCTTCTTTAAAGCAAGTTCACCATTGTTTTGAAATAAAAAAAGCGTAGGAGAGAAATCGTTTTGATTTCGTCATCCTACGCTCCACAAAAAACAGTCGCCCCTATGAAGATTAAAAATAAAATTGATACTTGTTACTTTTTATCAAACTTTGGTGTTTCTACATTAGAGGCTTGCACAATGTATTGCGGTCGTCGCTTTACCTCATAATATATCCGCCCGATATACTCACCCATCACTCCAATAGAGACGAGTTGAATACCACCAATAAATAATATCGCCGCAATTAACGTAAAATAGCCGGGAACATCAACACCATGGATAAGTGTATCAACAAATAAGTAAATAATATAAACCATACTCATTAAAAAAATGAACAATCCCAAGTAAATCATTGTACGTAGTGGCTTATAATTAAATGAAATCAATCCATCTATAGCATAATTGAATAAACTTTTTATTGACCATTTTGATTGTCCTGCTTCCCGCTCAACATTTTCATATTGAATCACTTTACTACGGTAACCAATCCATGAAAATAAGCCTTTAGAAAAACGATTATACTCTTCTAAACTTACTAACGAACGCACCGCGCGTTGACTTAAAAGTCTAAAGTCACCAATGCCATCCTCTAATTCAATATCTTCAATGAAATAGTTGATCATTTTGTAGTAACAGCGCGTCATCCATTTCCGAGAAGCGTGTTCACCTTCGCGATTACGCTTTGCGATAATTTGGTCATAGCCTTCCCGGTATGCTTTTACCATATCAGGTATAAGTTCTGGAGGATGTTGTAAGTCTGCATCAATCATCACAACCGCATCACAATCTACACTATGTTCAAATCCTGCAAACATTGCTGCTTCTTTACCAAAATTTCGACTAAATGAGATATATTTAAGATGTTGCGTTTCATTGGCTGCCTCTTGAAGTATTGTAATCGTATTATCGTGACTCCCGTCATCAATAAACAACAAATCATACTCATACACTTGTGCAACACTGTCTTTTTCTAATATTCCTATCAATTGTTGTATGGTTTGATGTAGTACGTCTTTCTCGTTATAACATGGGACAATCACACGTAATTTCATTATTTGTGCACCTACTCTATCTACTTTTTCTATGTCTCATCCTTTTGTTTCTACCCATTTCCTACATAAAAGTAACGTTCATTAGAAAAGCGCGCGCTCACGCAAGGCGCTATCCCTACCTCTAAAGGATAGCATATGATCATTCGGTTTTAATCTCAAAGCCCTTTCCAGTCTATGATAGCGTCGAATATAAAATCTAAAAAAAGAGAGGAGTTGTCCACTTTATGTCATGGACACTCCTCATTAAAATCATTCACTTTTCAGTATGATGATACTTATCTTCAAGATTCTTCTTGAAGTTCATAATCATCTTCATCACGTTGTCGAGGACGTTCTAAGTTGTATTCATAACGCAACAATACATGAATTATCTGATGATTTTCGATTTCTGATATCACCCAACGATCATAAGTTGTATCGACGTAATCATCTTGTTCTAAGTCTGTATTTTGAGCTTGAAGCCAGCCCCCGATTGTATCAATATCTTCTGAGTCTTCAAAGTAAATACCAAACTTTTCTTCTAAATCGCTTAGTAGTACACGACCGTTGATTTGATATGTTTGTTCATCGAGCTCGACAATATCATTGATTTCATCATCATCAAATTCATCACGAATTTCACCAACGATCTCTTCAAGAATATCTTCCATCGTCAATATCCCAGCTGTACCGCCATATTCATCAATAATTAAGCTGATATGCACATGCTCACGTTGCATTCGAACAAGCGCATCGCTAATCCGTGTTGATTCTGAAATCATTGGTAATTCATGAATATAGTTGGCAATTTTAATTGGCACACCCGATGCATATTCTGTCAGAAATTCTTTTACGTTGATAAATCCTTTAATATGGTCTTTGTCACCATCTTCAGTAATCGGATAACGTGTGAACTGATGCTCTTTAATTGTTTCTAATAACTCATCTACATTGAAAGGTTCGTTCAATGTGATCATTTGCGTACGTGGCACCATAATATCTTTGGCATGACGCTCATCGAATGAAAAAATATTTTGCATATACGCAAGTTCAGTTTGGTTGATTTCACCACCATGATAACTGTTGTTCATAATGATTTTCAATTCTTCTTCAGACATCGCCTCATTACCAGCATTTGGATCAGCGCCAAACATTCTAATAATTAAACGCGCAGAACCATTCATTAACCAAATTAACGGTTTCATCACAAAACCGAAGTAATATAAAGGTCTCGCATATAATAATGCGATGCGGTCTGTATGTTGGATTGCTAAACTTTTAGGTGCAAGCTCACCGATAACAACGTGAATGTATGTCACGATAATAAATGCAGTCACAATTGATACGGTTGTCACAATCGCATCAGGAATATGAATGAGTCCAATCAGTGGCTCTAATAAGTGCTTAAATAAAGGTTCACCTAACCACCCTAAGCCTAGAGATGTCACTGTAATCCCTAGCTGACAGGCTGATAAATAATAATCAAGATTTGAAATCATTTTTTTTACAACACGCGCATTGCCATTCCCTTCAGCAATTAGCTGTTCAATGCGTGATGCTCTTACTTTAACTAATGCAAATTCTGAACCGACAAATACAGTAGTTAAGGCAATTAATGCAAAAAATATAAATAAATATAATATGGTCGTACTATCCAATTAGTTCCCTAATAGATAGGGATTCACCTCCGTTAATTGCATCGCTCAATAGAAAGCGATGATGATAAGTGTATATGACCTAAGTGACACAACAGCGTGTTCATGCCTAAATCCTTCCCATTGAGCTACCTCCAGACATAAAAATATTAATTTTATCATACCATAACTTTTAGTGAAATAATACTATGAAACTATCGTACTTTAGTAGGATTTCCAATATAACACGCACATCTTTTTCACTCAGCCATTCTTAGTTCATCACATTATTTAAAAGCAATCTGTTTCTGTATAAAACAGAGCGTTCGGGACATAAAATATTGGATTAATTTGTCTTCATGAACTCGCTTGCTTAGGGGCTGAAGTCACATGTGCAACAAAGATTTCGTTGTATTGCCTATGCAAAGCTGACTAGACTAAGCAAAAGCGACTTGTTCTTAACTATAATAGTGAATAATTATATGCATAAACGAAGTATGGATGACGAGACTCCTGAGGGAACAGGACGAGCCGAAGACTACAGGCTGAGGCTGTCCCCTCGGAAAGCGAAGTCATACAATACGAAGTTTTTATCATAAAAAGAAGCGTTAAGACGATTTTCGTTTTCTCTCATATTACCTTAAGCAATTCGTTTGTTGTGGCAATCATACTGTAATCAATATAGATAGAAAGGACAATTTTTTAACTATAATAGTGAATAATTATATGCATAAACGAAGTATGGATGACGAGACTCCTGAGGGAACAGGACGGGCCGAAGACTACAGGCTGAGGCTGTCCCCTCGGAAAGCGAAGTCATACAATACGAAGTTTTTATCATAAAAAGAAGCGTTAAGACGATTTTCTATTAAAACCATCTTAACGCTATTTAATTTAGTATTGATGACCGAAACGCTTTAAATCTATCACTTTACTTTCCATTCTTATCGGCTTTTGTAAATGATCTCATCACCTTACTATTAATAATCATCTTATTTTTTAAATAGTAGGTTTTGTTGGAGCCTTTTTCAACAATCCATAAATGACCGCACTTACAATAGCACCAATCAAAATGGCAACAATTGTTAAAAATGCATGACTTGGATCAGTCTCGATAATAACGACCAATCCACCATGTGGCGCGTTAATAGATGCACCAAACAATAGGGCAAGTCCACCCGCTACGCCTGAACCAATCATCATGGAAGGAATGACACGCAATGGGTCAGCTGCAGCAAACGGAATTGCACCTTCAGTGATAAAGCTTGCACTCATTACAAAATTCGGGATAATAGAACCACGTTGCTCTTTTGTAAATTTTGAGCGGAAAATTAACATTGCAAGCGCGATTGCGATAGGTGGCACCATACCGCCGATCATTGCTGCAGAAATTGGTGCTGTATTACCCGCTGTTAATGCAGCAGTACTAAATACATATGCGGCTTTATTGAAAGGTCCGCCCATATCGATGGCCATCATCGCACCGATAACAACACCAAGCAATACGATATTACTACCTGATAAATGATCTAATCCATTGACTAAGCCGTTATTTAACCATGCGGCCGGCGTATTGAAAACATAAATCATCAATATCCCTGTCAAGAATACAGAAAATATTGGATAAATCAATGTTGGTTTTAAACCTTCTAACATTTGAGGTAAGTTTCTTGTTAATTTTTTAATCCCTTCAGTGATGTAACCAGCTAAGAAACCAGCTATAATACCACCTAAAAATCCTGAACCACCTGAAATAGCGAGCATCCCACCAACAAGACCTGCGGCAAAACCAGGTTTATAAGCAATGCTTCGTGCAATATAACCTGCTAAAATAGGAATAATTAATGCAAATGCACTTTTGTTCCCAATCTGCCATAACGTTGCTGCAAAAGCGTTGTAATGACTACTATTCGGGTCAAATGCATCTGGATGAATCATAAACACAATCGCCATTAAAATACCACCTGCTATAACGAGTGGTAACATGTTAGAAACACCGTTCATCAAGTGTTTGTAGATTGTTTTACCGACACCTAATTTTTCATTACTTTCTTCAGTTTGCTGTCCAGAGGCAGCTACAAAAGGTTTTCTTGATGTATCTAAAGCACTGTTGATTAAAGCTTCTGGGCGCTTGATACCATCAGCAACAGGTACTTGAACAACATTTTTTCCATCAAAACGGTTTGTTTCAACATGCACATCCGCTGCCACAATAATCCCGTTAGCGCGTTCAATATCCTCTGAAGTCAATTTGTTTTTGATTCCACCTGCACCATTTGTTTCTACTTTAATATTAACGCCCATTTCTTCAGCTTGTTTTTTCAATGCATCCCTTGCCATAAAAGTGTGCGCAATACCTGTTGGGCAAGCAGTAACCGCCAATACATAAGGTTGATCTTGATCGACAATAGGTTGTGCGTCTTCAGCACTGTCTTCATCTGTTGCTTCATCATCTGCACGATTAATAATTGCTAATACATCTTCCTGCGTCTCTGCATTTAAAAGTGCTTCTCTCACTTTTTCGTCCATCAAAATACCTGAGAGTTTCGCTAATGCATCTAAGTGTGTTTGTGCCCCTGAAGCAGGTGCCGCAATCATAAAGAAGAGATGTGCGGGTTGCATATCTAAACTGTCATAGTCAATCCCTGCTTTTGACTTACCAAATGCAATCGCAGGTTGTTTTACAGCTGCTACTTTTGCATGTGGAATTGCAATCCCTTCACCAATTCCTGTTGAACTTTGTTGTTCCCGTGCGTGGATGGCTTTTTTGAAATCTTCTAGATGGCTTAATTTTCCTGCTTGATTTAATTGCTGTGCAAGTTCATCGATTGCTGTATCTTTTGTTGTCGCAGAAAGATCCATAGCAATCGTTTCTTTAGTGAGTAACTCTGTAATTCTCATGTTACCCCTCCTCGTATAATGGTTGGATTGTCACTCGTGCTCTCAGTTCTTGGATTTTGTCATATTCTGCTAGATCATGATTAAACGCCGTTGCAGAGCCCGAAGCAATCGCGAGTTTCAATGCTTCTGGAACTGTTAATTTTTGAGTTAATCCTGCAACCATGCCTGCCACTGTACTATCACCTGAACCGACTGTATTAATCACTTGACCTTGTGGTGCTTGAATCCGATAGGCTTCCTTCTCATCAACATAAATCGCGCCTGCACCACCTAGAGACACGATAACGGCCTGTGCACCTTTTGTAACTAATTGACGTGCATACTTAAGTACTTCTTGATCAGTCTTAATTGCGACATTAAACATCTGCTCTAGTTCATGTTGATTCGGCTTAATAAAGCGTGGGCGATAAGGTAATATCCCTTCAATTAATGATTTTTCAGCATCTACAACCAATTGTGCTCCTGTTTGTTGCGTGATTTTTGCAATGTCGGAATAAATACTTCCAGTCAAACAGTTCGGTACACTTCCGGCAACAATAATTACATCGTCTGCAGTTGTTTTACGAAGTTGTTCAAATAACGCTTCGACTTGTGCATCAGTAATATGCGGACCGGCAGCATTAATTTCCGTCTCGTCACCACTTTTTAACTTAATGTTAATACGTGTATCTTCATTGACGTGGGTAAATGCAGTTTGAATACCCGCTGTTTTTAATGTGTCTTCGATAAATTGCCCAGGAAATCCACCTACAAAACCGAGAGCCGTGGATGGCGTATCTAATGTTTGTAAGACACGGGAAACGTTAATCCCTTTACCTCCTGCAAATTTAGCAGTGTCTGTCGTACGGTTCAGTCCGCCCGTTTCAAAATTATCTACAAACATGACATAATCGATGGATGGATTAAACGTCACTGTGTAAATCATAATTGCCCTCCTAAAATTTCAAAATGTGAATCATATTGTGCATAACCATTGATACTTTTCACTTTTTCTGAAGTGATGATAATGGGTCGCTCTTGTGTATGAATCGTCGCTAAAAATTGTTCATTGAATTTGGAAGTATCTGCGAGTACATAAGCTTGTTGCGCCTGTGACACGGCCGTTTCTTTAACAATCGCTTCTCGTTCATCAGGTGTTGTAAAGCCTGCCTCAATATCAATCCCGTTCACACCAAGAAACACCTTGTTAAAGCGATAATGCTTTAGAAAATCAACAGCTCGACCGCCTACAACAGCCAACGTATTTCCTTTCACATCTCCGCCAATCAATTTAGTTGGGATACCTTGTTTGAGTAGGCCTTCAACATGAGATAAACCATTTGTCACAACGGTAATCTCTTTCGCACTCAGATAAGGAATCATCTCTAACGTCGTCGAGCCAGCGTCGAGATATATGCAATCTCCCTCATTAACGAGTTGGGCCGCCTTTTTAGCAATGGCCACTTTTTCTTCAATATGCTGTGTTCTTTTTTCGTAAAGTTCTGGCTCTTTAGGATTATTAATTAATTTTGCGCCACCATGCACACGTGTTAACTTGCCCTCTTCTTGTAGCCGAGATAAATCCCTTCGAATCGTCGAGGCACTTGACTCTGTATATTCGACGAGATGTTGTAATGACAAAAAGTTATGTTGTGCTAATGCGTCGAGTATCATTTCATGTCTTTTCTCAGTTAACATCTTCCCACCTCAATTCGCCTTCATTATAGTGTATCCGTTTTCAAAAATCAATCGTTTTCAATCAAAACTAACCAATAACAACCATATAATAAATAAAAAAGACACATTTTAGTCATTTTTCAATCAAAAACAACCAAAATGTGTCATTTCACTTACTGGATTACATCAACTGTCTGTGCTTGACTCATTCGAATTAAGTCTTCTGGTGCAATTCCCATTTGTACACCTCTTTGACCTGCACTCACAAATACAGTTTCACAAGCTAAAACTGCCGTATGAATCGTCGTTGGAAAATGTGTCTTCATCCCTATAGGTGAACATCCACCGCGGATATAACCTGTTACTTTCTTCAAATCATCTAAAGGCATAAGATGCAACTTTTTCTCATTGACGGCAGCCGCTGCTGCTTTCATATCTAAGTGTGCATTAACTGGAATAACGAACACAAAATGGGCATGGTCATCATTTTCAAGTACGAGTATTTTATATACCGTATCTGTCTCTGCTTGAATTAAAGCAGCAACTTCATGCCCTTCAATATGTGCATCACTCACAGGAAAAGTACGTATCTCATATTCTACTTTCGCTTGATCTAACATGCGCATCGCATTTGTTTTCTTTTGCTTTGCCATGATATCCCTTCTTTCAAGTCTTACTATTGTTCTAAGATAAACTGTGCCACTTTATTATCGCTCTCGATTTGATCATAGGTCATAAGTTCGTTTGTCATTTTTTGATGATCGACATGTTTATTTTGTAAAATCATGTGCTGAATTTGTTCGATGTTTTGACCTACTTTTTGAATGTTTGTAAATTGCTCAATATCAAAGTAAAAACCGATATCTTGTTGATAACGCGTCGTATCTTCCTCAAGGATAAGTATAGGTCGATCTAAGTGTGCATAATCAAAAATTGCTGACGAATAATCTGTTATTAAGACATCTGAAATTAAATACAACTCTTGAATATCAACCAATTCATTGAAGAAACAATGAATTCTTGGATGTAATCGATCATACACTTCACGTAAATGCCCCTCGTTCGGATGCAGTTTAACAATCATTTCATACTGATCAGGCAGCCCTTCTATCAATGACACAATATCAAGTGTCGAGACGGATTGACGTGTATCTTTTCGCCATGTAGGACAAAATAAAATATATCGCTTCTCTTCATTCTTAGTAAACATATACTTTTCTTGGATTGTTGATCTTCTCTCCACATCGTCTTGATAGCGCATCAAATCACTATTTCTCGGTGCGCCTTCACGCAATATTTTTAAATTTGGATGCGTCTTTAATTGGAAGGCAGATTGAATGTATTGTTCATAACGTGGTGAAGATGAAAGCAAAACATCCCATTTTTTCATACGCGGGGCAAATTGCAGCGCTTGCTTTTGACGTTCTTGCTCATCCATTAAGTCATTCACCATCCGTTTTAACGGAAAACCATGCCATGTTTGAACAACACATTGCTGTGGATGTTTCACTAATCGATCCCATAAATTCCCATTAATTATAACGTAGGCACTTTTCTCAAAAGCACGCATATATGAACGTGTACCAAATCGTATCGGTGTCATGCCGAAAGCTCTAATCTCCAATTCAACTAACGGATCTGCAGCACTTACGTAAATTTCTAATTCTGGATCTAATCTTTTAAGTGCACAGGCAATGTATTTAGGATCCCCTGAAAAGTTTTTGCCATGAAAAGATTCAACAAAGACGTGTTTTTTAGAGACTTGACGTTGATGAATTTGGCGTTGTTTCACACGTCCTTCGACTTTAAAAATAGCTTGGCGAACTTTATTATAAACGCGAGAACCTTTACGTAGCGGTCCTTTAGATGAGGACTCTAAATTTTGTTTTGTCTGGATTGCAAATCTTTTCGCCATTTCCTGAGCAAATTGATATCTCGCTTTTATTTTTGGGGGCTGAATCTCAGCTTGGTTCACTTGATGCTGTTGTGCGATTTCCATCGTTTTAGCAATGAGCGCATTTGTATCATTAATACGGATAAATTGTTGTTTTAAAACCTCAATATCTTCTTGTCTCTCTTCATCCGTGTACTGCGCACTAAAAGCTTGCATCAACGTATCGGCGTCTGATTTTAAATCTTTTTGAAGCCAGTGCACAGCATGAAAAGGTGTGTAAATAGCTCTCAACACCTGATCATCTCCAGGATAAAGGCATACACGATGCCCTTGTGCGATGGCTTCTAGTATAGAATAGCCCAATGTTTCATAGGGCGAAGATGAAAAATAAATATAAGATTCTGGTTCTGCTTCATTGATATGAACATTGCTTTCTAAACGATAATAGCGTACTAAATTCTCATAAAGTTCAAGTGAAGGCCCATAGCCTTGAAGATACAAATGAATCTGTGATTGGTGACGTTCGTGTATGAAATAACGCATCATTTTTAATGCATAAGAAATATCTTTAATTTCGTCTTCAAAACGTGCTTTAATTAATAAATTATAAGTCGTAGCTGTAGGGGCTTTCGCTATTTTTAGATGACTTGTATTGACATACATCGGAAACACGTACGGATAATCATAGCGTTGTTCGAATGCTCGTGCAATGGCTTCTGTACTTACACGTACTGCATCGACCGCTTCTAACGCCAAGTCCATATGCGGTGAAATATAAGCTAACGGACTGTGAATTTCACCGAGTATCACTGTTTCAGGTGAAAGCTGCTTCACTTCGCGTGCAAATTTAAAAAAGTCTTCTCGTGTGATGATCAATAAATCTGCGTGCGCAATAGAATTTGCACCAAGAAACGATTGGAATTTCACATTTTTTAGTTGCCCACCTTCTTCTGCTATCAGTGACTTTAATCGTTGTTTTCTCACACCCATATAGTTGACGTAAGTCACTTGATGACCTGCTTGGCACAACGACTGAATCAAATTTAAATTACTTCTTGTTGTGCCTCCTTTTTGAAAAATATGATAACCCAATATTTTAATATGCATATCGAATTCGCTCCTAATTTTACTTTTCAATTTCTCCTATTATATCACGAATGCTTTGCCTTTTCGGCTGAAAACATTAGCCTGCACTTTCTCACTTTCCACTATCATTTTATGTATTCAAGAATAAAACCTCGCTCATAGAATTAAGATGGGTGGCTTATTTTACAGCCATTCAACCCATATTTCTATCAACGAGGTGTTATTTCATCATTCACCCACATGGGCGCATGTTTTGATTTTAAGCAAAGCAATCATTACTTGCTTTTTTGATATTTCGCTCTAAACTGGTTTTCAATGACAATGACGACGCAACCTAATATCATAAAAGCGATGGACATTAATAACGGATATTCAATATCGATATCGTAAAGCGTTCCTGCAATTAATGGTCCAATAAAGTTCCCCATACTTGTAAATGTCGAATTCAGTCCTCCTGCAAATCCTTGACGATGTCCTGCTATATTTGAAAAATAATTGGTAAGGGCTGGGCGAATTAAATCAAAGCCAATAAAGACAACAAAACATAATAACATGACATGCCAATACGTATGTGCATAAATCATTAATACTAAAATAATCATTGAATAGATCAAAGCATAAGCAATAAATTTCAATTCACTAAAATAACGCATCATTTTATCAAACAAGAACACTTGGAAGATGGCTCCCAAGATGCCCCCACCTGTAATGGCAATTGAAATATCTACCGGTTTGAAATTAATTTTATCTGCTGTATATAGCGGGAATAACGTTTCAAATGCAGATAAACCAAATGCAAGGATTAACGTCAGTATGGCGGGCGTAATAAATACTTTATAATTAATTTTTCCTAGTTCGGCGTTATCAAACTGATGAAAACCTTGTGTCGTTTGTTTTTTTGGAGAGTGGACGTAGATGACCGTTCCGACAAAAGCTAATGCACCAAGTGCCCCGGCCACAACAAACGGCATACGATGTGAGATTTCGGCAAAGAAACCGCCGGCGCCGGGACCGAGAATGTAGCCTGCTGATATAATCGCTGACATATATCCAAAGTTACGCGCTTTATCTTTTGAGGGTGATAAATCTGCAATCAAACCGGTCACACCTGGCATAACCATTCCTGCACTCAAACCACCTAATACGCGAGAAAGGATTAAATATGAAAATGTATGGCTCGCTGCAAATAAAAATTCAGAAACACTAAACAGCACAAGCCCAATACAAATAATTAATTTTTTACCTAAACGGTCAGCTAATGCACCTCCGAAAGGTGAAATAATCATTTGTGCAAGCGCAAAAACAGCAACAAGTATTCCGAGATCAGAACCAGTTAACCCTAAATCCTTTAAATAGATAGGAAGTACTGGAATTACGAGACCAATTCCTAGAAATACTAGAAAAATATTTAAGTATAAAATAATAAACTGTTTATTCATACACTTCCCTCCCTCAATGCATTCAAAATATTAAAACATTATATAACAACGACTTAACAAAATAAAGAACAAAAACTCAAATCAAACCATTTAAAATATCTATTTAAAATAAAATTTGAGCGTTTATTTTTGTCTTTACAAAATAGATAGTCCACTTTACAAAACTTCTCATCTCATCGGCTTATAATTGAAGGCGCTCTATTTAATCACGATACACAATATGCCCTTATAACATCAGGCTTTAGGCTACTCCTAATTTCTTCCATACCCTTCATTTACCCTATTTCAATGAGTAACAAATTTAATTATATGTATATTTTTTTGTTCTGATCTTATAAAATATTTGAATCCTTTTTCATAACAAGTTATCCTTATTTGCGCATCACATAGAAGGAGGCTTGATAATGAAAGCACGTTATATTACACGTTTATTTTATATTGTCTTATTCATCATCTCACTTTTTTCACCTACACAATATAAATTTATAGCACTGAATATTACACTTGCCTACATTCCTTTAGAGCTTGTATTTTTGCTTAAACTCTTTCTTCCAAAACGCTGGTTTGAATGGCCATTATTTTTAGTGTTTTTAACAGTGTTTATTTTAATGTTACCTAATACCTTTTATATGGTGACAGATTTGATACATCTTAATCATTTTGGCTTTGATTTTCTATCAGGTCTTAATCTCATAGAGTGGACCAATTTTGCTTTATTGACAGCTTCCGTCATGTTTGCGGCATACTGTTATGTATTAATCGCATTAGAACTTTATCATATGATAACATCGAAGTGGTTTAGGGTTTTAGTCCTGCTTGGCATGATGATTTTAAATGGCGTCGGTATTTATGTAGGTCGTTTTTTACGCTTCCATAGTGTACACGTCATTAACCATCCATTTTCTGTCATATGGTCAACGTTAAAAGCCATTGATACCCCTGCCATGATTTTCATTTCGTTAATCGTTGGCTTACAAGCACTCTTATTAATATTTGTGAAAGGGGTGCGTAGTCAATCATGAATATGCTCTTTATTTTTGTCATTGCCATCGTATTGATACAAGCAATCATTGCTATACTCTATTCTCAAATGAATTGGCCATGGTATGTATGTCTTATTGTCTTTTCATTTCCGTTCGGTATCGCGTTGTTTTTAATACAGTTATTCTATTACGAACGTTTTCATAAAGATTGGGATGTCGCATTTAAAACAAAATTATTACTAAAGTATAGTTATATTTTGACGTTTTTTAGAGTTTGTTGCATTGTATTTAATCATTTTTGTGGTTTAATAGTATCATCATAGTTCATATATGGAGGTCATCTTATGCGCGCATCTTCAAATCATCCTGTTGCCTGGCGAGACCTATGGGCATTTGTGATTTATATTTTAGTTCAAGTCATCTTAGCAAATTTGTTTCACTTATTGTTAGTTCCATTGCATATTTTCCCAGTAGGTTTATTATTTATCTTTATCGGGGTTATCACTGCATTAACGGTGATTGGATATTTAATTTGGTCCCATCGACATCATTGGAAAGAAAAAATAATCCATGCTTTTAAAGCGTCTCGAAAGTATGTTGGTACAATGATTGGTGCTTATTTCCTTTATATTTTTGCCAATGGGCTCATAACGTACCTTTTTAAATTTTTACCAGAACAATGGAAATTTAAGGAAACAGGTAATCAAGAGAGCTTGATGATTTTTTTCAATGACCCTAAATGGTTACCGCTTGCGTTTTTAAGCATTGTTATTTTATCTCCTATTACGGAAGAGTTACTATTTCGACATGTGTTAATTGGGGAACTCGGAAAAAAATTTGGATATGTAATAATGGGAATCATTTCCGCTGTCGTTTTTGCACTTTTACATATGCAAGCGGCACAATCTCCATTTGAAATTTTCCCATATCTATTATTAGGAATTTTATTTGTCTATACTTACATCAAAAGTGGATGCAATATTGCAGTTTCAATTATGATGCACATGTTTAACAACTTTATGGCGTTTATCATTATGGTGATTCAGCTTCACGCATAGTGTAATCGATACGAGCCTGAGACAAAATTGTCTCAATAATCGATGAAATCCGAGGTTTTCGTAAAAAACGAAAAATCTCGTATGTTTTCCTTTTATCATCAGTTTAGCCGCACTAGATGCGACTAATTTCCTTAGGCACCTCATTAATTTAGTTTTTGTTGTGATGAATTAAATTATACGAAAGTGCCTTATTTTTTTTAAGTATAATGGTGAATGATTACATATATAAGCGAAGTATTTATAGCGAGACTCCTGAGGGAACAGGACGAGCCGAAGACTACAGGCTGAGGCTGTCCCCTCGGAAAGCGATCCTATATAATACGAAGCATGATAATAAAAAGGAAGCTCGAAGACGATTTTTATCAAAATCATCTTCGAGCTATTTATTTTGGTATTTATGTCCCAGGCTCCTTTGTTATAAAATCACAGTGTCATTCAATATTTTGTTTTTCACATAAAAGATGACTCAATTTTTAAAAATGTCTATACAAATTTAAAAATCGAGTCATCTTCTAAAATGGCACTAGCCCAAACTTAATCTATTTTTTATACGTCGATTTAATGTGATTGTGATGACGTTGTTTTTAATGAGGCTTTAACGGATTCAACCGCTTCAACCGAATGTGCTAATTGTTGCTGTTCGTCTTCATTCAGTTCTAATTCGATAATGCGTTCTACACCATTCGCACCTAAGATGGCAGGTACACCAATATAAATATCATTTAATTGATATTCCCCTTGGCAGTATGCAATTGTTGGAAGTACCCGCTTCTGATCTTCTAAAATAGCAAGAACCATTTCATATACTGCTGCAGCAGGTGCATAATATGCAGAGCCGTTGCCTAATAGTTTTACAATTTCTGCGCCACCTTTTCTTGTTCTTTCAACAATAGCGTCTATTTGTTCTTGTGGCATAAGTTCAGTTAATAACACGCCGTTCACTTGGCTGTGACGAATTAAAGGGACCATAGTATCTCCATGTCCACCTAAAACAAGCCCTGTCACATCTTTCACTGCGACGTTGAGCGCTTCAGCTACAAAAGTATTAAATCTCGCTGTATCTAAAACGCCTGATTGACCCATCACTCTTTCACTAGGAAAGCCGGACGTGCGATAAACGGTGTAAGTCATCGCATCAACAGGATTAGTTAATACGATAATTGTACAGTTTGGCGAATATTTAACTACTTTTTGAGTGACCTCGACCATAATTTCTTCATTCGTTTGAACTAAATCGTCTCGACTCATCCCCGGTTGTCTTGGCAAGCCAGCTGTAATTACAACAACATCAGAATCTTTAGTTTCTGCATAGTCCACAGTTGCATGCACATGTACATTAAACCCTAAAATTGCACCGCTTTGTTGCATATCTAAGGCTTTCCCTTTCATCACCGATTCATTTTTTTCTCGGTCTACAAGTAAGACATCTGCATGACCATGCATCGCAATAATAAATGCTAATGTTGCCCCTGTATGACCTGATCCAATGATAGAAACTTTTTTACGTTTCATGTTCACTACCCCCTTGTATATCATCGTCTTTATTATAACACCCTCGAGTTGCTTTTTTTCATTTTTAGAGTAAAATCATTTGCATCTTTTTTTATCTTCCATTCACAAATCGATAGACACAAAAAACGCCTCCCTATCATAAAGTCCAAATGCGATACTTCGTTTGACGCAAAAGCGATTCGATACTTATCAAATTCTCGTTACTTTAGGTCATAAACATTGCGTCCTTATCAAAAAAACAGCACTTTTACATCAGTCTTTTTCAATAAGCTGATGATAAAAGTGCCATTCTTTACATTAGTGATATTTGAAAAACATATATAAGTATAACGAAAATGCGCCAATCATTAACACGGTCATCATTAATAAATACAATGCTGTACGACCGTATTTAAATAAGAATGCGATGAACATCGCGATGACGTTATAAACCATAAAAATACCAAAAACTGTCACTAACCAAACCGTATCAGGTGAAAAGATAAATAAAAATGCAACGATGAGTGCAAAAATAATATAAGGTATAGCGATGACGTTGCGTTTAAAACGACTACGTTTAATTTTTTCTTCTTCTGTCATAAGACTGCCCCTAACTTCAATTCATAATAATCCGATTTTACAATGTTTTTAAATATGATGCACCGACAAGTTGTGACAAATTATGGAATATCATAACCTTGTGCCGCAGTAAATATATCAAACCATTCTTGGTCATATAATTCAATATCAAGCCCTTGGATTACACGATCAAGTCGCTCTAACTGTTGCGTCCCTATAATCGGCATAATCTGAGCAGGATGCTTTTTAAACCAAGCCGAAACAACGGCTTCAACAGTTGTGTGATGTGCTTGTGCAATCCGTTTAAGTTCCTTCATAACACGTTGTCCTTTTTGATCGTCATTTTGAAATAGTGCACCACCAGCAAAAGGGCTCCAAGCCATTAATTTGACGTTTTCGCGTTGCATATCATCAATCGTGCCATCTTGAAAAGCGATCAATTGATGTGGAGAAATTTCAATTTGATTCACTGCAATATGAAATTTATCGTCTTTCAAACATCGATTAAGCAATTCATATTGTGCGCGTTTAAAATTAGATACACCAAACGAACGAATTTTACCTTCATCGACCAAATCTTTCACAGCATCTGTAATTTCACAAGGCTGCATCAGTGGTGAAGGTCGGTGAATGAGTAAACTATCTAAGTAATCAACTTGAAGTTCTTTTAAAGACCGCTCTACTGCACGCTTAATATGTATTTTACTAAGATCATATCGATGTGCGGTTTGATGAGGGTGAATCGTGTTTGGCTGGACAATCCCACACTTTGTCACAATCTGCAGTTGATCTCTAAGCGCAGGAGATAACGCAAGCGCCTTGCCGAACATCCCTTCTACAGTATAATGGCCATAAATATCTGCATGGTCCATGGTTGTGACACCTCGCTCAACCAATTCATGAATAAAGCGATTCATTTCTTGTGGTGTCATTCCCCACTGATCTGCACGATAAAATCCTTGAATAATTCTTGAATAGTGTACATGTTGATTAATTGCAATCTTCTCCATAAATAACACCTCTTGATTGATCCATATTAGCTAAATTGTAGCACATCCAAATTATTTCTGAGTCTGGCTTCATCTAATTGCTCCCCAATCAAAACGACTGATGATGGAAAATCTACATCTCCAACACTTTCAATCGTAGGCAAACCTTGAGCATATTGAATTAAATACATTTCATTCGGACTTTCTCGAAGTCTAACGTAACCTTTTAAGCGTAACACATTTTCAGGTAATTTTAGGATAAACTGCACCAACTGCGCTTGTGAAATTGCTGAACTAAAAGTATATTTTAGACTTGTATAATGCGCATGATGATGGTCGTGATGATGATTACCATCATGGTGATGTTCATGATTATGGTGCGCATGATGTCCGTGACGATGTGCATGCTCAGGTAACGTATACTCAGCGCCTGTGTTTTCAATGACAGTTTGTTGCACTTGTCCATGGTCTGAAATTAACACACGACTTTTGGGAGCAATGGTTTCAATCGCTTCTACAATTTCCTTTAAGTCGCTGTCATTTGTTAATAAATCAACCTTATTAATAACAATCGTTTGACTCGCCCGAACTTGGTCTTCTAATAAATCAAGCGTTTGTTTCGAATAGTTTTGTCGAGATAAAAATCTTGAACTATCTACAATACAAATCGCTTCTGGATTTTCGAAGGCTTGCGCAATAAGTGGGTCTTGGCAAGCTATCAAAACATCAATCGGATTTGCAATCCCTGTCGCTTCAATAATAATATGATCAACATTGTTTTCTTGTTGACTCAGTTGATATAAAACTGCAATTAAATCATGTTGTAAATCACAGCAAATGCAGCCTTGCAATATGGATTGTTTGACGTTGTAATCCTTTAAAATTCGACTATCCACATCAAAATCTCCAAATTCATTTACAATGAGTGCGACTTTCTCATCTTTTTTTAATATTTGCGTCATATAATGATTTAAGAATGTGGTTTTGCCACTTCCTAAAAACCCATTAACGATTGTAAGACGCGTTTTATTTTTAAGCATAAATTTAATCCTTTCTCTTAATAAATCTACAAATCTGTTATAATATATGTGTATGTCTGACTTTTAACTTGATAAAGTACGCTTTATCTTCTAAAATTACCGCATGCTATATTTTAAGGATAGCATAGATTTAAGTGAGAACGGCTTAAATCCACTCGATTATGGACGGGTTCCCATTCGTGATAGAGAGAGAAAACGAATAGAATGTCTGGAGGAGAACTAATTATGTCTGACCATTTAAACTTGAAAGAGCAAGTATGTTTTAGTTTGTATAACGCACAAAGACAAGTTAATCGTTATTATTCAAACAAAATTTTCAAAAAATACAATCTCACGTATCCACAATTTTTAGTATTAGAAATTTTATGGGACCATTCTCCTGTTAATGTAAAGAAAGTTGTAACAGACTTAGCGCTTGATACGGGTACAGTATCACCATTATTAAAGCGTATGGAACAAATTAATCTCATTAAAAGAGAACGTTCTGAAATTGACCAACGTGAAGTGTTTGTACATTTAACTGAAAAAAGCAAAGATATGCAACCAGAGCTCGCAAATGCATCACAACTTGTTACTGAAGCTTCATCATTAACAACTGATGAGGTTAAGGAGCTCAATCGATTACTTGAAAAAGTAATTACTGCATTTGAAGAAAAGAAATAATAATTAACAGTTCTTGAAGTGTGTTCTATTTAATGGGTGATAAAATCAGTTATTCTAAGTTTCAAATATGACAGTGTATTGCTATAGATAGACTTTGATTTTTGGGGACCGAATCAATATTTACGAAATCATACTGGGGAAATCGTAGTATTGACTTTTCAACCTGTTACTTTTCATAAAATCCTAACAGGTTGAAATCATATCAAAAAAATGAGGTATTTGATATTGACCACCTTGGTTTATCTATACATACTTTATCAACGACTGAAAGCGCGTTGAATGCATAAACGACTTTGCATTCACGCACTTTTTTTATTTTGCCTTTTTCTACTCTACATTGCACATCTCATCTATCATTAGGCTATCGCTTCAACACATATGGTTTATAGTTCAATGGGGTGATGAACATATTGCGTCAAAAATGATTCTGGGGACATATCTCCTACCACTTTTCCTTCTTGCATAACAATCACACGATCAAAACCTTTTAAATATTCCATATCATGTGTCGCGACAATCAACGTTTGCGCTTGTTGATGAAGCTGTTGCATGACCAATTTTGAATTTTCGATATCTAACGCAGTGGTTGGCTCATCAACGATCCAAACTGGTTGTCGACGAAGCAGCATACGTGCAATAGCTAATCGTTGAAATTCTCCACCAGAAAGCGCCGTTTTCGTCATCGTAATCGGTCGTTCTAATGGAATATGCGCTAACTGCAATTGATCTAACACTTTACGACATTCTGTCTCTGACGCTTGGGTCAATAAATTATCATACACTGTACCATCGAAAAAGTGCGGTTGTTGTAACAAGGTATTGATTTGCGCATGAAAATGCGACGTATCGAGTTGGCCTATAGGCATCTGATTGATCGTTATTTGACCTTCTGTTGTCTCGTACAAGCCCATCAAAAGATATAATAGCGTTGATTTTCCTGCACCTGATTCTCCAACAATCGCCACATACTCACCTTGATGAATCGTTAAGTTCAAATGAGATAAAATGGGTCTTTGTTGATGTTCATAACGTAGTGACACATCTGTCAAATTGAACATTGGTTCGCCGTTCTCAATGTCTGCAATATTTAAATTTTGGTGCCCCTTTTCACTACCTTGTTCGCGCATCACTTCTGATAAACTTTGTTGCGCAAGTTCTGTCTCACTCTTATAATAAGCCACTTGACTCATTGGCACTGCTTGTTCAAGTAATGTCAGAATCATTAAAATAATACTTGTCGCATAAACAACGTCCACATATTGCTTTTCGACCATCACAATAATTAGGATGATACTGACCAAGAGTGCAACCATACTTATAATATTTCTCACATACGCATACTTTAAATGTCCGAGTTGTGAATGATGTTCTGCTAAATTAAAGTGGGTTTCGCTTTTGGAAAGCTTAGTCTCATATTTTTCAGAACTATTGAAGCGTCGCAGTTCATTATGTCCTAAAATTCTGTCATGATACTCATGCATAAATTGTTGTTGAGATTGATTAACAGTCGTCTGAACTTGCTTAGCTTGTTGTGCTTGCAGCCAAGGCAAAACCAACAGCGTTAACACCATCGTGAATAGGATTAATACCGCATGTGTCCATGAAAAATAAAATAGGACCCCCGCTGTTAATAAAGTCGTTATTCCTATCACAATAGGCGGATAATAGACACGTAAATACACATTTTGCAAAGATTCCACTTGTGTCACCATACGACCTAATAAGTCACTTGAACGAAATTTACGAAATACATCCGGTACGATTGGAATTAAAGCGCGGTAGAGTTGTACACGTACATCTCGCAACATCGTAAATGTGGCCCGATGAGAACGTAGTCTCTCATAATAACGTGTAATTGCACGAGTAAAACCGAATAATTTCACTGTAACAATGAGTCCCATTAATGCAAAGAGAGGCGCACCTAGCGCACTTTGTGTAATCATATAGCCACTTAAGAAAAACATGCCTAAAGCAACCGCACTCCCTACAACACCTATAAAGATGGCCATTAATATATCTTTGTTCCATTTAATATTAATGGTTCGGTTTAATTTTTGATTGTATTGATTCATTTAAACATCACCATCCTGTTGATCCGCTTTGAAATCAATTTGAATTTGGGTATCATCAGAGCGTACCTTTCCGTCTTGTAAATAAATTCGACGGTTCGCATGTGCTATCGTTTGTTGTCTGTGTGCAATCGTCAAACGCGTCGTCTCATTAAAATAGGCATCCAACGTTTGTTGAATCAACTGTTCAGTTGCGCGGTCTAATCCAGCAACAGGCTCATCTAAAACAACAAAGTCTGGCTGCATTAACAAAAGACGTGCCAATTCTATTCGACGCATTTCTCCTCCTGACATCATCTCACCACCCTCTCCAATCAGGGTATCAATGCCGTCATGTAAAGCATTGATTTTATCCCACAAGTTGACCGCTTGCAGAACAGTCATTATTTTTTCACGCGGAACTGTGTTAAATACACTTACGTTTTCAGCAATCGTTGCATTAAAAATATATGGATTTTGCGATAAATAACCGATCTTAAGGTGGGCGTTTTGATAGGAAACATATCCTTTTTGTGGCGCCAATTCTCCAAGTAAGATTTGAATCAATGTTGATTTTCCAGCACCACTAGGGCCTACAAGCGCAATTTTGTCCCCTTTATTAATATCAAATTGAATATCACTCAGAACCTCATTCGCCATACCTTCATAACGAAATGACAGCTCTCGAACTTGGATGAGAGAGGTCTGTGTGGTATCTATCACAGGTAACTTTTGTCTCGGCAATTTATTATCGAGCGCCTCATGAATAATATCACTTGCGCCTTCACTCTCTTTTCCGGTATGAAATGCTTGTCCCAAATCTTTAATCGCATTATAAAATTCAGGTGCCATAATTAACGCAATAGCTGCTGTGTAGAAATGAATAGATTTAAAGACAATCAAACTTAACCCTACTTCTAAAGCGACCAGTCCAATGCCTAGCATACTGATAAATTCAAGCATCAATCCTGAAAGAAAAGCACTTCTTAAAATGACCATCGTCTTGTCACGGAATTGTGTACTCTCTTGTGAAACAGTCTCCACCGCTTGTTCTGAACGATTAAATAATTTTAAAGTGACTAATCCTTTAGTCAAGTTGAGAAAACGTTGACTGAAATGGTTTAAAAAAGTCATTTGGTCTTTGGCGTCATCTCGTGTTTTCAATCCAAACACAATGTAAAAGACTGGAATAAAAGGTGCAGTCACTAACATAATCAGTGCTGCAGGAATATGGATTTTAAACATGACAACAATAATGACAAATGGAATAAACGTAGATTTAAAAACTTGAGGTAGATAATTTCGATAGAACGGTAGCATATCGGATAGTGTCTCAGTAGCCATTGTTAATCTTTCACCAACGGCTTGTTGATTCACTTGTTTCAATAAACGGTGTCGAATCGTCGCCCGAACACGATGCGCAAGTTTTTCACCTAACCACGAATTCAAATAATCTAAGCTTGCTCTCATTAAAAGTGCCACTGCTAAAAGTGTCACTATCGGTAACCAGTGGGTGGATTTATTTGTAAGTAGACGGTCTAATATCACACCGATCGTAATATTTTGTGTCACGACTGTGATTGCTAAAGCTAAGCAGACAACCGCCATTAATAATGGATATAAGTAAAATTTCTTTGCCCATGAATGCAATTGTTTCATTTTTCGTGCCTCCATTTTGGATGCGTTATTTTTTCTATTTTACATTGTTTATAAGGCAGAAAGCTAAAAATTAAATTGGTATTTTCAATCGATTTTCATGATGTTCGTACGCTGAATCAATGCGCCTGAACTCGTTTCGAAGATGTGACAGATTTTCGAATATCATCAACCTTTTGATATCAAGACTTAATTATTTTTACTAAGATAGGATAACGTCCTCTTTTAGATATCTCTTCATGTTATCTAAGTTTGATTTCATACTTTGGTCCTAGAATATAGGTTAACTAAAGACATGTGAGGGGTTCTTGTGCTATCATATGCTATATTATATTAACAAATAAACAAAAATGAATAGAGGGTACTTGTATGTTATTTTTTGAATTGATCAAAGCAATCATTCTCGGTATTGTGGAAGGTCTCACAGAGTTTGCACCTGTTTCTTCCACTGGGCATATGATTCTCGTCGATGATATGTGGCTCAAGTCGACTGAATTTTTAGGCTCACAATCTGCTTTTACATTTAAGGTTGTCATACAGCTAGGTTCCATTTTTGCTGCAGCATGGGTATTCCGACATAAATATTTCGAAATGTTACATATTGGTAAGTATGCACCTGAACGTCAAGAAGGTCGACGTTCTAAGCCACGACGTTTGAAATTATCACATATTATTGTCGGTATGATTCCTGCTGGTATACTAGGACTTTTATTTGATGATTTAATTGAAAAGTATTTATTCAGTGTACCAACTGTTCTCATTGGCCTTTTCCTTGGCGCAATTTATATGATTTTAGCTGATAAGTATAGTCGCAACGTTCGAAATCCAAAAACTGTTGATGAGATTAACTATTTCCAAGCTTTTGTTATCGGACTTTCTCAAGCTATTGCGATGTGGCCGGGTTTCTCTCGTTCAGGATCAACAATTTCTACAGGGGTCTTGATGAAGTTAGACCACAAATCAGCCTCAGATTTCACTTTTATGATGGCTGTGCCTATTATGCTTGCGGCAAGTGGTTTATCCATCGTAAAGCATTATAATTATATTCAATTTGCGCATATCCCGTTTTACATTTTAGGCTTTTTAGCTGCATTTATCTTTGGTTTTATTTCAATTAAACTTTTCTTAAAATTGATTCAAAACGTGAAGTTACTACCTTTCGCTATTTATCGAATTGTGCTCGTCGTCGTTATCGCAGTCGTTTACTACGGTATCTTATAAAAAGGGGCACGCACAATCATCATCTCAGTGATGGGTCAAATTGAGGGCGTACTTTAATCTCTAGCAGTTGACTTAAAGATTAAAGGCGCCCTCTTTTACATACGCTTTTTCACCTCGACCTTTAAGCGTTTATTTCCAAGCGCGAAAGGGTAATAACACATAAGTATACTCACAAATGGAGGCAACGTTCATGAACAAAACGATCAAAACAATTATAAACATCTTACCTGTCTTTCTCGTCCCACTCATTGTTGAACGTAAAAAGTTCAAGTCTCATCCAGATGTACAAAAAGTGACGCAAACGACCGTGCATACCTCTCAAAAAGTAGCACATAAAGCAGGACATGCTGCTGGGTATGTTAAAGACTCTGTCGTCTCTGGTTCTAGCCATTTAAAAAATCGTGTTCAAACTAAAAAACAACGTCATGATTATAATAAAGCGATGAAAAAAGAAGCGGAAAAACAACGCTATATGCGCCCTGAAAATGTACGCGCGCGTGGTGAAGCGCTTGCGAAAGAAAATCGCAAAGAAATCGATAAACTTTCAAAGAAATTAGACAAACAAATTTCAAAACGCCATAAAGAAGAAGATAAAGCGTTAGCGCAACGTCAAAAAAACTTAGTTAAAAATATGGAAAAAATGCAAAAGTATGAAGAAAAAGTCGGTCATACACCTGGAAGCATAGATTTGAAAACAAAGCAGCGTGGCGATAAAATCGAGCAACAAAATAAAAAAGAAATCGAAAAAATGAATAAAAAATTAAAAAAACATCAAGAAGCACTGCGTAAAGAAGAAGAAAAGAATATAAAAGCACGTGAAAAAGCATTGAAAGCAAATATGAAATCCTTCCAAAAAGATGAACAGTTAAATGACACATCTCAAAATGCACGTAACAAGCAGGATTAATCAATGCGTATATTGATAGATGGTGATGCTTGTCCAGTCGTAGATTCGATTATTCGTTTGACGTCTGAGACAGGCATCTTTGTATATCTCTTTCGCACATACGACCATTTTTCTGTTCAATCATTTCCCGAACACGTTGAAGTGAAATATGTCGATGGAGGTCGAGATGCCGTTGACTTTATGATTCTTCAATATGCTCAACCCGGCGATATTGTTGTCACACAAGACTATGGTTTAGCGAGCTTACTTTTAAATAAAGTCAAATATGTTTTGCATCATACAGGACATTTATATACGGCTCAAAATATAGAACGTTTGCTCACACAACGTTATTATCATCAACAAGAACGTCGAAAATCAAAACGTTATCCCAAAGGGCCAAAAGCTTTTAATCAAGATCAACGTTTATCTTTTGAATCACAATTGTTAAAATTAATTGAGACACAACAGTAACAGATGACCTGATTTCATAATTTTTTATTTAAAATCAGTGATTAAAAAAGGTGACGCGATTGCGTAGACGCCTTTAATTCAAGTTTTACGTATTATGTGTCACCTAAACCGGGTCATTGGAAGATGATACTCAAATAGATTCATCAATATTAAGGAGGAGGCAATATGATTAAAAGAATTGCTGTTTTTTGTGGTGCAAGCAAAGGTCACGATGATACATATGTGAAAGAAGCATACGCTCTAGGAAAGTACCTCGCAGAACATCAAATTGAGTTAGTTTTTGGGGCAGGTTCTGTTGGTATCATGGGCGCCATACAAGAAGGTGTCTTAGATTATGGCGGACGCGTGATAGGTGTTATGCCTAAGTTTCTAGATGAACGAGAAATCACAAGCCAAAAAGTATCAGAATTAATCTTAGTAGATTCGATGCATGAGCGAAAACAAAAAATGTCTGATTTAGCTGATGCTTTTGTGATGGCTCCTGGCGGTGCAGGTTCTTTAGAAGAATTCTTTGAAATTTATAGTTGGGCACAAATTGGGTTACATCAAAAACCAATTGGTATTTATAATACGAAACAATTTTTTAATCCGCTTCAAAATTTAATTGAACATATGATTAAAGAAGGATTTATTGATGAAAAATATACGCATCTCGCACGCCTTTATGAAACGCCTGAAAGTTTATTAGAAGGCCTTAAAAATGCAAAACCTATCTCAACACGGACATATGATTAATCCCAATCATTCGAGATAGCGTGTTACGCCATATAAGGGAGTTGGTATAATAAAACCCTTGTTAGGGATTGATGCCACTCCCTTTTTTCATTTCACCATTTTTGGACATTTCTTCTATTTAATTACGACGACTTTTTATGCGCCTCTGCCACGTCATCATAAAGCGGTTTGTGGTATCTAACTTGTTGTTTTAAGACATGATGCGGGCTTAGCTCTCTTTTTTCAAATTCATCATAAAAAGACATTCCGATTTTCTCCATTACACGAATAGAAGGACGATTAATGCGTGCAGCGATGGCATATACCTCGGATACTCCTCGCTGTTTAATATAATTTAAAACCGCTTCCGCCCCTTCAGTGGCAATTCCGTTGTCCCACACTTCTGGTGATAAACGCCAACCAATTTCATAAAAAGGTAAATTATCAAATGGATAGTCGCTCGTTTTAGGTATGTAATTCACACCAATAAAACCAATCCACTCTTTTGTCGCTTTCAATTCAACCGCAAATAAACCGACTTCATTTTTAGAAAGATAAGTTTTCATCGCTTCAAAATCAAGTCTTGATTTTTCATAGCTTAACAGGCTCGGAAAATATTGTCTGACTTGGCGATTTGCATTTAATTGTTGCAAAGGTAGTAAATCTTCCTCTTGCCAATCTCTTAGCTTTAGTCGTGCTGTCTCTATATATACTGTCATTGATGATCCCCCCATTGTAACAGCTCATAAAAAATAGACTCTATAGCTACAATAGCCATAGAGCTGCAAAAGTGATGCCATATCCATTATGCCTTTGAAATGTAGCTAATCAGTTGGATTTTAACGGGTACTTCTTTTATGCGATTTGGATTTTGACCTTTACTTGTTGTAAATGTCGCATCAACAAAATCATTTTTATGGTTCAAACGATATGTTGCGACATACGTTTCCCAATCATGATCAAAATTTGGTTTTAATGCAATTACACGTTTCAACTCACCTGTTGCATCTATAATTGAATAACCTGTAATATTTTCAAGCTCACGTCCGAGTTCAATTAAAGACATGTCGCGACCTTCTAATAACTCAAATTCCTTTTCATACATGTGCAATCCCTCTTTTCTGTACGTTCATATATGTGTTTTTAATACCCTCTCCATTTTAACATCAAACGCTTGAGATGTAGTCAATGAGTGAAGGCTTTCCATTACGCGCCTTTATAATTTGCGTGTGGTTAATGTTGCTTGTCGTTTGAATCTGAAGTTGCTTGTTCTTTATGCACTTCATTCGTCTTTTTATGTGTAGACGCCTTTTCATTAGCGCTTGTTGGTTCTTTTGTATGATTGGCTTTTTGATGGTTTTTTTCTTTTTCTTGCGGTTTATCTTTTTTCTTTTCTGTATCCGTTGATTTACCTTCATCAATAGATTTTTCTACATTTTTAATTTGATGATCTAAATCATCACCTTGCTTTTTTAACTTCTCATTTTCTTGTTGGAGTGTTTTTTGCTCTTTTTCTAGCGATTGAATTTCATTTTGCAGTTTATCCTTTTCACTCTTCCCACAACCAGACAAAACAAATGTGAGTGTCACAAGTATAATTAGCCATTTTTTCATTTTCTTTCTCCCATATCAAAAAATACTTCTCTTTTATTCTATCATGGTTTTACACTTCTAGCATAACGAGGCTATGCGCATCGTGATAAAAAATCTGAATTCACTCTTAACTTCTTTAGCCTTTCCTTATTACAAAAATAGAGACTATCTTCGAAAACAGCTCGATTCGCACTTCCCTAACGTCTTAATGCTCAAGATTTTTAACCATCGTATACTTTTCGACTTGATAACCTAACTTTTGGTTCAATGCTATCATAGCTTCATTATTCTTATCCACTTTGCCAATCAACTGATGTGCCCCTCGTTTGATTGCCCACTGCTCAATTTCTTGTTTGAATTGCTCTGCATAGCCTTGTTTACGATAAGCAGGTGTTACATAAAGAGATTCAATCGTCACTGTTTGAGAAGTACCATCAAAATGCGCCCATCCATACGCTTGAACTCTATCGTCGTCTTCCCTCATCACACCTAGCCAGTCTTGTGTATAGCGCAACCGACGTTCAATCATTTCTTCGTATAATGCAATTTCCATCTGACTCACAGTCTTTTTATTGCTATGACGCTGTTCATACAACATTTGTACATGTATTGATGCCACTTGATGTATATAATGGTGATTTTCTGGTTTCAGTAAAAACATAAGGGATTCCTCTCTCTTAAGTATTGATTTATTTCTATAAAATCGTCATAATAGTGACAGTTTAATGTTGAACCGAATAAAGGGAGGTGCATGACCAATGAAGACAACTAACGAACTCATGAAAGAAAATAATGTTAAGTCATTGCGCTTAAATAATACAGACCGTCAAATATTTGAAAGCTATATGACATATGTACGCGCAGATATGCGGGTCAATGCACATGACTCAGAAATTGTTCTACAACGTATTTTGACGCATTTGCTTAATGCTGAAAATAAAGGGATGCATGCGATGGATTTTTTTAATCATGATCCCAAAAAACATGCAATCCAAACGATTAAAGAGTTACCCAACCATACATTTATCAATATATTTCGTTATATTTTCCAACATATTATTTTTTTATTAGGCCTCTTTTGCTTTTTAAAAGGTTTTTTAGGCTTCTTTATCAATGATACCCGAATTTATCTTTATACTTTCCCGTTCACTTTTATTTTAGGTATTTTTATTACATTTTTGTTTGTTTGGGCTTGCTTTAAAATGGTACAGCTGCAAGCTTTTAGCTATTCCCGAATTGCCTGGCTTTTAGGTTACATAGTTTTAATCGCTTTAGTGGTGATTATTTTTATTGTTTTCTTCTTCCCACAAAACTTTTTACAGTTTGGTCCTTATATTCATATCAGCAATTGGGCTTTTATTGTGGCATCACTCATTATTGTGCCTGTAGGTGCTTATTTACAGAATCACAAACAGAAACAGACCGGACCTTCATGGCGCTAAAGTTAAGCACGGCCACCGTCCAAAGTAAAGCGACGACGCTTTCTTATATTACATATGAATCTTCAAAAGTACTAAGGTGCTTGAAGGCAGGCGTAAAAAATAAAACTTCTTCGCACCCTTAATTTGTGCTTAAATGATTAAAAAAGGGGCTAGGAGCATATCCTAGCCTCGTTTTTTAGTTACTATTTAAATCACTTCGCAAATGAAGCCCTATTTATCTCCTCAGTTGTCCAGCCTCTTTTCTGTATCGAATTTAGCTCGCTTCAACTGTCTTTGGGCTTTTTTTAGTAAATAAAATCAATACAAAACCTAATGCTAATGATAATGCAGAGACATAGAAGACATTGCCTAAACCAATCCAATCACTCATGGCACCGCCTAGCAGGTTTCCTAACAACTGGCCGACAACCATTGCATTTGCAAATAATGTTGAAGCATAACCTGGAAATTGTGGCAAAATATCTTGAAAGTAGCTAATCCCTATACCTAATAAAACAGCTAAAAATGCTGCAAGTAAGACTTGACCGATTAACATCATTCTCACACTTTCAAACACGCCGATACTTCCAAAAAAGAGACTGCCACAAACAGCCGCAATAGCTAGCAGCGTTCGTGTTTGAACCTTACTCGCAACAATGCCTAAAATAATCATAAAAGGCACTTCTAAACCTGCACATAAACTTGCTAAATGACCTACATATTTCTCTTCTTCACCAAGATATTTCGTAACAAAAAGTGGCATATTGAGTGTGTACATCCATTGCCCAATATGTAATAACACAAAAGCAACAAATGGCACGATAAGATAGCGATGTCTCAACATAGAAGGCGCATTTTGTTCCGTATGTTTCGCTGTACGCGTGGGTTGTTTCGTCTTGATATCTTTGAAAAAGAAGACTTGTAAAAGTAGCGTTGTCAAAATGATTGCGACAGTGCCTCCGAACAGCCCGCTATAGCCCCATGACTGATTAAGGATGTTGCCCACTAATGGTCCAAATAAGAAACCAAATGAAAACATAGACCGCAGCACAGAATTCGCAAAAACGGCGCGACTGCTTGAAGTCGACTGATCAATAGATTCTCTCGCAGATGCATAAAGTTGTGGCATTGCAGGCGCGAACAGCCCTTGAAAAATGGCATATAAAATAATAAATAGCGTAATAGAATGAATAAAAAAGGGGAGTGCAAAGCTAATCGCGCCCATAAATAACCCAATAATAATTAATAACTTACGATTCACAGCATGCGTGTCTGAAAAACGCGCTACAATACTATTCATTGTGAATTGGCTAATTGCCGCAAGTGCCAATAATAATCCAAACTGATTGGTAGTCATCCCGAGTTGGTTTGTTGCAAATAGCACAAAAAAAGGTACTGTAATGGCAATCCCCATGCCAATCAGCATCATGTTGACTAAAAAGAGCTTATAATTTTTAATAGTTAATAATTCCCGAAACATTTGTTTTCTCCTTAATACGTAATTATCTTCTTTCTTAAATGACTTTACATCATCCCTTACTTTTTCTTCTGTTTACCTAAAAAAGCACGCCCTTAAACCATCGCACGTAAACGTGCAATGGTATGCGTTACATCTGATCAAGATGTAGATATTCTTTGAAAACATTAATAAATGAGCTCACTTGCGGTAATTGCATCATACTCATGTCATAACTTAAATATGTAGAACGCACGAGCGAATGTGCTTCTATGTCTACTTTTAACATCTCGAATTGTGTAATATCTAAGTCTTTCACCATAATTTCTGGTAATATGGTCACGCCAACACCGCTCAAAAGTAACGCTTTACATGTTGCAACTTGATCCACCTTAATTCTTGCATGATAATCTTGAGACATATGTTGTTGATACCACGTTTTAATTTGATTAATGTAAACTGGATCAGCCTGAAATTCGATGAAAGGCAATTTATGTAGCTCATCTTTTTTATTTTTAGGATAAATAAAATAGTGTTTATCGTCCATTAAATGATCATTATGCATATTTAGCAAAGGATTCCCGCGAACAATCATAATATGATAATCGTTATGATTCGCTTTAATATGTTCACTTGAACCCACTTGTAATTCAATTTCAACATTTGGAAATTCAGTTGTATAACGATTTAACACTTCAGGTAACACTGTTTGACCCACCAGTGATGAACAACCAATCGATAGTGTCCCGTTAATCGCACCCACATGTGCTTTAATTTTATCTTGAAACAAGCGCTCTTGCTTTAACATTGATTTTGCATGCGCTATTACCATCGCACCTTCAGTTGTCGTAATTAACTGCTTTTTTGTTCGGATGAAAATCTCAACACCAAAATGTCTTTCTATAGATTTAAGACGTTGCGTCACTGCAGGTTGAGAAATGTATAGTCTTTCAGCTGCTTTTCTCAATGTACGTGTCTCATCTAAAGTAATTAACAACCGATAATCATCAATCTTCATCGTAGCGCCTCCTCAAAATAAAAGAACACTAGACAAACAGAACATTGTCCAGTGTGCTTGTATACTTTCACAGCACACGCTGGGTTGGTTGTAACGGTGTGTGAAAAACATTTCTTTTAATCACTAATACTGTTTATGCTTTTCTTTTTTCTGATACTTATGCTTGATTTTCTGATAGCAGTACATTGCCCGTCTTTCGATACTTTCAAAGTCCTCGTCAATCTGGATCATGAGTTGGTGTGCAATCACATAAGCCTCGTGGTATTGCTTTCTTGTAATTTGCTTCGTTTTCAGTGCATATTCCAAGTCGTCTTGATCAACAAGTTCATATCGGCCGTTAGGTAGTGCGAGCACATCTAAGCACAAGTCTAACGTGCGTGCCTTACCTTTTTGCGTAATATTTTTTAAATTAATATCAAAATAATATTGCAATGGTTGTCCTTTATCATTAAACATGACAGTCATACTGTAACGCTTTTTTTCTGGTAATATTTGCAACCACTGATAGTTATCATCAGCCACGACTATCTTTTTACCTACAACAGTCACCTCTAATGGCTCTCTCACCTTTTTAATTGTAATTAAACCTATGATGCCTTTAAATTTGTTATTGTTCACTTTAACTTCGATATAATCATGGTCTAAGAGGCGACGCCAGTGACGTTTATCAATATATTTCACTTTCACAGCCACCAACCCCCTTTCGTACATTATATATAAATCAGCGTTATATGTCACTTCTCTCAGTTTCTAACCGTTTTGAAATTTGTTCATCCATGCCTCGATGATAGATGTCAGTCTGTCTAAAGCTGCGTGCTGTGTAATATTTATTATGCGTTCAATTTAAGCGTGGACGTTGATTTTCTGAAAGATGAGAACATCGTACGATTTCATACATCTTAATATGAAACAAAAAACATACTAAAGTGTATACAATCGTTAGGTTCTCATCACCTTAACATCCACCTTAGTATGTTTAAAATCACAACCACTGTCTCCCATCATCGCCCTATATGTTATGGGATTGATGTAATGAGGTCACATTCCTCATTCCCTTTCATTTACACATTCTTTTTCGCATATTTTTGAATGATTGTTTTATGCTCAGGATAAGTTTCTATAAGCTCATCTTGTGTGAATAATTCAAAATGTTCAAATTGAAATGCCGGTTGTACCATACAACCTACTACCGCAAAACTATTTTCTTGTTCAATAGAAGATGCAAAAATGGTATTTTTAGGTACAACAAATTGTAATACATCACCATTTGCTACATCGGGACCAAGTTGCACAGTTTCATATGTGTGATCAGGATGTATCATATGAATTGTGAGTGTGTGCCCAGCATGAAAGTACCATATTTCATCAGCATCAATGCGATGAAAATGAGAAATGTTTGCGTCTTCTAATAAAAAATAAATGCTTGAATAATTTGGACGGCCTTCTGTCTGATCTGGACTTAATATCGTTTCACGATAATATCCCCCTTCAGGATGAGGGGTTAAATTAAGATGCTGTATCCATTCTTGAACATTCATAATAAATGCCTCCCAAAGATTTATTATAGTTCAACATTATGAAAGACACGTTGTACATCTTCAAGGTCTTCTAATACGTCAATCAATTTTTCAAAAGTCGCTTGGTCTTCATCAGAAAGTTGCACTTCTGTTTGCGGTAACATTTCAAATTCTGCAACTTCAAAGTCAGTGACGCCCATGTCGCGTAAAGCTTGTTGAACTGTAGCAAACTGATCAGGTTCAGCATAGACGATTGTCAAATCACCTTCTTCAACTACGTCACGAACATCTATATCGTTTTCCATTAATGCTTCAAGTACAGCATCTGCATCAAAACCTTCAAAGGCAAATGTCGCTGTGTGATCGAACATATAAGCAACTGAACCAGAAACACCCATATTTCCTCCATTTTTACCAAATGCGGCTCTTACATCAGATGCCGTACGATTAACATTGTTTGTTAAAGCGTCAACGATGACCATGGAGCCACTTGGACCAAAACCTTCATAACGTAACGCATCGAAATTTTCTTCGCCGCCACCTTTAGCTTTGTCGATTGCTCTTTCAATAATATGGTTGGGTACAGAATAAGTTTTAGCACGTTCAAGTACAAGTTTTAACGCTTGGTTTGACTCTGGATCTGGCTCTCCTGATTTTGCGGCCACATAGATTTCTTTACCAAATTTTGCATAAATACGACTTGTATTTTTATCTTTTTGTGCTTTCTTTTCTTTAATGTTATTCCATTTACGTCCCATTACTTCCATCTCGCTTTCACATGCTTTTTTGAATACTCTTTATTATACATGGAAATTTTACAGTATGGCAAATTCTACTCAATGTGAACAGGTTGTACGAATAATCGTTGTACTAATTCATGCGCCGTTTGCTGATCTGACGCGTGATAAATCAACAACCGCCCATCTTGATATAATGTCATTTCATAGTCTTTATATTGTAATCGTTTAATAAAATGATTTTCGATTAAACATGTCACACTAGGATGGATTTTTGCTGAAAACTGCTCTGGAGAGAGTCTATATTGATAAACGCCACCACACAGTAATTGTGTTTGTTCAAGTTGTTTATGATTTAATCGATCATATTGATGTTGAGCACAAACTTTACAATCTTCTTCTTTCAATGCTTTGATAGACAATGTTTTCATTTTGCCACGATAAATATCCATTGTCGTCATACGATAAGAAAAATCACCATGCATCAAATAATGGAAGACTTCTGCTACAACCAGACTACTCGCCATATGAACAGCGGGCGGAAGAACACCATTAATATCACAACTTTCCATTGTATCTGGTACGTCTGGCATTACACAATGTAAGCATGGACCATCTTGATGAATTGGAAAAACACTCACTTGGCTCCCCACTACTGCCCCATAAATATAAGGAATATTTAACTTTCTAGAGGCTTCATTAACTAAATAACGTGTTTCAAATCGATCAAGTCCATCTAAAATCATGTCGGGTTGCGTTTCATTGAGGATACCCAATATGTTCCTTGCTGTAATCTCCTCATTCAATGGTTCTATCGTCACTTCATGGTTCATTGCTGACAGATGTTGTTGTAATGCAAATACTTTCGGCGTCATAGCTTGTACATCTGCTTCAGTATAGCCACTTTGACGATGTAAATTAGATAAGGACACCACGTCTTTATCAACAATTGTTAAACGGCCGACACCACTTCGCGTCAATTGCTCTGCGATACCACTGCCTAGCGCACCAACACCGATAACCATCACATGTAATTGTTGCAGTTGGACTTGTCCTTGTTGACCAAAAGGTTTAAATTTCTCTTGTCTGTTATAGCGGGTCATTATAAGAACCCTAACCCCTCTGATGGACTTGATTGAACAGCATTATAGCGAATAGGAATACGACCCGCTTCATAGCTCAAGCGACCCGCTTCAATACCTTTTTTCATTGCTTCTGCCATTTTCACAGAATCTTTAGCACGTGATACTGCAGAATTTAATAATATCGCATCTGCCCCAAGTTCCATCGCTTCCGCACAGTCTTTTGCTGAACCTATCCCCGCATCCACAATAACAGGAACTTGGCTTTTTTCTATAATATAACGTAAGTTTAAAGGATTGCTAATCCCTCTTCCTGTACCAATTGGCGAAGCAAGTGGCATCACGGCATGTACACCGAGCGCTTCCAAACGTTTCGCTAACACAACATCATCTGAAATATATGGACAAACAATGTAGCCTTTTTCTAATAAAATTTCACATGCTTTATAAGTTTCGAGGGGATCAGGTAATAATGTTTCATCATCACCAATTACCTCTACTTTAATCATGTCACATACACCAGCTTCATTTGCCAATTCAGCAATACGTACTGCTTCTTCAGCCGTTTTCGCACCTGCTGTATTTGGAAATGTCGTAAATTTAGATAAGTCCACATTGGCTAAAGGGTTCGGCAACTTTTCATCATACAAACTCATTCGGCGTACCGCAAATGTAAGTACTTCTGTTTCAGATGCATCAATTGCACGAGATTGAATCTCTTCATTTTCGAATTTACCTGTTCCTAAAAACAATCTTGAATTGAAACTTAAATTACCAATTTTAAACATCATTAACCGCCTCCAACAAATTCTAAAAGTTCTAACTGATCGTCTTCACGCACTTCAGTTGTATCCCACTCTGAGCGTTTTACAACTTCTTCGTTACGTTCAACTGCCATGCGTTTTGATTCAATACCAAAGTGATTCAATATATCACGAATCGTAGTGCCTTCATCGAAAAGTTGCCTTTCACCATTCACATATACTTGCATTACCTTCACTCCTTTGCACGCCAATAAGTGACCATTTGTCTAAACTGATGGATTTCGTTTGAAAACGCACTTCCGATACATGCGATCCCCGAAAAACCTGTAGGAACGTTTTGGATTGTCTCAAGACGAATGCCTCCAATTGCAATAATAGGAAAGTCAATAGACAACACTGCTGCAATTTCACTAGAGGATCGTGGTGGCTGATGGGGCTTAGAGGGTGTGGGAAAGAGATGACCAAACAATACGAAATCAAAATGTTGGGCTTGCGCATAGCGAATACTATTTTCAGAATGCGTAGACATACTAATACGATAATCCGGCGACTTCTGTTTGATATGTTCGGCGTTAACATCACCTTCTCTGAAATGAAGGCGATGAATGCCCAATTGCTCGGCAAGCTGCACATCCGTATGTACAATCATTTTAGATTTTGGAAAACCTTCATCATGCAACTTTAAAATCCAATTTTCTAGTTCAGGCTTTCTCATAGGTGTCCTGAAAATGACGCCATCAATATCAGGTTCAATTGCACACAAGCGTTGAATATGCGTATAATCAAGCCTTTGATAAGGTGTAACCACTACAATCATCGTATCCATCCTCCTTAACGCAACAAAAAAAGCTACTTTTCATAAATCAAATTAAGAAAAGTAGCGTGTTATTCCCACGAATTCAGCCACTTTCCTACGCCAGTACGAACTGGATCAGGTTCAGGAATTTTGAAATCGCATTTCAATCTCAGCCATTCGCAATGGCACTTCCAGTGGAATCGTTTTATCTATTCAATTGCGTTAACGTTTTACCATACGTGTTAATTCTAACACATAACGATTAATACGGAAAAGGTTTAAGAACAAATTGAAACCCATCTCTCTAGGTGAAAATTGTCCTCGTTTCATCCGATTAAAGTCATAAAGCGTATACAATAAGAATAATAACAAACCTACCACCGCAATGAGCGTATGGTAAATCGGGTTATGGATAAACCACCCAAGTAGACTTGCTAAAATTAAAGCGATAAGTGTCACGAATAAATATTTTCCAATACTTGAAGCATCTTTTATCAAAAAATAACCTAAAAAGCCAAAGATAAGAAACGCCGCAATCGCTAATAAAACAGTGTTAAAAAATACACTTGGCCCTAAATCTTCTAACGTATACATAAATGTGGCATAGGATAATAAGCCTGCAACAATGGTATAAATATGTGAAATGATAGGACCACTAAAACGTACACGTTGGACAACCATCGAAATCAGAATAAGGATAAGTAATCCTATCGATAGCGGTTGGCGCCATGCTTCTGGTAAAAATTGACCTAAATAAGTTGAAATCCCAAAAATAAGCCAATAATAAACAAAAAAGAGCCAAACTTTTCCATAAGCCTTACTAGGGGGTTGATGTGTTGATGATGACATCTTTTCTCTCCTTTCTTTTTGGTTGTTATATTTTACGATAGATTGTGTTACGAATAAAATAAAGTCTCTTGTCTTGTACCCGAAAATGCACTTTTTAGACCTCATTCAATATCGCATTAAATTTTCATCTCGATAAATTCGCGTCTTATGGCCCTTTTTATTACGTCATTTTTTATTTTACATTCAGTTGAAACAGCCTGGGTATCAACCTATAAAACACTTCAACGCCCTTATTAAGCCATTAGAAATTGCACACTGTTCAATGACTCACTGTTACGATGAATCGATGCACGTTTGAATTTAAAACAATGAAGCACTGTATATTTTTGACGATGCATGGATGGCGAGACGCCTGAGGGAACAGGACAAGCCGAAGACTACAGGCTGAGGCTGTCCCCTCGGAAAGCGAAGCCATCCATACAAGTAATCCAACATCAAAAACGCTCTAAGACAGTTTAATTAAAAACAATCTTAGAGCGTTTGAATTGAGGAAATAACCCCAGCCTCATCTCATCATAAACCGTACAACGGCCACTGTACAATCAACAATTAATGTGCTGACAAATGATCTAACGCCATATTTAACGCCAACACATTCACATAGTCATCATACATCGTTCCTTTATGTGCTTGCTTAGTAATTAATTGATCAATTTGTTGTGGTGAGAGATTTCGTTGTTTTGCAATACGTGCCACCTGTTGTTTTGCATTATCCACCGTAATATCCGGATCTAAACCTGAACCAGATTCTGTCACCGCATCAATCGGTGTATGGTGACCATCATCTTGTTTTAAGTCTTCTACTCTCTTTTTAAGTTCAGGATTGCCATTTGAATAGTTATCACTACCAGAAGCCACCCCTTTTTCTTTTAATGTCGTTTTATCCATATTATATTTGACAGCACTCGTTCTTCCGTGAAAATACTGAGGTTCATTCCACTGCTGTCCAATGAGATTTGAACCTACTACCTTACCATTCTGTGTCACAAGACTTCCGTTAGCTTGGTGATGAAACAACGTCTGTCCAACTGCCGTTACAGCCAATGGAAAGAGGACACCACACAAAACCATTGTCATTACAACGAGTCCTATGCTACTTCTTATCGCTTTCATATACACCCTCCTATATCCACCATTGAACAATGAGATCGATGAGTTTAATTCCAATAAACGGAACAATCATACCACCCAATCCATATACCAACATATTTTTCATGAGGATGGTCTCCGTTGAAGCACCTTTAATGCGCACACCTTTCATCGCAATTGGAATTAATAATGCAATAATCAGTGCATTAAATATTAACGCTGAAACAATTGCAGATTCAGGAGAATTCAAACGCATAATATTTAAAATACTCATTTCCGGTACAGTGACCATCATCATTGCAGGTAAAATCGCAAAATATTTCGCAATATCATTCGCAATACTAAATGTTGTCAACGCACCTCTCGTCATCAATAATTGTTTACCGATTTTAACAACTTCCATCAGTTTAGTTGGATTTGAATCCAAATCAATTAGATTTGCTGCTTCTTTTGCACTTAATGTACCTGAGTTCATAGCTAATCCAACGTTGGCTTGTGCTAATGCAGGCGCATCGTTTGTTCCGTCTCCTGTCATCGCGACGATATGCCCTTTTTCTTGTTCTTCTTTAATGACTTTTATTTTATCTTCTGGCTTACATTCTGCGATAAAACGATCCACACCCGCTTCTTTCGCAATAGTCGCGGCAGTTAATTCGTTATCACCTGTACACATAACTGTTTCGATGCCCATTTGACGTAACTCTTGAAAACGTTCGACCAATCCTTCTTTAATGACATCTTTTAAGTAAATAACGCCTAAAATGGTTTGATCTTCAACGACGATTAAAGGTGTTCCGCCTTTACTAGAGACTTCAGTAACCAGCGATTCAATATTAGAAGGTACCCTGCCGCCTTTTTGTTTAACATATTTAATCATACTATTAGGTGCCCCTTTAAAGACAGCACGATCACCCATGATAATACCGCTCATACGTGTTTCCGCTTTAAAAGGTTGGTAGTCACCTTTGACTTCATCCGGTAATTGAACCGATGAAGCTTGCGCCAAAGTAACAATACTTTTGCCTTCAGGTGTATCATCATAAACAGAAGTTTCGTAAGCTGCGACGAGTAATCTGTCGTACCATTCTTCATGCACAGGCATCAATGATTCCGCTAAACGGTTACCATAAGTAATTGTGCCGGTTTTATCCAAAATTAATACGTCTACGTCCCCGCATGTTTCTACGGAACGTCCGCTTTTAGCTAAAATATTAAACTGTGTCACACGGTCCATCCCAGCAATACCAATAGCTGAAAGTAATCCCCCAATCGTTGTCGGTATTAAACATACTGTTAATGCGATCAACGTTGCAATGGGCACATTCAGTTTTAAGTACTGTGCAATAGGATAAAACGTTAAAATAACAACTAAAAAGATAATCGTTAAAGTGATAAGTAAGGTAAAAAGTGCAATTTCATTTGGCGTTTTTTTACGTTGTGCACCTTCGACTAAGGCAATCATTTTATCTAAAAACGTAGCCCCTTCCTCACTATCGACTTCAATAATAAGCCAATCCGATGTTACAGTTGTGCCACCAATAACACCTGAAAAATCGCCACCTGATTCTTTAATCACTGGTGCTGATTCCCCTGTAATTGCAGATTCATCAACCGTTGCAATCCCTTCAATAATTGTTCCGTCTGATGGGATGGTTTCCCCTGCTTTAACAAGGATGCGATCCCCACGTTTTAACGCAGAACCGTCAATCGTTTCATATTTTTCATCGCCTATAATTCGACGTGCAACCATATTTGATTTTGTTTCACGAAGACTGTTCGCCTGTGCTTTACCACGTCCTTCAGCAATGGCTTCTGAAAAATTAGAGAACAGAATCGTCAATAATAAAATCACAAAAATCGTAAATAAATAAATTCGTGACATTGCATCATCTGTAAAAATTTGTGGAACTATCGTCATTATTAAAGTTAAAACCATCCCTACCTCTACAACAAACATAATTGGATTTTTAATGAGATATGCAGGGTTTAATTTTATAAAACTCTCTTTGATGGCTTGTTTGACGATCGCGCCATTCAAGACATGAGATGATTGATTCATTCAACATATCCTCCTTTATTTTAATGATAAAAATTCTCCAATAGGTCCAAGTAATAACACTGGTAAAAATGTCAAACCACTCAATAAAATAATAAAAATTGTGAGTGATACACCAAAGAAAGGTTTGTCGATAGCCACGGTCTGATCATCTTTTTGATATGCTTTTTTATTAACTAAGCTTGAAGCAATCATGATTTGTAAAATGATAGGTATATAACGCGCAATCAACATGACGATACCGGTTGAGACATTCCAGAACGTCGTATCATCTGCGAGTCCTTCAAACCCAGAACCATTATTGGCTGACGATGATGTCATTTCATAAAGTGCTTGTGAGATACCATGAAATGAAGGATTCGTTAATGCGTCACTCGCACCAGGAATAATAAAAGCGAATGCAGTCGCAACTAAAATCAATATCGGATGAATTAAAAATGTTAATGCGATGAGCTTCATTTCTCGTCCTTCTATTTTCATTCCTAAATAGTTTGGTGTTTTCCCTACCATCAAACTGCAAATAAATACTGTTAATAAGACGAAAATCAACATATTCATTAATCCGACACCTTCACCGCCGAAAATGGCGTTAAGCATCATTAATACTAAAGGTACAAAACCACCCAACGGTGTAAGCGTATCGTGCATATTATTAACGGTACCTGTCGTAAATGCTGTTGTAATCGTCGTGAAGAGCGCTGAAAGTCCTGGGCCAAATCTTACTTCTTTTCCTTCCATATTCGGTCCAACTACACCTAAATGAGATAACACAACGTTACCTTTGTACTCTGAAATAATGGCAATCGCAAAGAAAACTAAGAAAAATAACAACATTGTTCCAAATATGACATAAGCGTGCGCATGAATTTGCTTACCACTTTTTGTCAACATTCTTCCAAATAGGAAGACAAGCGCACCAGGAATCAACATCATACTCAACATTTCAATATAGTTCGACCATACAGTCGGATTTTCAAATGGTGTTGATGAGTTGGCGCCTAAAAAGCCTCCGCCGTTTGTACCGATATGTTTAATGGACTCTAATGAAGCAATAGGACCATATGCGATTTGTTGAATTTTGCCTGTGATCGTATGCAACGTTAAGTTACCTTTTAAAGTTTGTGGTGTGCCTTGACTCATCAAAAGAATACTCACAATAAATGATAGCGGTATTAAAACGCGGACGATAAACCGCACAACATCTTGATAAAAGTTGCCGATGACATCTGTCATTCCTGTTAGTCGACGCAGCATCGCAATACAAACCGCATAACCTGAAGCACTAGACGTAAACATCAAATAAGTGATGACAATCATCTGTGTTAAATATGTGAGTCCTGATCCTCCAGCGTAATGCTGTAAGTTCGTATTCGTTAAAAACGAAGCAACTGTATTAAACGCTAATGAAACCGATTGATTTAAATTATGATTCGGATTTAAAAAGAGCCATTGTTGAGTCAATAACAATAGAAACGACACAATTCCCATTAGTCCATTAAATAGTAGAAAATGTTTCAGGTATGTCTTACCCGACATGTGCTCTAACTTTGTTCCTAACACTTTGTAAATCCCTTTTTCCACACCTAAAAACACCTTATCTGCAGGTGTAGGGGTTAATAATGCAACACTATATAAGTATCGACTTAATAAAAATGCGCATAAAAGAAAGATGATTAAAAAGATAACGACTTCCATGTTTTCCCTCCATCAATAATTGAATTTAAAACTTTTCACTGTAAATTAAGGCGTATACTAAATAGCCAATTAATACGATGACAATGAGACCTAATACGATAATCATCTCTTGACCTCCTCCTTATTGCAGGAATCATTATATAAAAATTTCTATAAGGAGATTATTAATATTTGCATCGTTTTATTAAGAAGTTATTAAGATAAAGAAAAACGTATTTTTTTATAGAAAATATAAGATTTGAAGTTTATGATGAATTAAAAGAGGTGAAAAATATGGAGCGTAATCCAACGATAAAAAGAGGGTCCCTGACAATATACCTTGGTTATTCTCCGGGTGTGGGTAAAACTTATGAAATGTTATCTAATGCTATAGATGCATATCAAGAAGGCGCTGATATTAAAATTGGTTACATAGAGCCACATCAACGTAAAGAAACCCAAGCGCTAGCTGAAAAACTCCCCGTCATTCAAACTAAATCTAAAAACCACGGGAGTCATGCATTCCAGTATTTAGATGTTGATCAAATCATTGATGATGCGCCTGCTATCATTCTTATAGATGAATTAGCGCACACGAATATCTCAAAAGAGCGTCATGAAAAAAGATATATGGATATTGAAGAAATTCTTTCCCACGGAATTGATGTCCATACCACATTAAATATTCAACATATTGAAAGTTTGAGCGAGCAAGTATCATTAATGACAGGCGTCAAAATTAAAGAACGGGTGCCAGATCAATTTATTATGTCGAGTGATGCGATAGAAGTGATTGATATTTCACCTAAACAGCTCATCAATCGCCTTAAAGCAGGAAAAGTATATAAGAAAGAACGACTCGATACGGCCTTCACTCATTTTTTCACTTATGAGAACCTTTCAGAATTAAGGGAATTAACACTCAGAACAGCCGCAGATATTATGAGCCAAAAAGAGCACCTCTATAAGAAAAATATTGATATTACGCCTCATGTCGCCGTCGCAATTAGTGGGAGCATCAGCAACGAAACCGTTATTCGAGAAGCGCGACGTATCGCCAATCGTGAACATGCACAATTTACAGCTGTTTATATTGATGTGTTTGATCATGAAGGCAGACACTACGCTAATGAAAGTCAGGTTCATCAAAATTTAATGCTTGCGCAATCATTAGGGGCATCCGTTAAAGTGATTTATGATAATCAAATTGCATCGGGTCTCGACGACTGGTGCAAATCCCAAAAAGTTACTAAACTTGTTATTGGTCAACATATTAGTGACAAATGGAACGATATTTTCAAACGTCCTCTCATTGACCAGTTACTGGATTTAAAGCATCATTATAAAATAGAAATCGTGCCGATTAAGCATATCCAAATGAAAGCGAAGCATGAACGACACAATCAAAAGGTAGAACAGAAACGTTGGACTGTCGATATTTTTAAAATGATTACTATTCAAGCAATATGTGTACTTTTGGGTCTATGGGTTTATAGTGCAGACCATGGCGAGCAAGACACCATCATTCTTCTATTATTTTTGTTAGGGATTATTGTTTTAAGTATGTGGACACAGTCGTACCTCATCGGTTTTTTCGCGGCAATTTTAAACGTATTTGTCTTTAATTTCTTTTTTACTGTGCCAAGATTCACTTTCGAAGTTTATCGTTTTGATTACCCTATTACATTCACCATTAGTATTATCGTCAGCATCGTGACAAGCGGACTATTAAAACAAATTAAACACCAGTACATCGTAACGAAACATCAACTTTATCGTACAGATATCCTGTTACAATTTAATGATTCAATCAAACAGACCTATACCATTCCGGATTTATTAGTTAATGCTCGACATCAAATTCAACACCTTTTAAATCAAGAAGTTACGATTTACTTAGTTGAAGATGAAAAAATTTCAAAAACGATTCCAATTGAAGGTCCGCATGCCGATTATTCACGACATCAACAAGCATTGAGTTGGATTATTAAAAACCAAAAACGTGCAGGCGCCACGACAGACACTTTTCCAGGGATTCAATATTTATTAATCCCAATAGGAACAAATCCTGTCAAAGCCATCGTTTCTATACATTTTTCTGAACCGCAAGTCATTGATTCTTATGATAATTCTATTTTAGAATCTATGCTTAATGAAATTTCGCTTGCGGTAGAAAACTTGAGCTTGTTGCGTCAAACACGTGAATCGATGTTGCGTGCTGAGCGAGAAATGACACGTTCAAACTTTCTACGTTCGATCTCCCATGATATTCGAACACCTTTAACATCAATTATCGGTAATTTAGATGTATTATTACTTTACGGCAAAGAGATGCCTCAACAAGAACAACATCAGTTGGTTTCACGCTCGTTTGATGAAGCCCAATATTTACACATGTTAGTTTCAAATATTTTATCACTTACGAAACTCGAACATTCAAATGTGAAATTAAATCGTCAACTTTACCTCATTGAAGAATTAGTTGAAGAAATCGAATCTGTATTAGAACGGAGAAGATTAAATCATCAAGTTAAGGTCACGGCATTTCATGATATTTGTTTTGTTAATATTGACAGCAAACTCATTTTACAAGCCATTTTCAATTTGATAGAAAATGCTTTAAAACATACACCACCTGAAACTAAAATCACGCTAGTCATCAGTAAAAACGAAGAGCAGATTTTGTTTGAGGTCATTGATCATGGTCCTGGCTTAACTGATGAAGAGCAACATACAGTTTTCCAACCTTTTCATAAACATCAGTTCTTCAAAGATAATAAAAAAGACAGTATGGGGCTCGGTCTTTATCTTGTTCAGTCCATTTTAGAAAAACATGACAGTCAGTTAAAATATCGACAAAACGAGCCACATGGTAGTATATTTTATTTCAACCTACCTTATGAATACTAAAAAAATTTAGGAGGCAGTGCAGTGAATGTTAGAATACTCGTTGTAGAAGATGATGATGCGATTACACACTTACTCGACGTCTCATTAACCCTTGATTATTATGAAGTGCTCACTGCGACTAACGGCAAAGACGCTAATTTTCAAATTCGTTCAAAAGCACCCGATATTATTTTGTTAGATTTAGGATTACCCGATATTGATGGTTTGGACCTCATCAAAATGATACGTCAAACTTTTGATATCCCTATTATCGTAATCAGCGCACGACTGGATGAGCAAACGATTGTTGATGCATTGGATAACGGCGCGAACGATTACATGACAAAGCCTTTTAATGTTGATGAATTACGTGCACGCATTAGAGTTGTGCAACGATTAAAAAATATGCAAGATCATAAAGATATCGTCTTCGAAAATGGACCTTTAGTCGTGTCTTATCAGTCTAAAACAGCACGTATTAATAACGAGACGTTAAGTCTAACGCCTAATGAGTTTGCATTATTAGAATTATTATGCCGGCACGTAGGAAAAGTACTCACATACGATACGATACTCAAATCTATTTATGGTTATGTGAATAAATCAGAGATGCCGAGCCTACGTGTCCATATGACATCATTGCGCAATAAACTTAACCAAGCGCATCCGTCATCTAAACAACTCATTATTACCCGCCCTCGTATCGGTTATCAAATGCAATATTGGCATTGATTTCGACTTAAACTATGAAAAAGCCGGCGCCAAAATTAAGAAATGACAACTTAGTTTTGGCGCCGGCTTCATTTAAATTTTTGCGACGATTCTATAAGAATTTAGTTAGGAATGCAAATACAAATTGCAATGGTAAGCGAATCACATGTTCTTTCACTGTCTTACGTTCACTGTCTGCATATGAAATTTGCTTTCTTGCAGCGTAAATGTTTGCTGGAAAGACAAGCCATAAAAAGCCACTTACAATTTTTCTTACACGATTTCTGTTTTTGCCTAATAAAATGTAGGCAGAAAGTACGAATTCTGCGATACCTGAATATTTCACAATTGCTTCTTTAAAAGGCAAATAAGATGGGACAATTCTTAAAAACATTTCTTTGTTTTTAAAATGGGCTTGTCCACTTCGGAAAAACATAGTGCTAAATAATAATTTTGCGATAAGTTGTTTCATATTTTCTCCTTTGCTGACTTTAAAGTTTGGGTTTAATTTCAGTTATTCTTCAGAAACTTGCACGACTTGCTTACCAAAGTTATCACCTGAGAATAATTTTCTAAAAGCTGTAGGCAATTGATTAAAACCGTTATCAATTGTTACTTCTGATTTTATTTTACCCTCAGAGACCCATTTTGCAAGTTGTTCGCTTGCTTCTTTAAAATAATCAGAAAATTGAGCTACTACAAAGCCTTGCATCAATGCTTGGCTCTTCACTAAAGTTTCTTGAATTCTTGGTCCCAATTCAGCCTCTGTATTGTTATATGTTGAAATGGCACCACACACCGGTACACGCGCAAACTGATTGAGATGTTTGAATACTTCGTCTGATAATGCGCCACCTACATTTTCATAATACACATCAATGCCATCTGGAACAGCTTGTTCAAGTTTTTCAGCGAAGTCATCACGTTTATAGTCGACCGCAACATCAAAGCCAAGTGTATCCGTTAAATAGGATGTTTTCTCGTCACCACCCGCAATACCTACGACTCTAGCACCTTTAATTTTAGCAATTTGTCCTACAACAGAACCTACAGCGCCAGATGCCGCTGATACAACGACTGTTTCACCTTGTTTTGGTTTTCCAATTTCTAATAAACCTGTATAGGCCGTCATACCAGGCATACCAAGAACACTTAAATACAAATATAATGGCACTTCTTTTGAAGGAATCGGATTTACTTTTTGTGCATCAACGGTAATGATTTTTTGCCAAGGTAAGACACCTGTCACATAGTCACCTACATTAAAGTTATCCGCTTCAGATTGAATTACCTTCGCCACAATATGGCCGTGAATAGGCGCATCAATTTCATAAGGTTAAACATAACTTTTCGAATCATTCATTCTACCGCGCATGTATGGATCAACTGAAATATAAACTGCTTCCAGTTGAACTTCACCTTGCTTTGGCTCAACAGTTTCTATCTCTTCATATCTAAAAGTATCATCTTTCGGTACACCTTTAGGTCTTTTTGCTAAAACAATTTGTTCATTTTGCATAATTAGCCTCCGTTCTTAATGGATTACGACACATCTCGTTGTACTGAACTTAACAACTTGAGATGCTCGCTTTTAAAAACGATATGATGCCCTATCAAAGCACGTGATTCATCGTTATTTACTCACATTCGCTTTATTTTTCTTCTAGAAATGTTGCTACTGCATCTGAAAGTGATGCATCACCATTAATGATTTGGAATTCTTTACCATGAAGTGCATCATTAACAACCACTTCTGCTAATACTTCAGCAACGTCTTCTCTTGTGATTTTAATAGGGCCTTTACCTCTTACATTAGAAGCAATGGTAAATTTTGATGTCCCTTTGTCATTTGTTAAACCACCTGGATGTACAATCGTATATTTAAGGTTCGTACGACGTAAATAGTCGTCGGCATAATGTTTTGCAATTGTATATGGTTTTAAATCGCCTGATTCATCAAATGCTTCTCTGCGTGAATCAAATGTAGATACCATAATGAAATGCTTAACGTCAGCTTGCTCGCTCGCTTTAATCGCTTTAACAGCCCCGTCTAAATCAACAATGATTGTTTTATCATCGCCTGTATTAGGCCCTGAGCCAACTGAAAAAAGAACTTGATCAAAGTTTTTAAATGTTTCACTCAGTTCATCAATAGATTGATTTTCAACATCTACATAAATCGCTGAGACATTATCATTTTTTAATGCATCAACTTGCGATTCTTTTCTTACACCTGCAGTAAAATCAACGTTTTGCGCTTTCAGTTTATTGACGAGGTGTTTACCTACGCCACCATTTGCACCTATAATTAATTGAGACAATGTCATTCACTCCTTTATTTTTTTAATAACGCTAATGCTTTTTCAGCTACAGCATGGCCTGATTGCGGGTTTTGACCTGTAATAATACGACCATCTACAACCGCAAATGGGTGCCAATCTGCATCTTTTTTAAATTGTGCCCCTTTGCTTACAAACTCATCTTCTAATAAGTAAGGGATATTTTGAGTTGTTCCGTTTGCTTCTTCTTCACTATTTGTAAAACCTGTCACTTCTTTACCATTTACTAAGAAACCATTTTCAAATGGAATGTCTAATAGGCCAACTGCCCCATGACATACAGAAGAAACGATTCCGTTGTTTTCGTAGATTTTAACCGCAATGTTATTGATTGCTTCATTATTTCTTAAATCCCAAATTACACCGTGACCACCTGCAAAGTAAATAATACTGTAATCTTCAGGGTTCACTTCATCTGGAGATAATGTATGACCAAAGTTCTGCATATAGTTATCATCCGTATAGTATGCCCAATCATCATCAGACATCATATCTGGTGTAAGACTTACAGGATCAAGTGGTACATAGCCACCTTTTGGACTCATGTAATCTACTTCGTAACCCGCATCATAAAAGTCTTTCGCAAAATGCGTGACTTCAGAAAACCAAGCACCTGTTGCTCTTTTTAAATTTTCATATTTAGATACATTTGTCATTACAATTAAAGCTTTTTTCATTGTATTTCCTCCTACGAAATGATTATATATAATAAGATAACAGTTAAACCTTACTTTAAGAGAAGGGATATGCTCACATTGGAAAAATATTATATCGATTATGTTGCAGAAATATGCAATATATCCAAAAGCAGATTAAGATTTTATGAAAAAAAAGAGATTTTAAAATTTATAGAAAGAGATTCGAATAATAAACGATTATATTCAAAAGATGATATTGAAATGATTAAGTTTATCAAATGCTTAAGTACATTAAATATGACTTTGAAAGAAATTAAGAAAAACACCAATACGCTCTATGAAAAGAAAACAGACGTTAAAACCATTTTAACGTTACATTTGGAAGTCCTTAATACAAAAAAAGCCTCGCTGACGAAACAAATTAACATTCTCGAAAAGGAACTCAAACAAATATAAACCTCATTCTTCCATTAATATGTCAAACTTAACGTCAATTCATAAATGATCTGAACTTGAACATTTCTTTTCCTACTAGAGACGCCGTTTCATTATATATTGCAGCCTATATTCTTATTTACAACCTTGCTTGAAAACAGCAAAATATTGTTATATTCTTAACAGGTAAGTGCAATTAAAGTATTCAGCATATTCAATAAAAAACATAGCTATAACAACTACGATTAAATTACCTTTTATTTTAAATAGCCTGTAACTGTTCATTTCTAAACCTTTGAACAATTCATATTTGCACGCTCTAATCAAGCTTATTCGTACTGAAACATTCCATATCATCGTCATGGATGCAGTTACATTTTTATCTAACAAACGCAACATCAGCATTATAGTGGGGAAATGCAATGTGAGCGCAATGATGATTTTAAAATCACTAAGTATATCAAAATAGTTGCTATGCATCAACTTCATGTGAGACGGCGCGCCCCTTACATATTAATATGATATCACTTTTTGTTATCGCTTACATGATATGTAGTTTGATGTGGATTTAATGAAATAGGATGAGAGTGTAGCGCTTATGTATTGAAACTCGCTTTTTTGCTTCAAATTTTAATATCACGAATATATCTTGCTTACTGAAAGGACGAAATTATGCAATTTTTAAATTTAACTGAACAAGAATTTGATTCATTTGCTCAAGAGAATTTTTCGCATTACACGCAAAGTAAAGATCTCTTCGAATATAGAGATAATAAAAGCCAAGACGTTCATATTGTCGGTGTTAAAAACGATGAGGGCGAAGTGATTGCAGGTTGTTTATTTACAGAAGCTCGTGTGATGAAATTCTTTAAATACTTTTACTCACATAGAGGGCCAGTAATGGATTTTCATAACACTGAGTTAGTAACGTTTTTCTTTGAAAATCTCACACAGTATTTGAAAAAACAAAACTGCTTATTTACATTAGTTGATCCTTATATGGTCATCAACGAATACAATGCAGATGGTGAAATCATTGCGTCGCATCATTATGAAACATTTAAAACGACACTTGAAGGGCTTGGTTATAAACATCAAGGCTATTCGATTGGTTATCATCCATTGAGCCAAATTAGATGGCTGTCAGTCCTTGATCTAAAAGATAAAACAGAAGCAGACTTATTAAAAGCAATGCAATACCAAACACGCAGAAATATTAAAAAGACCGAAGAAATACATGTACAAGTTGAAGAATTAAGTATTGATGAAACAGAACGCTTCTTCAAACTTTTTAAAATGGCTGAAGAAAAACACGGCTTTTCATTTAGAGATTTAGACTATTTTAAAGAAATGCAAAAAATCTATAAAAATTCTGCTTTAAAAATTGCGACTATTAATTTGAAAGATTACTTAAGCACATTAACATCACAACATCAGTCCATCACAGAAACGTTAACTTCAGCAGAAGAAAAATTAGAAGAAAATCCTAATTCTAAAAAACAGAAATCAAAAGTACAAGATTTACGTCAACGACTTCAAAGCTCAAACAAAAAAATTGAAAGAATTCAATCGCTCATCGAAAGTGATGGTGAAGTACTTGATTTAGCCGCTGCTTTATACATCTATAACAATCATGAAATGTACTATTTATCTAGCGGATCCAACCCGAAATATAATGAATTTATGGGTGCTTATAAATTACAATGGGAAATGATTAAATTTAGCCTAGACCATCACATTGATCGTTACAATTTTTATGGCGTAACAGGCGATTTTTCAAAAGATGCAGAAGACTACGGTGTTCAACAATTCAAAAAAGGATTTAATGCACACGTTGAAGAATATATCGGTGATTTCGTTAAGCCTATTAAGAAAAACTGGTATTTCATTTACAAATTACTCAACCGAGAGCGTTAATTGATAGACCGTCGTTTTATGACGGTTTCCTCATCTTTTACCATCAATTCATATCTGCCTTCCGTTTAAGGCATGGGGATGACTACTCGGATTGCACAAAGCTTACAACAAGCCCCTGTGCAATCCAGCTAGCCACTGCCATTTTATCAATACGCCCTTTCTATAAGTGAAATTATCCGTCCACTTGCCCACCTATTTATCCCTTAATTATCACACGCGTTTATTTATTAGAGTTCATCTTGATTAACTAGGTAAATGAGATGGCGTTATATTAAAATCATCTTACAAAACAAAATTTTCTGTCAGTTAAAAAGCATGCAGCAATTCGGGCATTACAATGTTTAAAGTCATCCGTCAAATTAAATAAAATTTTCCACAACATTACAAATTCGTAACAAGTGCCCTATATGATTTATTCTTTGTTATCATGGGTAGTGTATTCATAACAAATTAGAACACTCATAAATGATAGAGATTTAAAATCTAAGTGTCACTAAGGAGGAAATACATTGAAAAAATTCGCATTTGCATTTACGATGGCATCTGGCGCAGCTGCATTATTAACGCATCATGATGCCGAAGCTTCAACGCAACATACGGTTCAATCTGGAGAGTCATTATGGTCAATCGCACAACAATACGGCACATCTGTTGATCAAATTAAACAAGCCAATCAGTTAGACAATAACATGGTATTCCCTGGTCAAGTCCTCTCAATCGGTGGAGGCAGCGGTGCTGGTGGTGCTGCAACAGCACAATCATCTAATAATGGTTCACACGTTGTACAAGCAGGCGAATCTTTAAATGTTATTGCCGCACAATATGGTGTCAGTGTCCAAGATTTGATGCGTGCAAATGGCTTAAATAGTTATTTGATCCATCCACAACAAACTTTAAAAATCCCTGGTGGTTCTGGTGGTGCACAAGCCCCTCAAAGCGGTGGCGCAAATGGTTCATCCACAGGTAACGGAGGCTATACTTCTCCAACATTTAATCATCAAAATTTATACGACTGGGGTCAATGTACATGGCACGTGTTCAACCGTCGTGCTGAAACAGGCCAACCTATCAGTACGTATTGGTGGAATGCCGATCATTGGGCTAGCAATGCAGCAGCTGATGGATATACAGTAGATCACAATCCTACTGTTGGCTCTATTATGCAAAACTTTGAAGGTCCAGTCGGTCACGTAGCTTATGTTGAGCGTACAAATCCAGATGGTAGCATTCTTATTTCAGAAATGAATTACAATACGCCTCCAGGTGTTGTTGATTATCGTACAATTCCTGCTTCAGTTGCGTCTCAATATAATTATATTCACTAATTCATTTTGAAACATACGTCATAAAAAAAGCCATTAGAAGCGAAAAAACTTCTAATGGCTTTTTATTGTTTAAAATTATCAATTTTTATAGCATGCTGTAGTAATAAAGGGCTGTACACTTTATATGGTGGTTATGTATCTATAATAATTAAGTCGCAAACTTCCGATTGCTTCTTCGAGTCTCGCTTTCCCAGGCGCCTTACCTCAACTAATTTTGGCTTTTATTGTAGCTCATAAGAAGCCAAAATGGATTTTCGGTTTCGGCTCTATGCCTCGGGAGTCTCGACTCGGTACGCAATCTATTTAAGCAATTTCACTATTGAAAAGTGGCATTGCCTTTTTCTTTGGTCTTTTATACAGTCTAAAAATAATAAAAATGCGATTTTTGAAGTTATAAAAGTTGCGATAGCCATATGAAACTCTTTTAATCAGTTTAACTTTTTGATTAATTCCTTCAATCGCTCCATTATTGAATTGAGGGGTTCCAAGTGATTTTAATATTATTATCTTTAATTCTTAGTAACTTTAATATATCATTACACATAGGCGCAATATGTCTCCTTTATTTTTGGTTTAGTCACTTAAAATTATAGAGGCATTTGCGCTATTTTTGTACAAAAAAGCAGGATGACTTATGTCATCCCACCATAAAAATGAAGAACCTAATAAAGTCGTGTTTGTCCGTTTGCATATGCTATTGCACATTCATCTTGCAATAGACAGAGACGCTTAAGCTATAGATACTTCTCTATTATAAGAACAAGTTTAAAATCAAATAAAAGACTGCAGCAATAACAGCTGAAATTGGTAATGTAATGACCCAAGTGACGATCATACGTTTCGCTGTATTCCAATGCACACCTTTAATTCGATTTGAAGAACCTACCCCTAGGATAGATGAAGATACAACATGTGTTGTTGATAATGGAAAATGAAGTGATGATGCGACAAATATTGTCAACGCTGAAGCTAAATCAGCTGACGCACCATTTGCTGGGCGAATTTTCATAATGTTACCGCCCACTGTTTTAATAATCTTCCAGCCCCCAATGGCTGTTCCTAATCCCATTGCCGTTGCACAAGAGACCTTAACCCATAATGCAGGCTCAACACTCGTTTGTAAATTCGCTACAATTAACGCTAATGTAATAATCCCCATTGATTTTTGGGCATCGTTTGTACCGTGAGAAAAAGATTGTAAAGACGCTGTGAATATTTGAAAGATACGAAAATTACGATTGGTTCTTGTTAAATTCGCATTTCTAAAAATCGTTTTGACAATCGTATAAATAATAAAACCAACGATAAATGCAATCACGGGTGATAACAGTAACACTAACACAATTTTCGTAAAGCCTTGGTAGTGTAACACATTAAAAGAACCCGCAGAAGCAATTGCCGCACCTGCAATTGCACCGATTAACGCGTGTGAAGATGAGCTCGGTATCCCGTAATACCAAGTCACTAAATTCCATACAATAGCCGCCAAAATCGCTGCTAACACAACAACGAGACCATTTTCTAACGTAAATGGATCGACGATTTCTTTTGTAATTGTTGAGGCTACACCCGTAAAAGTCAGTGCCCCGATAAAGTTCATAAATGCTGCCAACAAAATGGCTTGTCTCGGTGATAACGCACGCGTTGATACTGCCGTCGCAACTGCATTGGCTGTATCATGAAACCCGTTGATAAAATCAAATAATAACGAAAAGATAATGATAGCTACCGTAATAAGCAACAAAAACTCCATAAACAAGGACTCCCTTAGCTATTTTTCATTATGATTGTTTCAAAATTATTTGCAACAGCCTGACAGCGGTCGGCAATATTTTCTAAACTTTCATAGATGTCTTTAATTTTAATTAAAGTAACAGGGTCTGTTTCACTATTAAAAATATGTTTAATAGACTGACGTAAAATGCCATCACAATTTGTCTCATATTCTTTAATATTGATAGAGTGTACACGCATATGTGAAAGTTTTTTCTCTGTCATTAAACCAATGGCCAATTTCATCTCGCCAATTGCTTTTTGAATATTATCCACAAACTCAAGCATATACTCATCTGTATATTCAATCGAATACATCTCAAACATACCCGATGTTTCTTCCATTGCATCCAAGACATCATCAATCGCATTACACAATGACATAATATCTTCACGTTCGATTGGCGTAATGAATGTTTGGTTTAAATCTGTTATGACTTGGTGCATTAAGTCGTCACCATGTGATTCATACGTCTTGATATTGTCAGCATAAGCTCGCAAGTCTAGGTGTGTATTGAAATCCATTTTACCGAACTCAATTGCTGCACGGTCTAAATTGAAGATCATATCCTCTAGGCGTTCCATGAACTTATCCTTTTTCTTCCTAATCATCTTAAAATCCTCCATTCAGCGATTACCCAATCACTTTTGTAAAAGTTTTATTACTTTAATTATAAGATAATGTTAAACCTTTGTTAACTCATAAGATGCTTGATAGGGTCATATCACCTTTTGATTTTCTTATTTCATTGTTGTTACATGCTTTCAACCTTTTTCACAATTCCTATTTGAAAATAGCATATATTTTAAAGCGCCACAATTAAATTTACAAAACCTTAACATTTTATTTTGTTAAGGTATTTGCCCTCTTAAAATCATCAACGTATTTTATTAAATGTACGTTTATTTTCGAAAATTCTGTAACTATTAAGGTATTATTAATCTCTAATGTAGGGTTATTATAAACTTTTTAAAGAATTTGAAAATATTTTTAAAGTTTAATTTAAAAGATTTAGCCTATCAGTCACCCAAAAATATGATAAGTTTTTGTTATCATTCAAATGATTTATTGTTATATTTATAAAATATGTATTCCTTTTAAAACTAAAAAATGTATATCATCAGACAATATCATATGCCCGGTACAAATCTTTTTCAAATGTAGATGACCCGTTTTATATACCAAAAAAGCATGATAGAAACCTCTATATTTTAAGATTTCTATCATGCCTTTAAAACGATTTAAAATAATGACATATTTCATTACGTCATGATATCGGATTAAATTTTACTATTTTAAATCGAATATTTAATGCTACGTCGTGAATGCATGTAAGCGAGTAGTGCAAATACAAAGTAGATGATTGTATATACACCCATCGCAATGAATACAGGGATAAAGCTTTGGCCATCCATTAATTCATTGAATGCTCTTGCAGCAAAGCCTGCATGAAGCAATCCGATGATCAATGGTAATCCAAAATTAAATACGACTTTTAATGCTAAACCTTTAAACATATCTTGATGCGTGTAACCCATTTTGCGTAAAATACGATAGTTTTGCATCTCATCCTCTGTCTCATCCATTTGTTTAATATAAATAATACATCCTGCAGCAATTAAGAACGCAATACCTAAGAAGCTGCTCACAAATAAAAACATTCCTGAAAATTGTAGTTGTTCGGTAAGCAATGATGATCGGTTTTGAGGTATTTCCTTATTATATTGTTGATTCCACTTTTCAGCTGCTTTGATATCTTTTTCATTTTTCAAATCATATCCAATTTGCGTCGTTGGGCCACTTTCTTTGTTATTTAATTGCGTTGTTTGTAAAGTTTTAAAATCTTTGTCATTCACTACTGCAAGTGACTGCCCAATAATAATTCTATTTGCAACATAAAATTGATTTGAAATATCTTTAACTTTTAATTGGACGTATTTTTTATCATTCCCTAGTCGCATTTGGATGCCTTTTTTCAAACCAGAGATGTTGTTAGAGACACTGCTTCCATTTACAAATGCAACCTCACCTTTATTCACCTGCACATCATCAATTTCTTTATCGCTTACAACGGGTGTAACAGTGTAGTTTTTATCCACATCACTCCCTTCTTTCAAAATGGATACATCAATCATATGCAAGACATTTTTGTCATATGGGATGTGATGCGATTTTAATTGATTTTCAAATTGTTGTGCTGATTTTTCTTTCATATAAGTAAATTCATGAGGACTCATAATGTCTACATTTTTTTGAATATTCGCTTGGCCAATAGCCGCAAAAGATAAAATCGTTATCGTAATGGCAGAAATAATACCAATAGCGGTTAGAGAAAAAGCATTTTTCTTCATTCTGTGCATAATAGAAGCTGTAAATACAACATCTGTCACATTCACATAGCCATGTTTACTTCTCTTAAGTGCTTTAAAAATAAGTGACACCGAACTTCTAAAGAAAAAGTAGGCGCCTAGCACTGTAGTTAATAAAATCAATGGTATTAATGTCATAATAAGCGTTGCTTCTCTTAGCATTATGACAGAAAGGTAATAACCGGTACCAATCATTACAATACCGAGTATTCCTAAAATAACGTCTCTTTTAGTAATTTGGGCTTGAGGCGCTTCAGTTTGCTTGATATCATTCATCATTTGGATGATAGAACGTCGCTTTAAGAACAAGTAACTTTGAATCATAATAAGCAAGAAAGATAAGATAACAAGAACTAAAGTGACACCTAAAGCTTGAGGCTCAAATGCAATTTTGATTTCCAGCGGTAAATGCGCTACGTTTTTAATAATTAATAAGAGTAGGCGTGAACCAAATAAGCCTATAATGCCCCCAATGAATGTTGTCGAAATGAAAATAACAATTTGTTCTAGCCCGAGCATGCGCATTAAGTCTTTACGCGACAAACCAATTAACTGAAATAGCGCAAAACTCTTTGTTCTTCTTTTAATAAACAACCAATTTGCATAAAGTAAAAAGACAATAATAATGACAAATAAAAACTTTTCACCAATGGCTGCACTGTTTTTCAATAATTTTGCGGACTCTGAATGTGTAATATCGTCTGTATATTTCAATGTCACAAAACTAAAGTACAACGAGATACTGAGTAGCAAAGAAAACAAATATATCGCATAATGGCGCAAATTTTGGCGGAAATTTTTAAGTACAATATGACTAAAACGCATGCTGTACACCACCTAACACACTTTGATTTTGAATGATTTCTTGGTAAAAGTGTGAAGCGGGTTTGTCCCCTTGATACAATTCTGTATGAATTTGACCATCTTTCAACATAATCACGCGATGCGCATAACTTGCTGCTACCGGATCATGTGTCACCATCACAATTGTTGTTTTCATGTGACGATTAATCATATCTAATCGTTTTAATAAATCTTGTGCACTTTTAGAATCTAATGCCCCTGTAGGTTCATCTGCAAAAATAATCGCAGGTTTACTAATTAATGCACGTGCCGCTGCTGTTCTCTGTTTTTGACCGCCTGATATTTCATTCGGATATTTATGGCTCAAATCTGTGATTCCGAGCGCATCTGTCACTTCTTGGTAGCGTTGCTCCGCTTCAGCCTTATTCATTTTTCCGATAGATAAAGGCAACATGATATTTTCACGTACAGTCAAAGTGTCTAAAACATTATAATCTTGAAAAATAAAACCGACATTTTGTTTTCTGAAGTGAGAGAGTTGTTTGTTCGACATACGCGTGATGTCTTGTTTGTTCACTTCAATCGTTCCTCTTGATACGTAATCAATTGAACTTAAAACATTTAATAATGTCGTCTTACCCGAACCAGAAGGCCCCATAATCGCTACAAATGCGCCTTCTTCAACTTTGAAATTAATGTCTTTTAAAACTTCAAAGCTTTGTTTTTTATTCCCATATATTTTACTAACATGACTCACATTTAAAATGGACACGATTCCTCACTCCTTCATCAAATTTATAATGCTATTTTATAGTGAATACAATGATAAATCGTGCGTATCATGTGACAAAACGCATGTCTTATGTGACATTTTTGTCACTTTGACATGCGTGCAATGTTTTCGTTCTGCATTGGAAAATGAATTGAGACTGTTGTGCCTTCACCAAGTTGAGAGTCTACAGTCACTTGAATACGTAAAGCATCACGTACAGCATCGACTAAATAAAGCCCCATACCTGAAGAGACCTGTTGATAATGCTCATTTTTACCCGTATAACCGCGTTGAAAAATACGTGGCAAATCGTGTGCTGCTATACCGCTTCCTCTATCTTGAATATGTAAATGCACTTGATCATCTTCAAACGTCGTATAAATCGAAATGTACGCATGGTCAGAGTATTTAATCGCATTTGAAATAATTTGACGAATGACCATACGAATCCATCGCTTATCCGTATAAACCGTTAGCGTGTCTGACACAGCCAAATCAAATCCAATCCCTTTTTGTAAACAGAGATGACGCGTTTGTTGAATTTCTTCAATTAGAATGGCACGCAACTTGACGCTTTCGAAATACATGTCATTGGATTGATGATTCAGCCTCGCTAAAAACAGTTGTTGATCGAGCATATAATCAATGCGAGACCATTCAAACATCAATTGGTTTCGGCGCTCACTATCTTCTTCTTTTTCGATTAACAATTTTAACGCCGTCACGGGTGTTTTAATATCGTGAATAAACTCTGTCATACTTTGTTCACTCAAATTAATCCATTCTTGTTGTTCACCCATAGACTGTTGAAGTTGTTGAATTTTCACCTGTAAATAATCTAATGTCATCTTTTCAAAAGGTGATTCTGCTAAATAGCGATGCTGCAATGATTCGACTTCCGCATAAGATTCTAGACGCTGATAAAAACGTGTTTCTTTCAAATAGGTACGTATCAAAAACGCAATGCTCACAAGCCATTTCAATCCTATGAAATACCACAAGCTATCAAGTGATATCTTTTCGTCTAAAGCACCAAGTAATAAAAAAAGTAAATCCAACGCAACCAGTAAACCAATCCAAGCGATACGCTCTCTTAAAAAATAAAATATCCACTTAATTGTTTTCATGTGCGAGATAACCTTTCCCTACTTTTGTTTCTATGACACCATCCAAACCGATATCTGCCAATTTTCTACGTAAACGATTGACATTTACAGTGAGTGTATTATCACTTACAAATGCTTCATCATCCCATAACGCTGTCATTAACGTGTCACGAGAGACAATTTGATTTTTATACTTGAGTAAAACCTCTAAAATAAGCATTTCAGTTTTAGATAACACTGCTGTTTGATCAGCTCTTACTATCGTTCCTTTCGACAAATCTACAACACTGTCTCGCCACAAGATGGTCCGTCGTTCTTCTTGATTATATTGATACACACGCCGAAAAATCGCTTGTAACTTAGCAATCAGAACAGGCATATGGAACGGTTTTTGTATATAGTCATCTGCGCCAATCTCCATACTCATCACTTGATCCATTGGATGATCACGTGATGATATAAATACAATCGGTACATTCGCATGCTGACGAATTTGTCGCGTCCAATGAAAGCCATCGAATTTGGGCAATGTAATATCCATTAAAATAATATGAGGATCAGCTTTTTGATATTCTTGAAAAACTTCATCAAAGTTTTGAATACAAGTGACATGATAATCCCATGACATCAATGCCTCAGTGATTTGTTGACATAATGTTTGATCATCTTCTACTAGTAGTATATCCAAATCCGTCACTCCTTCGTATAGTGCAAATCTTCACCGTTTTGTTGGCGATCATAATAGTTTTGAATGCGACATTTCGTATCAAATCCTCTCACTAACATTTGAAAAAATGGGACTTGAATAAAGTAAGCAATCGGCCACCATGCCCGTGGAATATAATCAAATAAATGCACAATGACCGCGTCTAATTGTTGAATATAACGAAATTCAATAATGGCGTGATTGCCCCCTTTAACTTTTGCCAAACGTCCTTTGACCATTTCAAGTCTATAGAGCGTGTCATCTATTTTATTAAGTTCAAATATCATCAACAATCGCTTTTGCTTTTTATCATAGACTTCAATTCGATGATCGACATGTCGAATCGAAGTCCGCGTTCCCGGCGTTTGAGACAGCCATATCCCCATTTGATGGATAAAGCTATCTAAATGCCACTTCAACGGCTTCGGAATATGATGTACAAGGCGTATATCATTATATTTGGCACCTTGGAATTCAACAGAAATATGAGGTCGGTTCACTTTTTTACTCGTACATCGCACCGATACACCATATCTACCCAATTGTTGGATTGTTTCATTATCAAATTGACTACCTCTAACATAAATGATTTCTTTGACACCTTGCTGAGCCGCAGCACGCGCAAAATTATCAGCGGCAATGAGGTTCAAATCTTTCGCTAAAGCTCTTGTCATTTTAGCTGAATGTTTCGTTGGATCTAAAAAATAAATCGCGATATCTATACCATGCATCGCTCTTAAAACATCAAGATAATTGTAAATATCCGCTTCAATCCAATTCACTGCTGACTGTGCCTGCTTTTTAGGATATTTAGATATCGTATGAATAAAGCAACGATCAGCAAGCGTATGAATGAGTGTTTTGCCAATATAACCTGTACCACCAGCTAGCAACACATTGGGTTTCATCGTAAACTCCTCTCCTATCAATACCTAATATTTAACAGTTGATCCGTGTTATAGAAATTTCCTAAATGTCTTATTTTACGTTACAATAAATGTGAATCTCTATTAATGACGAGGCGAACTAAAAACATGAAATGGAGTTGAAAGCATGTCAGTAACAATTAGAGAAGTCAGCATTAACGATGTCAATACATTCACCACACTCATGCAACAAGTCTTTGAAGAATCTGAATATATGCTTTACGATCCAGGTGAATATATGCCTTCATTTGAAAATGCCATTTCAAAAATGGAAGAAGTCATCACTTCACCTCATTTAGCTATTTTCGTTGCTCAAAAAGAGGAGCAACTTGTCGGCTATTTAACAGTTAAAACAAAAACGCTTCATCGGATTGCACATATTGCTGAAATATCTATTGGTGTGCTACGTCAATACCAGAATGCAGGCATTGGGTATCAACTTTTACAACAATGTATGGAATGGTGCCGTCAACACGGGGTTACACGCCTTTCTCTAAGCGTTGTTACTGAAAATAAAGCAGCTGTTCAATTCTATGAACGGGCAGGATTTAAAATTGAGGGTGAACTTCAACATACACTCAAAATTGAAAATCATTACTACAACTCGTTTATTATGGCTTATTTGCTATCCTCTTCTTCTAATCCAACGCCTTAATATCTCTATTTTATCATTTTATGAAGTTCGACTCACATAATCGTCATATTTTTATATTTAAAAGCACTGAAATCTATTAAAATGATGTACATTCCATAAAGTTAGGTTTGAGCCCCATTTTTGGAATGCACATCCACAGTTATGATTTCAGTGCTTTTACTTAGTTATCGTATGGATTTAAGTTAATTTCAGTGTGGTCCGTATCTTTATTATCCGGACCGACTTGTGTGCCTGTTGTATTTCTACTTAAAAAGCTTAAGACTTTTTGAATATTCTCTTTGGATTCTGGTTTATTGAGATGAAACTGGTATTGATGTTTCAAGTGATGTGAACCATCAAAGAAGAATCGATCCACCGAGACACCTTTCTCTTCTAGGGCATTCGCAAAACTTTTCATTTTGACTCATAAAAGGATCGTCATCCCCTACAGATAAAAATGTCGATGGAAAATCTTTAGTAATTTGATTCTCTGTGGACATTTCAGCAATATTTTTCGAACTCATTTCCCATTTTTTCACACCTAAATAACTTCTCATAAATAAATTAATTCTTGGAAATTCAGTTGAGCGAACGGTTTTCATATCATAAAAACCACCAAAGAAAATAGCCGCTTTAATTTGTTCAGGTGTAAACTGTTGTCGAAAATTCATTTCTTCACGTAATGCGCGGTTCGTTTGAATTGCAGTAAATTGACTATTAATTTGTGCACCTGCTGAATCGCCACCAATAATGACTTGATTTAAATCAATAGGCAAGTTACTTTCGTGATTTTTAATAAACGTGACCGCTCGATCCATTTGAATGAGTGGTGTCGGATATTGATACTCTGGTGCGAGTGCATAATTGACATTAACTACAACGTAGCCATGCTCAACAATATTCGCAAGTAGTGGGTTTTTGTATTGCTTATCCCCAGCGATAAATCCTCCACCGTGCGCCCAAAAAATCACAGGTAGCTGTTCATCCGCGCTCACATGCTTAGGCATAATAATATCGAGTTGACTATTCGGTAAGCCTTCCATGTAAGTAATGTCTTTAAATACTGAAACATTTTTATTTTGAATTGATACTCTATTTTGTTCCTGTCTCGATAGTCGAGGCTCAAAAAAATAGCCGGCGATCAGACCGGCTATAACGAGTAAAATGATTGATGTGATCACAATCCATCTTTTTCTATGATTCGTCATTCCAATCTTCCCTTTCGGAAAAATTGTAACACATCTAATCAATTAAGCAATAAATTTCTTATCTTGAGATTTACGATAGAGATATTTAACAATAACCGCAAGCACGATAAAGAGGCCAATAACCCCCATAATTGGGTAAACCACTTTAATAAGTCCTTCAAAGCCTACGAAACTTAATCCGTATGCTAACGGTACAAGTATAGAAATCATAATATAATAACCTTTTGTATAAGGTGTTGTAAAACGTGCTGCAAATGAATAAGACAAACCTAAAATTGTGTTATACATTACAGCTAACATCACGATAGATAATACAAATGTTAAAATTGGAGATATTTTCCCCGCTAAAACTAATGTTGGGATGGCAGAATCTTTAATCGCTGTATATTCTGAGTGTAAAGCGAAGTTAATTAAACCTAATAATACTAAATAGACAACCCCACCTAAAAGACCACCTAAACCAGAGACTAGTCTCTTAGATGCATCTCCACCGATTGCAACTAAAGTACTAAATCCTACTGCAAAAGCAAGACCACCATAATTGAATCCATTCCAAATTGCTAAACCAATATTTGGTGTTTCAACAACACTGTTGATTTTTGAAATAGGAATGCTGCCTTTAAATAAGAATGTGACAGCAATCAGTACAACTAAAACAATTAATACAGGGGTTACAATCCCTAAAGCTCTTACAATCTTATTAAAATCCATAAGTAATGTGATATAGACGGCAATACACATCAAAAGCGCGCCTAACCATGTAGGTACACCAAAGCTCTCTTCAAATGTAGAGCCTGCACCCGCAATCATCGTAATTGTTACGGCATAAAGTGACAAAATTAATACATAATCGATGACAAGACCGATTTTTTTACCAAATAAATACTCAAGTGTCGATCCATGATTATCTGCATCAAAGGCTGTCCCAATTTTTGCAACTTGACGCCCGATAAATGTCAGGATTAAACCTGAAATAAGTACACCTATATAGGAATAAATACCATATCTACTGAAGAATTGTAGGACTTCTTGCCCAGTTGAAAAACCGGCACCTACAACAACGCCTACATAGGCAAAAGCTATTTTTATAGCTTCACTATATTTTTGCATACTGTTTTGACCTCCTCGTTAGCAAAACACGTAAAACATTAAAACATATTACTCCATTAATTTCAAATTACGATACGCCTATCAACTATCTGAAAGGCTTGATATGACAGCTATGAGCGCATTATCAAATGATTTTCTTACAGTTTTTTATACTTTTTTATGAATAAACACACGTTACAGGCAATCAATTATGCATATTTATTCTAATTATGAATAGATTCAACAAAAGATTTCATAGAATTCTTAAAATTTTATAGGTATTTTTTGAACCCAAAAGTTTTTACGTACGCTTTTAGAGTAATTTTATACTCATTTAAGTCTCGAAAATCCCCTTTTAAATTTCAACCTTTACTTATCTTTAACTACAAAAAATCGGCTGTACACTTTATATGGTGGTTATGTGTCTATAATAATTAAGTCGCAAACTTCCGATTGCTTCTTCGAGTCTCGCTTTCCCAGGCGCCTTACCTCAACTAATTTTGGCTTTTATTGTAGCTCATAAGAAGCCAAAATGGATTTTCGGTTTCGGCTCTATGCCTCGGGAGTCTCGACTCGATACGCAATCTATTTAAGCAATTTCACTATTGAAAAGTGGCATTGCTTTTTTCTTTGATCTTTTATACAGTCTAAAAATAATAAAAATGCGATTTTGAAGTTATAAAAGTTGCGATAGCCATATGAAATTTAATCAGTTTAACTTTTTGATTAATTCCTTCAATCGCACCATTATTGAATTGAGGGGTTCCAATCGTATAAGCAATGATATCCTCATACTTTCTGTAGAAGCGTAACACTTTCCATCCATACATTTAAAACGTTGTTTTAACAGATTTAAATACACTGCTATCTCTTGGAATCTTAAAAAAGTAATTCGCGATAAACGTTTTCCGTGTTTGTGTATTCAGTTTGGATTCGTATGATAACAGTGAGGACAAGTCATAGGCTTGTATGAAAGGGTACCAAAGATGACGTTAGATTTCTTACCTCTAATAACTACATCTTCTTCCACTTTAGTGATTTTAATATTATTATCTTTAATTTTTAGTAACTTTAATATATCATTACACATAGGCGCAATATGTCTCCTTTATTTTTGGTTTAGTCACTTAAAATTATAGAGGCATTTGCGCTATTTTTGTACAAAAAAGCAGGATGACTTATGTCATCCCACCATAAAAAATGAAGAACCAAAAAATCTATTGCTTAATGTATCAATTAGACACGACAATATTGATGATAGGCACTTCGATTCAAGGTGATGCAATAAAAAAACGAGACAGAAATCTTGTTGGATAAAATTTCCGCCTCGTTCATACATCCGTTTGCGATCGTACATTGCTTTATGCGTCTTTATAATGGTTTAATTGATCAAAATCAACCACTACTTGATCCATACGTTTCGCTGTTTCTTTCAATACGTTTCTGGCCACTTTATTATTTGGATCAAGCTTTAAGATTTGTTTTGCAACACTAAAAGCCCTTTTATCAGAAATAACAGGCTCTGGAATTGCATGCAACAGTAACATTTGTAATAAACTTTTTACTTCTTTACCTTCAGTCAAATCAATTGATGATTTAGCATGATAATATGCAGCATCTAATGCGCCTGGCACATCACTCAATGGATATACAAGTAATAAGAAAGCTAAATCATGAATTTCTGCTGTTTCTTCCGCTTTAATCATATCAAGCAAACATGTATAATACATGACACTTTCTTCCTCATGTGCACTAGAGATATACGCTTCTTCAAAAGCTAAAAAGTCAGTTGCAGACATTAAGTTTTTTACCGCTTCAAATTCGCCGTTTAAGACATGTTTCTTTATTAAATCTTGCATGGCTTGTCCTCCTGAATGTGCCTATGTCCATTTACCACTATCTTAACATAATTACATTAAGATTGCAGTTTGACCTGCCACATTAAGTTATATTTTTATCGTATTATCTCATATATTTACATTCTAACATATTTTATATCTATCACGCTCAGTCTAAGGATTGAAATCATACAGAACGTGTTCGATACATCAAATACAAAAAGTAAGGCGCACCAATCACAGCAACGACGAGACCTGCTGGTACGCCGCTCGGTTGTAATAAAATTTTTCCTAATGTATCTGAAACAGTCAGCAGTAAAGCACCAATGACAATAGAAATCGGTATAAATAATTGATGTCTTGGTCCTACCATTGACTTTGCAATATGAGGCCCCATTAAGCCGATAAATCCAATTGCTCCCGCCACTGACACTGCAGCGCTAGACAAGAGAACAGCAATCAAAATTAATAAAATACGTGCTTTATTAAGCGGAACACCCACACTTTTAGCAATCGTATCACTTGTATTTAAAATATTTAAAGTTTCAGATTGAAAGATAACAATAGGCACTAAAATAATAAGCCAAGGTAAAAACGCGAATACAAAAGGCCATGTATCGCCCCAAATATTGCCTGCCAACCAAGTGGCTATAAATTCAGATTGATCTTTGTCAAATGTCGACATTAGCGTAAGCGCAGCACCTGACAACGCAGTCGACATCCCGACACCAATCAATACCATACTTGCTGGAGAAAGACCTTTATCCCCTTGATAACTCAAGATGAAAATTGCAAAAGCCGTCAACAGTCCACCTACCATACTGATGATAGGTAAAACATAAACAAACTGATCCGCTTGGATTTGACCAATTGCGATAAACAATGCGATAGCAAAGCCACTTCCTGCATTAATACCTAATATACCAGGCTCTGCTAATGGATTTTTAGTCACACTTTGTAAAATCACGCCACTCAAACTTAGAGCGATACCCGCCATAAGTGTAATCAACATACGCGGCAATCGGAAATCAATCAATATCAATTGATCTGCTGCATTCCCTTGGCCTAAAAACGTTTGAATAATACGACGATAGGACATCGCATATTCACCAGTTGTGAGATTCCAGACTATAGCTAAACAGAGTACGATAATAGCAGTCACTAAAACAATGCGTTGCTTCCGTTTCAATTTTGGATGAATCATATCGTACTACCCCCTTTTCGAATGAGGTAGAAGAAATAAGGGACACCTATAAAAGAAATAATAGCACTCATAGGCGCTTCTCCCAGTAATCTTGCAACTAAATCTGCCAATAGGACTAACGTTCCACCCATGACCGCTGCCATTGGGAGTACTTTGATATAATCAGTTCCTACTAAATAACGTACGATATGGGGCACAATCAGACCAATAAAAGCAATCTGACCTACCATCGCCACTGATATCCCCGCTAATAACATTGAGAGCACTAAAGCTAGTGTACGAATCCATTTTACATTTTGTCCTAAACCAGTTGCCAAAGTTTCACCTAAACTTAAAATCGTCAGTTGGCGACTTATAAGAATAAATAAAGCTAAAACAACTAACACAATGGGCGCACTAATCATAATTTGTTGCCAGTTTGTACCGGACACACCGCCAGCACTCCAAAAATTAATAGACTGATTCAGACGATAAATTAATGCAATCCCTTGACTTAATGCAGTCAAAAGAGCACTAACCGCTGCACCCGCAAGAATCAGCCGCATTGGATTAAATCCATCACGTCTTGACGAGCCAATCATCATCACGATTGTACCGCCAAAAATAGCGCCTATAAATCCGGCCAAAATAAGCACCGTAAAAGGCGCAGAGGGGAAAAATGCATAAGTCACTGCCAACGCAAAAGCAGCCCCAGCGTTTAAACCAATTAAACTGGGGTCTGCTAATCCATTTTTTGTGACGCCTTGAATCACTGCACCCGCTGTGGCTAAAGCAACCCCTACTAATACCGCTCCAATATTACGCGGGATACGAATTTCAGAAATAATATTATGTGCTTGAATCGATGGATCATAATGGAATATGGCTGCAGCAATCGTTGACAAATTGACATGCGCCTCACCCAATAAAATAGAAAGAACAAACACAAATATGAGTATCACAAGTGCACAAATCAGTTGCAATGCATAATTTAATTTAACAATTTTAATTTTATTTAACATTTGAATACGCCATGCCTTACCGCTTTATGCTTTCTCATAGTGCTTACACAATAAATTATAAGTCACTAACATTGGCTTGCCTGTTCGAGGATCAGTGCTCAGTTCCGCATCAATATTAAATACTTTTTCTAAAATCTCGTTCGTTAACACCTCATGCGTTTCACCTTGCTTAACGATATCACCATTTTTCATCGCAATCAGATGGTCAGAAAAACGAATTGCTTGGTTAATATCATGTAAGACCATAATAATCGTTGTCCCATGTTTCGCATTCAGTTCTTGTACGAGCTCTAAAATTTCAAGTTGATGTGAAATATCTAAATAAGTCGTCGGTTCATCTAAAAAGATAATATCTGTTTTTTGAGCCAAAGCCATCGCAATCCATACGCGTTGACGTTGACCGCCACTTAAATCATTGACTGCACGATGTTTAAAATCAATTGTTCCTGTTACACGCATCGCCCAATCGATTTCTTTTTTATCTTCTTCATTAAGACGTCCAAACCCTTTTTGATGTGGAAATCGACCGTAAGAAACCAATTCACCCGCAGTTAGCCCATCTGCTACATCTGGTGATTGAGGTAAAATCGCGATTTTTTTCGCAATTTCTTTTGTAGATTGTGTATGAATATTTTTACCATCTAAAGAGATTTCGCCACTTTTAGTATTCAGTAATCGTGATAAGGCCTTCAGTAATGTAGACTTCCCACAACCATTTGGCCCTATAATGGACGTAATTTTCCCATCTGGTATAGCAACGTCTAAGTTGTTCACAATGACACGTTCACCATATCCGATAGAAACTTCTTTACCTATTAATCTGTTCATCGTCATCCTTCTTTCTTAAAACGATTCCGCTTCCATTCCTATTATGAAAAGCGTTATTTGTACATTACGAGATAGACGTGACCAGTTTTCTATTTATATCACGCTATTTTGTAGATCTATTTCATCCAATTGATAATCATTATCATATATTTGTTAGTATATCATCCTTTGCTAGAAATTTCTAACTGAAACTTAATTGATATACATACATTAAACGAAACGAAAAACGTCTGTTTGTTAAACGATTGATACTTTTATTTAACAAAAAATAAAAAAGTGAGATAGTCCAAACTATTTGGTAACTATCCCACTCATGCTACTCATATCCACTTTTCTTAAAAATGTCCTTTTAAATTAGTCTTCTACTAAAAAGCCATTACCGTATACATCACGAACGTCATGGACGACTACAAACGCGTTTTCATCAATTTTTCGTATCATGCGCTTCGTCCGTGATAATTGCGTTTTACTAATCACTGCATACAAAACATCTGTTTCTTTTTTTGAAAAGTAACCGCGACCGTTGAGTATAGTAATACCTCTGCCTATATCTTCATCAATCATTTTAGCAATGCGATCTGGCTCTTTAGAGATGATGGTTACAGCTTTTTTAGGATTTAATCCTTCTATAACAAAGTCCATTACTTTTGTACCTATGTACAAACTAATAATTGTTAACAGAGCACGGTCTAAAGGAATGACTGTCAACGAGATCAGCACAACAATTAAATCGAAGAAGAGTAAGGCATTGGGTGTACTCACATCTAAATATTTATTTGCGATACGCGCCAAAATAGTTGTTCCTGCAGTCGTACCTCCCGCCAATACAATAATACCGATTCCTAATCCTACAGAGAAACCACCGAATATCGCATTAATAATGACATCATCCGTTTTTACATGCCATGACTCAGTTAAACTAAGGAAAATAGAAATCAATACCGTCGCTAGTATGGTTAAATACATACTTCTTTTACTTAAAAATTTATACCCCACACCGATTAAAATCGCATTCACCACAAAGTTTGTGATAGCTGGAGATAAGTGAAATGCATAGTATAAAATGATTGCGAGCCCTGTTACACCGCCTTCACCAAGATCCGCAGTGATAATAAATGCATTTACGCCGGCTGAAAATATAAACGCACCTAAAACGACTAAAATTAAATCTCTAATTGTTCTGCTCACCAAACCATTCCCTTCATCTTAAGATTGTCTTTTTATATTGTCATTAGCCATATTATCACAACTTTATGACAATTCGTACCCTTGAATTCCGAGTTAGTGTAAACGATTTTATTAAAGTGTTAAATTTCTGAATATTTAGTTTACTTATGGTGTAAAAGTGTGTATAATATGAATTACCTTATTTGTTGCTAGTTTACTAGTCAACAAGAGGCCATCTCCTTTGTGTTTTTTATAGTAAGAGAGATTTTTTGCTCGAGGTTGATATCATGCTCGAATATCAATCTAAATTATTCATTTCCCGTCTAAGGCAGTTCAGCAAGCGCTGGGCTGCTTCTTTTATGCGTTAATTTCATTTGGAATAATAAGCTGATATGGGCTACTCACAGTTTAAGACATTAACCTTTCAATATCATCACTTACACATAAAAAAGAGAGAGACAGGACGATGATGTCCTGCTCCCTCATTTTTTCATTCCGTCGCTCACCGGAATCACAATTACCAAGCGAATAAACCTACAAAACCTGCTGTTAATAATGAAACTAAAATACCCGCTAATAACATCATTGGTACATATTTAGAAACAAAATCAGACGTCTTTTCATTAACAATCCCTTTTAATGTACCGATAATCATACCAATTGTTGAGAAGTTAGCGAAAGAAATTAAGAATGTAGAAATAACAGCGCGGTGGTGCGGTGTATAACTATTAATTTCACCAGTAATTTCACCCATGACAACAAATTCGTTTGTCACAATTTTCTTCGCCATATTTTGTGCAACTTTCCACACTTCATCTGACGGTAGACCTAATAAGAATGCAAACGGCCACATAAATACACCTAAAACTTGGTCTAGACCAATGCTTCCTTTTAAGTGGAATAAGTGTGCAATACCACTACTGATAAGGTGGATCAAACGGTCTGCCAATTCTGCTAAAGCAACAAAACTAATAACGAAAGCAATGATAATTAAAACAAGCTTACCAGCATTTAATACTGAATCTCCCAAGAATGAGAAGAACGGTTGACGCGCTTCATTTTCACGTAAGTCATAAATAACATCGTCATTTACTTCAACTTTAACTGGATTCAAAATTGAAGCTACAATCATCGCATTAACAATATTTAATGGGATGGCTGTCAATACTAATTCACCTGGAATCATTGTGACGTAAGGCCCAACAATCGCACCAGATACAGAACTCATTGACATCATTGCAATCGTTAACACACGTGTTTCTTTCATGCGCTTTAATTGTTCACTCGAAACCGCAAGTGCTTCAGTGTTACCTAAAAACATCATTTCAATACCAAAGAATGCTTCAAATTTAGGTTGACGTGTAATTTTGGCTAACACCCAACCAATTGCACGCATAATCCATGGCAAAATACGGAAATACATTAAAATGTCAAACAAAGGCACAACTAATAAAATAGGGAAAAGCGCAGCAACAGCCATATCTAACTGTTTGACTTCTGTCCAACTTTTAAATGCAAAACCTATACCTGCAAATGCAGCATCTATTACCCAAGAGATACCTTCTGCTGCTTTTTTAACGGCTAAAGTTCCAGCAGGGAAGTATACGAAAAACCAAGCTAAGATAAGGTTCAATACAACTAAGACAGCGATAGAACCCCATTGTATATTTTTACGGTCACGTGAACACAGATATGCAACACCCAAAAATACAAACAAACCAATAATGTTAATGATCAAATACATAAGGATTTACCTCTTACCTTTCAACTGTTTTTAACACAACAAGTATACCACGCGTATGACATAGTGAGAATATGTTTTTTTAATAATATTTAGGTCAAAAACCCCTCTTTCTTCCATTACGTATAGCCCACGACAAACGACATTCTCATATGTCGAGATGAACAATGCAGTTCATCGAGTCATGCCGACCTAGCTAACTATCACACACATATCCAAACTGATTCGCATATTGTTAAACTGAATGGATTGTGCATCCGCCTTAAATGAAGCGACGAGTAAAACTTGACTATTTCACGTTATTTAGACTTTAAAGTCCAGCTGAATGCCGTTCTAGTCCAACAAAATTTTTGATTAAATTCAATAATTTTACATATTCTTTCTAAAATCACTATTGCTAACAAATATAATTCAAGGTATTCTATAATTAAATGAAAATGATTATCATTAACGATAAGTAGGTGGGAGTATGTTACATGTTGCAAATGCTGAGGTTGGAAGAAACTATCGAGTCAAAGCTTTAGAAACGCAAAACATTCATTTGAAGCATCGTTTACGCGCGCTTGGATGTGTGGAAGGTTGTTGCTTATCTATTCATC